>CAIJGS010000209.1 GCA_903820285.1 uncultured Verrucomicrobia subdivision 3 bacterium | reverse complement strand
TCGAACACCAACTACGCGCAGGGCGGCATCGCGTCCGTGACCAGCAAGGAGGATTCCTTCGAACTGCATGTGCGCGATACGCTGGAAGCCGGTGCGGGCCTGTGCAAGGAAAGCGTCGTTCGCATCATTGTGGAGGAAGGCCCGGCGCGCATTCAGGAACTGATCGAGCTGGGGATGAAATTCACCGAGCGCGATCTGCCCAGCCCATCCGGCGGTCGCGAACTGGATTTGGGTCGGGAGGGCGGCCATTCCAAACGCCGAATTCTCCATGCCAAGGACATCACCGGCCGGGAAATCGAACGCGCCCTGCTCGCGGCCGTGGCCGGGCAGCCGAACATTGAAATTTTTGAGAATCACCTGGCGATTGATCTCATCACCAGCCAGAAGTTGGGTTACGTGGGCGAGAACCGCTGTCTTGGGGCGTACGTTTTTGAAAAGAAGACCGGGCAGGTACAGACCTTCCGGGCACCGGTGACCCTGCTGGCCACGGGCGGCTGCGGCAAGGTGTATCTCTACACGACGAATCCCGACATTGCGACGGGCGACGGCGTGGCCATGGCCTACCGTGCGGGCGCCACCGTGGCAAACATGGAGTTCGTGCAGTTCCATCCCACCTGCCTGTATCATCCACGCGCCAAATCCTTTTTGATTTCCGAAGCCGTGCGCGGCGAGGGTGGCGTGTTAAAATCCCTCGATGGTCGCGAATTCATGGATGGCCAGCATATCCTGAAATCACTTGCGCCGCGCGACATCGTGGCGCGCGCGATTGACAGCGAGATGAAAAAAACCGGGGCCGACCATGTGCTGCTGGACATCACCCACCGGCCCGCGCAATTCATCATCGAACATTTTCCGAACATCTATAAAACCTGCCTAAGCTACGGCATTGATATCACGAAGGAACCGATTCCCGTGGTGCCGGCGGCGCATTATCAATGTGGCGGTGTGCTCACGAATATCAATGGCCAGACGGACATCGCCGGACTGTACGGCGTGGGCGAAGTGGCCTGCACCGGTCTGCACGGCGCGAATCGGCTGGCCAGCAACTCCCTGCTCGAGGCGCTGGTCTGCGCGCATCGCGCGGCGTTGAAAATTCTGGCGGAACCGCCGGCTCACGTGGAGATCAAGATTCCCGCGTGGCAGTCAGGTCATGCCACCAACGCGGATGAACTCGTCGTGGTCTCGCACAACTGGGATGAAATTCGCCGCCTGATGTGGGATTATGTCGGCATTGTGCGCACGAACAAACGACTGCAACGCGCGGCCAAGCGCATCGCGAATCTTCAGGACGAGATTCACGAGTACTATTGGAATTTTAACATCACGTCCGATCTGCTGGAACTGCGCAACATCGCCACCGTGGCGGAACTGATTGTGCGCTGCTCGCTGATGCGCCCCGAGAGCCGGGGGCTGAATTACAATCTCGATTACCCGCAGCCAAATCCCGAGTGGGGCCAGCGTGACAGCCTGGTGCGCAAGTAAGCCAAGAAGCACCGGCAGGTGCCGGAACGTACGAGCTCAAAGGATCGCCCCAATTTACTGTGGGCGCATCAGACGGAAAAATTGCTGGCCCGCCATAGGAATAGTCGCGGTCTGGTTCGTCTCGTAAAAAATCGGCGGCACTGGCGAGAGCGTCCATGGACCCTGGAGATCGCTGGCGACCTCGACGTAAAACCCGTCGAGGTCCAGCGGCCAACTCACGGCTACATTGGCCAGATCCATTTGCTGAACGCTAACGCGCGGGATTTCGGGCAACACGTCTATGCTCACGGGCGCAGACCAGGTGCGGGCACCGTGGTTGTCGCTGACGTTGGCCGAGAAGGTATAACTTCCAATGGCAAGGTTGGTGAGAACTAAGGTGTACGGTGCGCTGCTTACCGAGGCCAGCGGATTCAGGTTTGTGCCGGTCGTGGAATAAAAACTCACGATGCTCACCCCGCTCGGGTTGCTGGCCGTGAGCGTCAGGGTCACGTTCGTGGGGCCGATAATGAGCGCCCCATTCGCCGGGCTGGTGAAGGCGACGGTGGACAGCGCATTCGTCGGCGCGTTGATGGCGATGTTCACGAGCACTGGCGCGGAAGTGGTAATGCCATCATCCACGGCAAAGGCGAAGCTGTCCAGGCGGGTGGTGTTGGTGGCGGGCGTATAGGTGAGCGCAGGCGGTATGCCGGTGAGCGTGCCGCGGCGCGGTGCCGTGACGAGGGTGAAATTCAGCGCGTCGCCATCGGCGTCATAACCGGCGAGGGTGAGATTCGTCGCCGTATTTTCCGTGATGTTGAGGTTCTGCGGCAGTGCAACGGGCGGACGGTTCGTGATCGGCGGCGGCGTGCTATCGAACACGTAAACTGAATTGGCACCCGCGCCGATGAAGATGAGGTTGCCGGCCCGGGTGATGCAATTGCCCGGGGCACGGGCGTTGGTGAGGCCGGGCGCGAAGGTTGCACTGAGGCTGCTGCCCTGATTGAACTGCGACCAGGATTTCCCATTCTGTGAACGATACACGCCGCCTTGCAGTGAAAAATCCTGATCCATGAAGGTAAACGTCTCGCCCGAGGCCGTGGCCGTGACGACTTTGGCCGGGCCGTAGCCGGGCGGAAATCCAGTCGAGGCATTGAAATAGGAGCCATCCGCCGGATGCCAGCCAATGAGCGTGGCACCGCTCCAGTTGGTATAGCCGGGAATCGGCGCGAGGCCGCTGTTGCCACAAAGAAAATTGCCGTAGTGATCAAGGCCGGCGACGGCGGCGTCAATGCTGCGGCCAAGCGGATTGACCGACGCGGGATTGGTGAAGTTAGGGTCCAGGCTCGTCCAGGTCGTGCCGTTGTTGGTTGTGTGCAGGTAGCCGCCGCCTTCGCAGCCGATGACGACCTGGCCCTTGCCGGCGGCGATGCTGAACACTTTTCCAAAGGTCATCAGACCACCCGAGAAGGGAATGGGAAAATAATTCGCGGGCACACGGGCATTGATGTCGTAAGCCACATAGCTGTGACCGTCGTCGGTGCTCCGGTAGGCGTAACTGGCAAACCCGGAACACGCCCAGACGGAGCCGTCGGGCGCGTTGCAGAAATTGCCAACGGTGGTGGTGTAGGCATAGGATTTGCCGGTGACGGTCGCGGGCTGCCAGATCTGGTTCGTGGTGTCCCACCAGTAAAAGGCCGGCAGCGTGTTCAAGACCGAGCCATCGACAAAATCAAAGCCGTTCGCGTCGTCGGTCACCGGTGCGCCGGAAAGCAGCAGGGTGCCATGCGGCGCCACGATCAGATTTTCGGCGGCATAGCCGTCGGTGTTGGTGTTGGCGTCCCACGAGGGAAAGCCATTCATGGGCAGCGGATAGAAATATCCGTCGGCCAGGGAAGCTTCATAAACGCCGTTCAGCAGCGTGGAATAAAAAAGATTCGTGCCGTCGCAGGCAAGTTGAAAACCGAAGGGCGTGTTGGGCTCGGTGTAATTGACATGCACCTGCGCCCAATGGCTCCACTGGTCGGCGCGAGCGCGCGGCAGGCATAAAACAATGACGAGGCATAACACGCGCAGGTAGGCGGGCATAAATATAAGGCTATTTTAACTTAGTATTAGCAGCATTGCACGATTCCATTTAATCCTATGGCGTGCGAACGCGGTAAAAACGACGCAGATTGTTCGTGACCAACGGGTCGGTGAATTGAAACCGGCCGGAGGAGATTTCCACCGCCGTGCCGAGAGTTGTCCAGTTATTCATGGGCAAAGCCAGATTGGTGGACATCAGGACGGCAAACAGCGTGCCGGGATTGTTGGTGAAGGTGAGTTGAAACGGGCCGTTGCCCGATTTCCCACCGGCCACCACAATGGGCGGAGCCGGGGCAACTACCGGCCACAAGACCACGCCGGGGCTCCAGGCATCATTGGTGTTGCCATTACCCAGCTGGCCGTGGTCATTGGAACCCCAGCCCCACATGGTGCCGTCCGCCTCGAGGGCGAGGCTATGCCAGTCGGGCGTTTGCACGGCCACGACGGTGGCGTTCCCGAACGGGGCCATTTTTTGCGGAAACGGATTCGGCACGGAATTCGTCATGCCGTTGCCAAGCTGACCATTAAAATTACGCCCCCAAATCCAAACGGAATGATCCGCCTTTATAGCGCAGTTGTCGCGATCGCCGGTGACGCCGGCAAAAATCATGTTGGTCAGGTTCACCGATTGCACCGGCAGATTCGTATCGAACGACGTGCCGTTGCCGAGCTGGCCCAAGTTATTCCAACCCCACATCCAGATGGTGCCATCGGATTTCAGCGCCTCGGGCTCCTGAAAATCCCCGGCCACCGAAACCACGTTGGAAATTCCCAATACAGTAATGGGGACATAGCTGGAGCTGGTGTTGGTGCCCTGACCCAGTTCTCCTTTGCGGCCGGTGCCCCAGATTTTCACCGTGCCGTTGGACATGAGAGCAAGGCTGGTGGTGTAGGCGGCGGAGATGGAGGCGGGATTCGTCAGCCCGATGACCTGCTGCGGCACGAGGACGGGCGCGGTGGAGTTGATGCCCAATTGACCATAGCCGTTCCAGCCCCACGCCCAAACAGTGCCGTCCGCTTTCAACGCCAGCGTATGATAGGCGCGGCCGCTGATGGCGACGACATTCGTCAGGCCACTGACTTGCACCGGCGTCCACGCATTGTTCGTCGTGCCGTTGCCGAGCTGTGCGAATTCGTTGTCACCCCACGCCCAGACCGTGCCGTCGGAGCGCAGCGCGGTGTTGACGCCTTCGCCGGCGGAAACGGCGATGATGGAATTCAAATAGCCCACGTTGTTTGGGCCATGCACCTTGATCGGCAGATAGCTGTCGAAGCTGTTGTCGCTGTAGTTCGCAGACGACTGGTTGTTACCGAGTTTGCCGGCGACATTGCTGCCCCACGTCCACACGCTACCGTCCGCCAGCAAAACCATGGTATGCCGTCCGCCGCCCCAGAACTGCACAATCGGTGACGGCGGGAGGTTGGTGGTCAATTGGGCCGAGGCGGCCAAGGCGGACGCGGTGAAGGCGGCGAACAAGAATTTTTTGATGAGCATAAACTGATTTTGGGATGGGAAAATTACGGGTGCGTCAG
>CAIJGS010000208.1 GCA_903820285.1 uncultured Verrucomicrobia subdivision 3 bacterium | reverse complement strand
GCGCCAGCGGCGACTGGTGCGGGATTACGAAACCACCGAGTCCAGTGCCGAGGCTTGGATCTATATCGCCATGATCCGAATCCAACTCCGCCGACTGGCTTGATTCCTCAGTTTTCATGACTTTTCAGACGCACTCTAAGCCGGATCCAGTTTGGTCCGCCCATCCAACTTTTTAACGGGACCAACCTAGCAGGCTGGGAACCGGTTGAGTCCTCAGTCATCAATGGCTGGCACGCCGACCAAGGGCTGCTGGTCAATACCGTGAAGGATGCGGAACCGGGAAAGCCGGAACTCGAGTTCGCCAATTTGCGCACGGTCGCGGAATTTGAGGATTTTTCCCTCCACGTAGAAACCTGCTTGGCCAAGAATGGCAACAGCGGTGTCTATATTCGCGGAACCGACGAAGTGCAAATTTTTGACAGCTATGGCAAGCCGCTAAATTCGCACAATATGGGCGCCATTTACAGCCGCATCACCCCCACCGCTGCCGCCGAAAAACCCGCCGGCGAATGGCAGACGGTGGATATCCTTTATGTTGCCCGGCATGTGACGGTGGTGTTGAACGGCATTAAGATCATCGACAACCAGCCCGTGCTCGGGCCTACCGGCGGCGCGCTCTGGCCGGAGATGGACCGCCCCGGTCCGATTTATCTGCAAGGCGACCATACAGGCATCGAATACCGCAATTTGGTTTTACGCCGCGCAATCGGCAATTAAGCTTCGGCTCTATAACAAATAATAGGGCGATGGTCCGGTAGCACGTGCGGAGCTTGGGCTCAAGGCATCCGCTTGTGATTGAAAACCTAGTGTAATGTCTGGTTCCGCTCAAGATCAACGCCGCTGGGCAAGCTGTTTTTGATCCTGCCAGGTTGCTCAACTGCGGACTTGGCAAACATCAAACCCAGGGATTCATACCGTTTCTAACCTGATATTGCGAACATAAATAGGGCAAACCGGTTTCCGTCAGACAAAACCAACCGCAACGCAAAAGGACATGAAATTCGACGCAAAATGTCTGTCGTCAAAATCGTCATTCATGCGAGAATATTTCAGCGTTAGGAATAACCCAAGTCACCGCCAGTAATGCCGCTCAAATTCAAATTTAAACGCAACCACAAACAGTGTGGTCAGGCAGCATATTCATCATCCTGTCAACCACGCCAAGCCCGGCTATGATTCTGAGCCTGCCAATATGATTCAACAACTTAACGGCAACCCGGTGGCAGCGCAGCCACTCACGCGCACTGCCCGGCTGAATGACCGGCTCCATCGGCTGGCTGTTTGCAGTTGGTCATTGCAGCCCGCCTGCCCGGAAGACTTGGTCGAAAAGTTGGTGAGCACCGGCATCCGGCAGATACAACTCGCCCTCGCCCCATTTCGTGAAGCGCCCAAGATTTGGGTTTATGCAGAGCACCTGTTCCGCGCGCATGATATCAAAATCATCTCCGGAATGATCGATTGTATTGGAGAAGATTATTCCACCTTGGAAACCATCCGGCAAACGGGTGGCATTGCTCCGGATGCGCTGTGGCACCGGAATATTGAAAATATGCATCTGGCCGCCATGCGGGCGCAAACGCTGGGGTTGCAATTGGTGTCGTTCCATGCCGGATTTTTTCCAAATGACGAACGTGATCCAGCGTACGCGAAGATGTGCCAGCGACTTCATGAGGTAGCATCCGTCTTCCAGAAATATGGCATTGTGATTGGATTGGAAACCGGCCAGGAAACCGCCTTTGAATTGGCCCAAGTTTTGCGGCAGATCAACCATCCCAACCTCGGGGTAAACTTTGACCCGGCCAACATGATCTTGTATGACAAGGGCGACCCGCTGGCGGCGTTGCACGTGCTGGCTCCATGGATTCGGCAGGTACACATTAAGGATGCGCGTCGGACAAAAGTGCCGGGCAACTGGGGCGAGGAAGTGGTCGTCGGCACGGG
Organism: uncultured Verrucomicrobia subdivision 3 bacterium; assembly: GCA_903820285.1. Taxonomy (GTDB): domain Bacteria; phylum Verrucomicrobiota; class Verrucomicrobiia; order Limisphaerales; family UBA11358; genus UBA11358. The sequence goes on along the minus strand of CAIJGS010000208.1, from coordinate 17,398 downwards.
CGATGTGGATTGGCGATTGTTTTTCGAAGCGTTGAATCAAGAGAATCCCAAGGTAAACTTAGTCATTGAACGCGAACAAGGGACGGAACGGGTGGCCGACATTCGCGCCGCCCGGTTTTTGGTTGAGAAAACTTTGAGTTAATTCCCTGATCATGAAGCCGGCAATTTCATTGCTCATTTTAGGTATGACGGTTCTTGGCTTGCCGACGCCGGCGGACCAGATCGAAGTACACCCGGTTCCCTGCCGCGTGCGGGACGGCGCGAATCCTGATCTGTTCGTCATGACCTTGGGTGCCATCCAGACACCCCTGGCGCAGGGCCGGTTTTACCCGGACAAAGACCAAGTACGGCTAACCGACGGCAAGGTGATGGACCACTATTACCGGGATGATTTGGGCGTCAAATATTACAAGCCCATAGACAATTCGGTTTTCCCGGTACCGCCTTCCGGTTGGTGTTCCTGGTATTATTACTATTACTACATTAATGAGGATGAAATCAGGCAAAACGCCCGGTGGTTGGCGGACAATCTCAAAGATTACGGCCTTAACTATATTCAAATCGACGACGGCTGGGAAGGCGTTGGCCGTGGCTACGGGGAGAATCGCGATTGGACAACCATCAATAACCGTTTTACCGGCGGCATGGCCAAGCTCGCCACTGAAATCGAACAATTCGGCTTCAAGGCCGGCCTCTGGATTGCTCCGCATGGACAAAGTAGCAAGCAAGTTGTCCATGAGCATCCCGGTGCTTTTTTGCTGAAGCCGGACGGCACCACGCTCTCTGATACCTGGGAAGGCAACTACCTGGTGGATCCCTCGACTGACGAGGGAAAGACCTATTTGCACGACCTGTTCGGTACGTTGACCCGTTGGGGCTATGACTATTTTAAAATTGATGGCCAACCCTGTGTGGTGGATGAATACCGGCGTTGCGCCGCGCAAATGCAGAAACCTTCCACCAATCCCGTTGCCCTCTACCGTCAAACGTTGGAAACCATTCAAAAAACCATTGGCCCCAAGCGGTACCTGCTCGGCTGCTGGGAAGGCCCTATGGAAGGTGCCGGACTCACGCAGGGCTGGCGCACCGGCGGGGATGTGATGCCGGGCTGGGACGGCTTTATGATTTCGCTGGATGCCACCATGCGCGGCTATTATTTGCACAACACGCTCTGGTATAGCGACCCGGATGTGGTGATGGTGCGCCAGCCGCTGACCCTCGAACAGGCGCGCGTCTGGGCCACGCTGCAGGGATTGACTGGCCAGCCATTGATGGCAAGCGATCGGATGATGGATTTACCGGAAGAGCGGGTTGAGTTATATCGCCGGATTTTTCCCGCCGTCGATATTCGGCCGCTGGATTTGTTTCCCAGTCCCCGCCATAAATCGGTTTGGGACCTTAAGGTCAATCACCTCGGCCGAAACTACGATGTGGTTGGACTCTTTAACTTCGTCGGCACCGCAAAAAGCCAAATCTGCCTCAATTGGGCTGAGCTGGGCCTTGATGGCGGGCAACCGCTGCATGTCTATGATTTCTGGCATCACGAATATCTGGGCGTTTACCGGAAAGGTTTTAGCGCAGAATTGGAACCCACCAGTTGCCGGGTACTCACCCTCGTACCGGCCACGTCGGATATTCAACTGCTTTCCACCAGCCGGCATCTGACCCAAGGCTGGTTCGATTTGGTTCAACTGTCATACGACGCGCAAAAAACTGCGTTTCACGGTCGCAGCCGGGTCATCAAAAACGACCCTTACATGCTGACGTTTGCCTTTCCTCCGGAGAAAAATTATACGATCAACTTGGCCAAGGCGGATGGACTGGCGGTGAAAGTGGCCAACCACCAAGGTTGGGCCACCGTTGAATTCACCTCGGAAAGTACGCGTGATATCAATTGGAGCGTCCGTTTCCAGCCCGCACCTTGGTACCATTACCCCATTGCCAATCCGGGCGGTGCCCGGGTTGAATTAAACGGATTGGATCAAGTTTCGGTGAAATGGAACCAGCCGGGCTTCGGAGGTGTTGGATCATATTGGGTGTCGTTAAATGGCGAACTCCTCGGCGGAACCAAGGATCTGATCTTCCCCATCCGGAATCTGGTTTCGAGCATAACAAACGCAGTATCGGTGGCCAGTGTGTGGGAAGACGGCCTTCCTGGTACCAACCCGATTAAAACGCTGACTTTCAAACTGGATTCCCTCATGCACCGTGAATATTCATTAACCGAATTGGTCCCTTCGTCTCCCGCACCGGATCAAACCGATTCCAATCTGTCGGTGAACCAGTCGGCTTTAGGTCTTCCCTTGAGCGTCGGCGGTCAGGAATATGAACAGGGCTTCGGCATTAAAACCGGTTCCTCCATTGAATACAATCTGCATGGCCTGTTTCAGGAATTCACAGCGGCGGTAGGCATTGATGCCACCGGCAAAGACTGCGCCACCACCTTCACCATCGTGGGCGATGGCCGGGAACTCTGGAAAAGTGGGGCCATCAAACAGGCCGATGGCGCCAAGCCCGTATCCATATCCATCGCCGGGATTCAAAAATTAGAATTGCAGGCGGAAGCCCCGGGAGCCGGCAAGAAAGGTAATCAGGTTGACTGGTTAAAACCGGTCATCCGGAGGAAGTAGCGATGCTGCCGCCGGCATCAGCCGTCCAATTACATTATTCGACCATCCGTTCACCAAGGTGTCGCCAATGAAAATCAAAATTATGAGAATGTTTAAGGCCCGTTTAATTCCAGCCGGTTTGCTGCTGGCCGCTGCCTTGGCTTTTTATCCAGCGGCGGGTTTCGGTGAGACGCCCGAGCCCGTGCTAACCGGCGGCGACTTCCGCGCTACGAATGGAAGTCCGGAAGTATTTGGCAAGCAATTGACCGTGGCGTTCCCGGGTTTGCCCGCAGGCCGGTATGACGTGACGGTCGAGGCCGCCGAGAATTATCTCGATGAGCCAGGCCGAAGGATCATGACCATCCGGGCTGGAGAAACCGTGCTGGCAGCCAAGGTGGACATTTTCCAAAAAACCGGCAAAGGCAAACCCTTGAAACTTCATGGCCGGGTTAATCACCAGCCGGACAGTTCGCGGGGTCCTTTAACGGTCACTTTTTCGGGCGAGGTTGGGAACGCCATATTTTCTGCTATCCGCGTGAGCGACGCCGCAGGTAAGGTCGTTACGCAAGCCACCGCCGCCACCCTGCAAGCGACGGCCGACCGACTGGAGGAGCCCTTGAAACGAATCCCCCAAGTAGCCGGCCCGGAATTATGGAAAGACACGGCCAGACCACCCGCAGAACGGGCGGCCGATTTGGTGCGCCGACTGTCCGTGGCGGAGAGAATTTCCCAAATCATGATGAGCGCACCGGGCATTCCCCGGCTGGGTATTCCAGCCTATGACTGGTGGAATGAGTGCCTGCACGGAGTCGCCCGGGCGGGCGTGGCCACCGTATTTCCCCAAGCGATCGCCGGCGCGGCAACGTGGGACCCGGAACTCTGGCACAACGCCGCCGCCGCCATGGGTGACGAGGCCCGGGCCAAGCACAATGAAGCCGCCCGCCTCAGTGGCGGCGCCACCGAACGTTACTTCGGCCTCGATATGTGGTCGCCCAACGTCAACATCTTCCGCGATCCGCGCTGGGGACGGGGACAGGAAACCTACGGCGAAGACCCGTACCTGACCGGTCGTTTTGGCGTGGCTTTCGTCACGGGCCTTCAGGGTGACGACCCGAATTTCCTCAAGGTCATTGCCTCGCCCAAGCATTTTGCCGTCCATAGCGGTCCGGAATCGTTACGCCATGTTTTTGATGCAGAGGTATCAGATCAAGATTTATGGGAAACCTATCTCCCCGCCTTTGAGGCGTGCGTGCGCGAAGGCAAAGCTTATTCCCTCATGGGTGCCTACAACCGTCTGCGCGGCGAATCGTGTTCCTCCAGCAAACTGCTCCTCACCGACATCCTCCGCGGCCAATGGGGTTTCCAAGGCTATACGGTTTCGGATGTAGACTCGGTTAGAGATATCTACGCCAGCCATCATCTTGCACCGTCCGCTTCGGCGGCGGCGGCCCGCGCGCTCAAAAACGGCCTGGATATCAACAGCGGTGATACCTACCGTTTTTTGGGCGAGGCCCTGCGCCAGGGCGAATGCACCGAGGCGGACATTGACCGGGCGCTCTTGCGCTCCATGGAGGCACGCATCCGCTTGGGCCTGTTTGACCCGGTCGACCATGTCAAATATGCCCAAATCCCCTACACCGTTAATGACTCCCCCGCACATAACGAACTGAATTACAAAGTGGCCCAAGAATCGATGGTGCTGCTCAAGAACACGGCCAAAACGTTGCCCTTCGCCAAAATGGGTACGGTGGCCGTGATCGGGCCCAACGCCGACGACACGAACACGGATGAGAGCAGTTTGATGGTGGGCAACTATAACGGCACACCTTCCAACGTCACCACCGTGCTGGCCGGAATCCAAAAAAAACTGGCTGGAAAAGCACGGGTGCTTTACACCCAAGGCTCCGACATTAGCAGCGGCAGCCGGCAGCAGTTGGCCGAAGCGCTGGAAACCGCCCGGCAGGCCGACCAAATTATCATGGTTATGGGCATCAACCCCCACGTGGAAGGGGAAGAAGGCGATGGCGGCGACCGCAAAACATTGGCGCTTTGCCCGGCACAAGAAAACCTGCTGAAAAAAATAATGATCCTCAAAAAACCGACCGCCCTTGTCCTGATGAATGGTTCCGCCCTGGCGGTCAACTGGGCTGCGGAAAATGTCCCGGCCATTTTGGAAGCCTGGTATCCTGGACCGCGCGGCGGCGAAGCCGTTGCCGATGTGCTATTCGGTGATTACAACCCGGCCGGACGTCTGCCGGTCACCTTTTACCGCACCGAAAAAGATCTGCCGCCGTTCGATGATTACCACATGGAAGGCCGCACTTACCGCTATTTTAAAGGCCATCCCCTGTTCGCTTTTGGCGATGGCCTCAGCTTCACCACCTTTGGATATTCCGCTTTGGCGGTCAAGCCCGGCCAGCATGACACCCAAACCATCAGTGTGCAGGTTAAAAATGCCGGAAATATCGCCGGTGACGAGGTGGTTGAATTATATGTCAGCCGTCAAGACGCTACAAGCGACATGAGCTTGCCAATCCGGGCGCTGCGGGGATTTATCCGTATCAACCTTCAGCCGTCCGAAGTGAAAACCGTGGTGTTTACCCTCACTCCCTTCCAACTCGCCTTCGTGAATAAAAACGGCGTACGCGAGCAGTCCGCCGGCCAATACACCATCGAGGTTGGCGGGAGCCAGCAGGCAACGCAAAAGGCCGGACTGGAAATCATTAAATCTATTGTAAACCCGCAATACCAACCGCCAGCAGCAGCCGAGGTGTTCAACCATCATTCGGATTAATCAATGGCCGTTATGTGGCGAGCGCGTGCAATTGCCATTTTGAATCTGGCACTTTTTCTAACCTTGCTTGGCATGGCGCGTTCCGATTCGTTTGACAGCCTGCGTCTCACCTGGCAAAGCACCTTAATCAGCAACGGGACAAATAACTCCACCCTTTCCAGCATTGCCAGCAAAGCCAGTGGTTATCAAAGTTCGCTGAACGCGACGCCTTCCAGCACCAACTTTTACCTGTGGAGCGACCTTCCCCTGGGCTCAGTTTCGGCCAATATCACCTCCACTTACAACCGTTTGCAGGCCATGGCCCTGGCGTGGGCCACCCCGGGTTGTTCCTTGTATGGGGATTCCAGCCTGGCGGCGGCCATTTCCAAGGGGCTTGATTGGATGGCCGCCAAAGTGTTTACCACCAACGCGACTTATTATGATAACTGGCATGATTGGGAAATCGCCGTCCCTCAATCCCTCAACAACACTGAGGTGTTATTTTATTCCGGATTGACCGGTGCGCAAATTACCAACTATTGCACCGCCGTGGATTATATGGGGCCAGACGGCGTGTTCCTCAGCACCGGGTTCAACTGGAGCGGACTGACGGGGGCCAACACCTCAGACGTGGTCCTGGCAATGGCCGTTCGCGGCATCTTGGGAAAGAATGCCGCCAAACTAACTGAGGCCCAGACCAATTTGAGCAAAGTGTTTCCTTGCGTAACCAGCGGGGACGGTTTTTATCATGACGGTTCATTTGTTTTTCATGGCAACATTGCGTACACGGGGCATTACGGTTATGTGCTGCTGGGCGACGTCGCCACGCTGGTGAACCTGCTCCAAGGGTCGCCCTGGGTCATCACCAATACCAATCTCGCCAAAGTTTATGGGTGGATAACCAACTCCTTCGAACCGCTGATCTATAATGGGGCGATGATGGACATGGTGCGCGGACGCGCCATGTCATGGCCAACTTCGACGGAAACCACGGATGGGGCCACGGTGCTTTCCGATATTGGCAAGGTGGCCAATTTCGCCCCGCCGGTCGTGGCAAACGCGCTGACCAATTTCATCCATGCGCCGATCCCGCCGCCGGGACAATTTCATTTCGCAAACATGGACCGCGTAGTGGCGCTGCGCAGCGGCTTTGGCTTTGGGCTTAGTCTGTCCTCCGCGCGCATCGCCAACTATGAAAACTTGTTCAGCAGTTCAAATTTGAAAGGCTGGTTCACCGGGGATGGCATGACCTATCTTTACCTCGGAACCAACGAAACCCAATTCACGGGTGATTGCTGGCCGACCATAGATTGGTATCACCTGCCCGGAACGACTGCGGAAACCAACGCTACCCCGTCATCATCTGTAACCGATCAGAATTGGGTCGGCGGGGCCCAGGTAGGCAACAAATATGGCGTGGCCGGTATGGCCCAGCACGCCTACGGTACAACTTTATATTCAAAAAAATCTTGGTTCATGTTTGACAACGAAGTGGTTTGTCTCGGGGCCGGGATCACGTGCAATGACGCGAACCGGATTGAAACGACGGTTGAAAACCGCCGGCTGGGCGCTTCGCCGACGAATAATTTCTGGATCAATGGAGTCAGCATTGCGCCTGTGACCGGTTGGAGTTCGAATCTCACCAGCGTCTCATGGTGCGCGCTGGATGGCGTGGCTGGATACTATTTTCCCGGCGGCGCCACCAATCTGCTGGCGACCTTCGCAACCGTCAGCGGCACCTGGTCGAGCATTGATGTCGGTGCCTCGACCACCACTTGCACCGACAATTACCTGAAACTATATTTCAAACACGGAACCCAACCGACAAACGCCACCTATGCCTACGTCCTGCTGCCAAATTTGAGCGTTGGTAGCGTCAGCAATTACGCCCTCAGTCCAGACATCGTAGTCCTGACCAACACTCCGACGCTGCAGGCGGTAAAAAAGCCCGCGCTCAGAGTTGTTGCTGCGAATTTCTGGAGCATCGGCATCGCTTCCGCCGATTTTATCACCGCGAATAACAGCGCCTCGGTGATCACGCTGGAGAATCACAACACGCTTTCCCTGGGAATTTCCGACCCCACCCAAACCAACACCGGTGTCATCAAAATAACGCTGAACCGGTCCGCCCTGAGCCTGTTATCCGCCGACCCGGGCGTGACGGTGACCCAGCTTTCACCGACGATCGTTTTGTCGGTCAATGTAAACGGCGCTCAAGGAAAGAGTTTTCAAGCGTCGTTTACGCTGCCGGACTTTACAGCAATGCCGCGCGCAGTGGCTCCAACATCTTCCTCGCATTCCCCACCCGCTCCGGACTCAGCTACCAAATGCAGTATAAGAACATTTTGACGAATCCTGTTTGGAGATAGCTCCCTTCCGATTTTCGGCTATGGCAGCGATACGATCGGTGGGCAATCCCTTCGCGTTTTCAAAAGTCCGGTCTGAGTTGGAATTCAGACAAATCACCGCCCCCGCGTCAAACCAGAGCCACAGCCGGCCATGCTGATCCAGCAGCATGGTAGAGACGGATTTCTGGAACAGGGTGGCCTGCGGAATAGTTTTGAATTCTACGCCGTTAAAATCCAATTGCCGACCATAGGTGTCAATCCAAAGATAACCGTTACCGTTTGGGCCACGCCGGTAAAGCTGTTGTCCGGCAACCCTTAATCAGTCTGCCAAGCCCGGCAAGACCAACCCAGCGAATCGTAGGCCAGCAGCGTTTCCCGTCCGCCGAGCCAAAACAGCCCGCCATCATTAGGAAAATGTGCCAATGATGCGGGCGCAGGGACATGGTTCAAAGTTATCTAGAAGCATGCGATAGACAAGGCCGCAGGCGGGCAACATCGTGAAACCGGCGGGTGACTCCACCGGTTGCCAATTGGTGCGAACCATCAGTTGGAATCCGGCAACCATAAGACCGGTTGGGTAATGGCGATATTTCGTTGTACTTCTTCATCGGCAGGATCCGGCTTGAGGGTGCTCCAAAGCTCCAGATATTTGGGTTGATCCAACGCCAACCCGGCAAACAGTAGCGCCGATTGCCGCGCAGGCCAACCGTCCCAAGCCTGCACATCCGGCTTGAGCGGCCACTTCGATTTATTCGCCACGAAGGGATAAAGATATTCGACCGCGCGGTGAATGTTGCGCCCATCCGGCAAAGTAAAGTTCCAAAGATTGTCTGCCGGCGTGCTCAGCACTTGGCACAGCGTGACCATGTTATCGAGTTGAAAAAGGGAGTAGCCATAAGGCTTCGTGCGCTTCAGTTCTTGGGGAAAGCTGCCATCAGCGGCCATCTGGCCGGGTACGAAAACCTCCTTGAACTGGCGGCGACACTCCGCCAGCGGCGCCGCCTCGCCGGCGAACTTGGCAAATACCGCCACTTGCAACCAATAGGCGACCGCGTGGTTGTTCTTCGCAGCGGCTTCCGTGTGGCCATTCTCGCTGGCCAGCATCCAGGCCGTATACTCGCGAAACCACTGTTGCAAGCCAGACACTGTTCCAGCCGGAAAGGCGCCGGATTTTTTAAGCCTGTCAACGGCGGCGGGAACTTCAATGAGGTGCAGGGTGTCGATAATGCCAATGCCACGACCGGGTGAAACCCCGGGCACCGCCTGCGCATACTTCAGGTGCGGGTTCATGCGCGTGGCCGGGTCCAGAAAAAACACGTGCAGCAATTCATTAGCCTTCGCAGCGTAACGGTCATCGCCGGTCAACTCGTACGCCGCCCCGAGCGCAGCCACGGCATCCCGCAAACGGCGGAGGGCCAGCCGATGTTGGTTGAAATTGGCGGGATTGGTCTGGCCGTCCCTTTGAATATAGGGCAGGCCGCCGGGTTTATTCGGGTCCGGCCACCAGTAATCGCCATTGGAATAATAGTCGTTGTGCCCGCCGGTGCTCAGAGGCGCGGCATAGGCGGTGATGGTGATCGGTGCCAGCGTCAGCACCTCACCCGCCTTTTTCAAAATGCGTTCGCGGTCAATGGCACCAACATCCGGACGGTGCCTTGCCGGAATCGGATCCAACAATTGCATTCGGTCAGCGGCTGACTCGGAGAACCCGGCCAGCACCTGCTCGTATTTCGGCTGCCGATACTCCCGCGCCGCCGCCCGCAGTTGCGGCGCAAATGAGGCCGGGTTGAAATCCTTGATCTGTTCGAAAGGCCAGGTCTTGGACGTACCGGCGACAAAGGGCAACATAAAATCCAGCGCCTGGGCCAAAGCATATTGTCCATTTGCCAAACGTACCCGCCACAGATCCACCCCCACATGCTCAGACAACGTGGCTAGCGTGTAGAGCGCTTCCAGATTGAAATGCGAATAACCGAACGACGCCGTCCGCGCCAACTCCAACGGCTGGCGGCCATCGGCTTCGATTTGGATGGCAATGCGCTTCTGCTTGGCCGCTTCGGCAATTTTTGCGGCCGCATCGATTTTACCCAGTACCAGCGCCAGTTCCATGGCCTGCACGTCATAAAAGGTTCCATGATTGTTACGGGCACCCGCTTCCGCCTGGCCATTCCGGCTGGTCAGCAGCCAGTTCAAATAGGTAGCCAGCCAGGTTTTGAAAGCGCTACGATCCGCCATGGTCCAAGCGGCTGATCCGTCGAGGAGTTGCGCCGCATCGGCAGCCACGGCTACGGACCGGCCTTCCAGAATCCCGGTGCCGCGCCCCATGTTCTCACCGGGCACCGCTTGCGCAAATTGTAGGCTGGGATTCATGCGGGTGGCGGGCTCCAGAAACCAGACCCGCAAATCTTCCGCTGCATGTTCGGCGTAAGCCTCCTTGCCCGTGAAATAATAGGCCAGCGCCAGCGTTTCGACATTTCCGGCCATTTTGCCCAAGCGACCATGATCAAACATTTCATCCCGGCTTTCCGGGTTTACTTTGCCGTCATGCCGGATGTATGGAAGCCCGTCTGGCTTGGCAGGGTCAGGCCAGAAATAAGGCGCCTGGCTCATGTAATCGTGCTTATCTCCGCTCGGCGGAACTTTGCCTTTATCCATCACCGAAGTCGGCGGCAATTTAAGCGCCTTGTCGGCCACTTTCACCAAGGCTGCCAGCGCCGGTTCCAAAGCCGGGTCATGGGCCGCCAAGCGGGCCTTGGCTTCGGCGAGCGCTCCCGGGCGGACGGTAAAATAAACCGCAGCCAGGCTATCGGCCCGGATCAGCCGGGCTCCCAACAAAACCAAACCAAACAACAATACTATTTTTTTCATGTAAAATGCTTCTTATGGACTGGCATCGGTCAAGTTAAAAACGGCGGTTTTCAGCCCCGTCGTGGCGACGCTCGCCGCTGCAAAGTTTCCCGTCATTTGCAGACTGATCTGCGCCCGGCCATTATAAAGTTGCACCACCCCCGCCCCAGTCGCGGTTCCCAAGTTGTCGATCAACCGGCCATCTCCCGTCAAACCAAACCGCACTGTATTAGCCGCATCCAAGCAGGCCACGCCCGCCCGGTCAAAAACCGGGCTTCAATCGTTACTAAGCCGTTAGTGCGCCCCGTGCTTTGCAAGGTGAATGGCCGGCACACCAGCCACGATTCCTGATTCAATCGCACTTCGCCGACCACCCAGCTGCCGCGGAATGCTTTCCGGACCCGGGCCTGCAAATCGACGGTGCCGAAATGCTTTTCGCCGAGCACATGCCGGAGCAACCGGCAGAAGGTCGTTTTACCTGACGCGTGGCCGAACACGCCCTGCTCACCCAGACGAGGCTTTTCCGTTTGCGGACGGGGCTTGGCCCAAAGGATGTTCAGGCCGGGGTGTAGCTCAATATGGCGAATGACATTTTCCTCGCCGGCTTGCGCGCGGTTCAGTTTCTTGAGGCTGGCACAGGCGGCCTTATCATCGCCTTCGATGGCTTCAAAGGCGTCGTCGGGCAGACCGGCGGCGATGAGTTCGGGCGTTGCGCCAAGCAGGCAGTTGCCGCAGCGGATGTGGTGGTCGAGAAAGGAGAGCGGTTTGCCGGGTTCGAGGGCTTCGAGCCAGAGGGTGACTTTGCACAGCTCGACGGCCATGGGATTGATATCCACGCCATAAAGGCAGTGACCGATGTCGTCGCGCCGGGCGGTCTGATAGACGCGCGGACTCGGTTCTTCCTCACCACTGCGCCGGCGTGCGAGATGCCGCGCGATGCGGTGGCCGGCGCGAATGATGAAGTGGACGGAGCCAGCAGCCATGTCGCAGACTTTGAGGCTCAACAACGCAGCATCTTTTTCCTTCGACGTCTTTGCCTTGGCCAACCGCTCGGCGATGACAGGTTCGAGCGCGAAGTCGAGCAGGCATTGGACAAGCGAATCGGGTGTGTAATAGCTGCCGCTGGTTTTACGTTCGTTGCCGGCGGCGGTATCGAGTTCGAAGCTGCCGGCATCGGCGTTGATGCGCGGGTGCATTTCCAGTAAACCCTGATAGACGCTGCCGAGTTCTTCCGAGCCGAGGTTCTTGTAGTCCACCGCGCGGCGGACATTGCCATCCTGAACGAACGCGATCGCGTGAACGGCTTCGAGGAAGTGGCGATTGGAAATAAGGCTGTCGAGCCGGTCGGGCGTGGACTGCGCCGCCGACCACAAGAAGCTGCCCAAGGGCGGCAGCGCGCGTTCCGGACAGCCGGTGTCGCTGCCGAGTTTGGCGGTGACAAATTGGAAAACTTGCCAGAGGTCGGGATGCGGCGTGCCCGAGCGGTAGAGTGTCAGCGACCGCAGCCGCGCGATGGAATAAAAATCGAGATAGCGGCGACGGGCTTTGAGTGCGTCGGATTCGGTGCTTGATTGGTTTTCTCCCGGACGACCCTCATCCGCCCTGCGGGCACCTTCTCCCACTCCCGTGGGCGAAGAACCTGCGCCGACGGTGCTGGCGATGAATGGTGGGTGCAACAAGTCGCGATCTTCGGCGACCAACTGGAACAGCATCCGGTAGATGACGCGCAGGACTTGGCGGTAAAACTCCTGAGTGGTCAGTTTGCCGGTGCGGAGTTTTTCGCGCAGCGCGGTATTGCCCGGATGCGAGACGAGTCCTGTTCCTAAAGCGGCGTTGGCTTTTTTGACGCCGGGGTAAAGATCTTCGAGGGCGCGCCACGTTTTATCCTCGGCAGATTTTTTCCAGCGTTCGAGCCAATATTGAGCGGGCTTCTCGCCCTCGAAACGCGATTGATGGCACACGAGCCAGAGGACGAAGAACTCGGAGTAGAGGTCGCCGTCGAACATGGCTTGAAGATCAAACTCGACGTAAGCCAGACGAGTCAGGGCGACATTGTCGCGGAGCAAGCGCAGGTTAAGGCCGTTGGACGCGATGCCCCAGAGGTGGGCCTCGCTTGCATTGAGTGCCGATTGAACAAGCGAATGCGGACTGGCTTTCGCAGAGCCAACGGCACCCGGCGTGCGGACGTCCAGATCCGCGTGGGAACCGACAAGGTGGATGGGCACTTGATTCCAACCGTGGGAAACTGGATAGCTGTGGCAGTCCACTTCAATGGGCTTGGCGGTGGTGACGCGGCCGAAACCGAGTTCCTGAAACAGCGGCAACAGCCACCGTTCGCGCGTATCAGTGGTCGTAGATTCACCGGCAGGTTTTGCGGCGATGGCCTTTTTGAAATTCTCCCAGCAGCCTTTGAGCCGGTTCCAGCTACGATTGATCTGCTCATTCAGCCGCTCGCCTTCGGCCAGATGATAGGCTACGGGCGTGACGCCATCGATGGTGGTTTTGGGATCGGGCAGCTCATGCAGAAAATCCGCCGGCAGCAGTCCGCCTTCGGACGTGATGGCGATGAAGGATGCGGGCGACTTCATGGAGACAAGTCACGCCCGGATTTTTTCATAGGGCCAATTGGAACAACCTCACGCATTTTTCCCTTTGGTTTTATCTTGGGCGGATTGCAGTCGCGCCCGGGCCAGCAACACGGCGTCGTGCAACTTTCGTTCGAGTTGTTTCTTCGGCAGCACCTTTGTCCAATAGGCCGCCACGTGAATTCCGCTCTTTTCTAACTCCAGCAACTCGACATGCTGCGCCCGCCGGCCCGCGCACAGGATGATCCCCAGCGGTTCGGCCTCGCCCGGTTCGCACTCGTGACGCTTGAGCCAGTTCAGGTAGAGTTCCATCTGCCCCTTGTCCCCAGCCTCGAAATTCCGCAGCTTCAGATCAATCGCCACCAACCGGCGCAGCTTCCGGTGGTAAAACAACAGATCCAGATGGTAATCCTCATCGTCAATCTGCATCCGCTTCTGCCGCGCCACGAAACAGAACCCCACGCCCAGTTCGAGGATGAACGACTCCATCTCACGTAAAATCGCCGCCTCGAGGTCTTTTTCAGCGTAAGAGTCCTTCAGTCCGAGAAAATCTAGGCAATAGGGATCGCGAAAAACCAGATCGGGCGTGAGCCGGTCGTCATCGCGTAGCGCGGCGAGTTCCTGCCGGATGAGCTTTTCCGGTTTCTTCGAAAGAGCGGTGCGCTCGAACAGCATCCCGCCGATTTTCTTCCGCAGGGTGCGGACGTTCCACCGCTCCATCCGGCACATTTCGGCGTAGAACTCCCGTTGCAGTGAATCGCCGATGGGAATCAGCGCCACGAAATGGCTCCAACCCAATTGTCGTGACAGCGTCACGACAATCTTTGCGACCGGAAACACTTCCGCAAACTGCACCATCCGGCGGAGGTTTTTGTCCGCGTAGCCCCGGCCAAACTCACTTTCCAATTGTCGTGACAGTGTCACGACAATCTGCGCTCCGTAATCAGCTCGCTTCTCCTTCAGGATGTCCTGCCGGATACGCCGCCCGACTTCCCAGTAATGCAGCGCGAGGGTGGCATCCACCGTTCGCGCGACGGATTGGCGCGCCGACAGGATGAGTTCCCGCACATCTGCCAGCAGTCCCTTCGCGCCGCTCTTGGCGGGAGTAAGTGACGAACTTCTTACAAGTTTCAGTTTTCGTTTCATGATGCGCTTTCCTCTCGGACAGATTGTCGCCGCAGTGCGGCGACAATTCGGCTGCCGGCACATTGTGCAATCACCGATTGCATAATCCAAACACCCGCCAATTGTGCCCGAACTGCGGACACAATCCAGCAATCACTGAATTTTGCACGCACTGCGTGCAAAATCTGCCGGTCGGCCGGAGCGTTTCCAATAGCGTGGCAGCCGACATGAGGGGGCTCTAATATTTTTTAATTTAAGCCTCGTTTGGCTTCCCAAGCCCGCCACAAAGTTGTTGCCCAACAAGAAGCGTTCGCTTCGCGAATCGTGGTCCTCGGCTGTTACGAGGTCTTGAATGAGCGGCCATAGGGAGATTCCATTTCATAACTTGACCGCCGGTAAAAAGATGTAGATGCCGAGCACATCCGGCGGGCTGTGGTCAATGCGGTAGCTGCCTTTGGCACCGGCGGCGCTGCGGACGCAACGATGGGCGGCGAGCAGTTCTTGGCCGCGCTTCCGGGCAAATTCGTCGAGCACTGGATTCATGGTGGGCAAATGATCCGTCACCGAAACGAGGTGGTGAATGGCGATGTCGGGCGGCACGCTGGCGTCCGGCTTCACGGCGATGAGTTTTTCCGCATCTGCCTCCGGCAGCCATTGCGGGGCGGCCGGGTCGCCGGTGAAAGCGGTGAGCAGCGCATCCTCGGCGAGCAAATGGCGTTCGCCGTCACGCGTGGTGGTAACGATGTGGAAGCGGAGCCGCAGGAGCATCAAGGTGGTGCGCGTCGTCACGGTCTTCGAGCGGATGACACCCGCGCGCCGGGCGAGGCCGCCGAGCAACGGGTCGAGCGCGGAATTCAGAACGTAAGAGGCGAGACCCTCAACGAGCGGGTGCGCGCGATGCAACAAGGTTACATGCTTGGCGGCGACCGGCTCGAACGCGACTTCGAGCCGCGTGGCGCCACCGAGGGCTTCGCGGGCGGCAGGTTTGAGGCCCGCCAGATCGGTCTTCAGGACGGCTTCTTCATTTACCACCGCGCCGGAAAGCGTGAGGGTGGAGCGAAAGAAATTGGAGATTTCCGCCGGTGTGTGCCGAATCTCCGCAAAATGTGTGACCTTTTAATGATCAAAAACAAATCTAAAATCTTTGCCGCGCAACGCGGAGGAGAAAAGCTCCCAGCCCTGGGCATGAAGCGCTCCAACGGTGGTGGGCCAGGCGGGCAAGGTCATCGATTGATTACCGGCGGCAAATAGTTTCGGTCCGAAACCGAGCGCGAACGGCTGACCGGCAACCGGGCCATTCGGCAGGCGATTGCATCGCCGGCCTTCCGCATAAACGCCGCCGGCATAAACGAATTCCACGCTCGTGACCGGCTTTTTGGTGGCGCAATAACCATTCTTGATTATCAATGGCAAAGCCGAGCCATCGGCGGCAATCGCAGTCACAGAATCCGCCCATTGCGGTTGGCGTATCCGCACCACGCTGGCGGGTAAATCGTCTAGCTGAATCCGCTGGCGCATCACTTCGCCTGCCGAAGCCCCCGGGCTCAAAGTGGATTTCATCGTGCCGGCGGATCCCCTGGCGGCAAATTCCAGCGCCAGATTGCAAGTCAAACCGGCGGCGTTGCACTCCAGCAAATGCGAGCGCAGATTCACGAAGCCAATCTGACCGTGGTAATCGCAGCACCAGGTTGATTCCAGGATGTTACGGCCGAAGCCACGGACACCCTCCTTATCACAGAGGATGGCGTGATGTCCGAAGCCGCCATCCGCCACCTGATTTTGTAGAAATTGATTGTTCAAAAGGCGCTCGGCCATGTCCCAGTAACGAGATTTGTGAGTCACGCGGCCCAACTCCAGATTCAGGCGCAACCAGTCGGCTTCGGCACAACCTTCATCCCGCCCGTCCGCCACCCGGCATTTCTCCAGAATACCGCCCGCCGGACTGATGTAGCCGCCATGCACTAGATCATCCCAGCGTTTCTCGACGCGCTCACGGTAGGACGCATCTTTCGTGGCTTCAAACAGGAGCAGCAGCGATACCTGACAGCAGAGCATGCCGTGGGAATGGTCAAGGGGAATGCGATCAAGAGATTGATAGAACTTGGAGATGGTCTTGGCGGCCTCCAGGTATTTCTGGTCGCCGGTGAGAACGGATAACTTCACCAGACCTTCCATGGCCGGGAACCAGCAGGTAATATAGCCGGAAGCATAGCTGGTGCCGTTGGTATATTCCAACATGCGCGCCGGGTCGGTGAACCGCGGAACCACGCCGACATAAAAATCGCCGAGCTTTATTGCCGTGGCCAAGACATCATGGTTTTCTGGAAATGCGCGGCTGGCTTCGACCAACCCGCAAAGTATTCGCGCGTTGCCCCATAACGCCGGCAACATTAGGCGGCTGTCACCCCGGCGGCTGCGGTCAATGGGTTGTTGCCAGTTGATTTCCCCGGAAGCACAAAAGTAACCGCCCGCCCGCTGATTTTGCGGCACCTCTTTCAGCAGTTCACGCAAGACGGGATTCGTCTCAGAGGAACGCTGTGCGTTCAACGCCATGATTTCAATGAAACGTCCCGATATGTCGCCCGAGTAATTCTTGAACGGCCGAAACGGCATGCCGCCCTCAACGATCTTGTTGAATTCCTCTGCGTTTTCGCCGGTGAGATCGGCGCGTAGCCAGGGCACGGAGTCGAAAGGTGAGGAGCGGAAACGCGCCAGGTTGGCTTCCGCTGCGCCCCCAACTTCGCCGCCTAAAGTGATTTGGAAATCCGTTGTCGATGGTGGCACCGGCGCCGATTGAGCGGCGGCGAGGGTTGTCAGTTGCGTGATCAACCAAGCGGCGAGGATCATGGCGGAGACATGTATTTGTTTTTTCATGAGCGCAACTGGGATTTCCCACATGGTTTAATGCCCACGACCGGCGTGGACTCTTTTTTGTAATTTGGGTCATTTTCGTCCTGCTTCATATTTTTGCAACTCATTTTTCATTCTGATTTTGAACTCCCACCGACAAGCAACACGTTGCGACTGTCAAAACTCTTTAGAAATGTCCCCCTGTTAACTCACGAAAGAATGTCCCCTTTGTTGTGGGTTCTTTGTTCTTCGGTTTCCTCG
>CAIJGS010000207.1 GCA_903820285.1 uncultured Verrucomicrobia subdivision 3 bacterium | reverse complement strand
GGCTTTCGCATCAACCTGCTCGACACGCCCGGTCACAAAGACTTTTCCGAGGACACCTACCGCGTGCTGACGGCCGTGGATTCCGTGGTGATGGTGATTGACTCGGCCAAGGGTATTGAGCCGCAGACGCGCAAGCTGTTCGAGGTCTGCCGCCAGCGCGGCGTGCCAATTTTCACGTTCATGAACAAGTGCGACCGGCCAATGAAAAGTCCGCTCGAACTGATCGATGAGCTGGAGCGGGTGCTGGGCATTGGCGCGTTTCCGATCAACTGGCCGATTGGCAACGGGTTTGAATTTCAGGGCGTGTACGACCGGCAGGCGAAACAGTTTCATCTGTTTGAACGCACGGTTGGCGGGCAGCATCGCGCGCCCGTGGAGGTCGGCGGACTGGCGGATCCGGAAATTCGCAGCCGGCTGAATGACGAGACGTTTAACCGGACGGTCGAGGAATTGGAAATGCTCGAAATTGCCGGGCATGAATTCAATCTGGATTCGGTGCTGGCGGGGCTGACCACGCCGGTGTTTTTCGGCAGCGGTATCAACAACTTTGGGGTGCAATTGCTGCTCGACGGGTTCCTGCGGTTTTCGCCGGCACCCAAGCCGCGCATGATGGGTGGCATTGAGATTTCGCCGGAAAATCCAGAGTTTTCGGGTTTCATTTTCAAGATTCAGGCGAACATGGATCCGCGGCACCGCGATCGCATTGCGTTTGTGCGCGTGTGCTCGGGCAAGTTTGAGCGCGACATGACGGTGCATCATTCGCGGTCCGAGAAGAAGGTTCGGCTCTCGAGTTCGCACAAGCTGTTTGGCAACGAGCGGGAAACGGTGGATGAGGCCTGGCCGGGGGATGTGATCGGGCTGGTGGGGCATGATGGCTTTGGCATTGGCGACACGTTGACGACGGATCCCAAGATTCTTTACAAGGAAATCCCACGGTTTACGCCGGAGTCGTTTTCCTATCTGCACAATCCGAATACGGCCAAGTACAAACAGTTCCGTCAGGGGCTGGATCAGTTGTTGCAGGAGGGTGTGATTCAGGCGCTGTATTTGCGCAATTCCTCGATCAAGACGCCGCTGCTGGCGGCGGTCGGGCCATTGCAGTTTGAAGTGGTGCAATTCCGGCTGGAGAGCGAGTACGGCGCGGAGTCGCGCCTGGAATCCGCCCCGTGGTCGGTGGTGCGCTGGCTGCCAACGGACATCAAGGAAGACGATCTCGACGCGTTGTCATTGCCGACGGGGGCCAAGATTGCCTATGACATTGGCAAGAACCCGGTGATCTTGTTTCAAAATGAGTGGTCGGCCAATTATTTTGGCGAGACCAACAAGGGGATTGCGCTGACGTCGCTGCCGATTCAAACGGCGCGGGAGTGAGCGTGCCTGAAGTGATGTAAGAGCCGACGTGAGGAGGCTCAAATATTATTGGAGTGTTCATTTATTTAGAGCCTCCGTGCGTCCTTGCAGTAGCCGCATATTTTTTGACTTGGATGTGTGTAATGGTTGGCGAAGCACCCCCATCCGGCCTCCGGCCACCTTCCCCCATCCGATGGTGGAAGGCAGAATCAAAAGGCACTTTAACCCGGGGCGGCGGTCGCTATCGCGCCCTTGCCCCGGGCTATTATCATGCCGCCCCGTTGGGGCTTACGCTGGGTTCACGACAATTGCCGGAAAGATTCGGCAGCCGAAAAAGCTCAGCAAAAGACAATGGCAACAACAAGGTTGCGGATCGGCGCCACAGGTTGGCAACGGATGCGTTTCAGTCAAAATAATCGCAACTTTTTTGCTGGGGTTTTTGGCCGCAGATAATATGTTCGGTGGACGATTGTGAATGTCACTGTTAACGCCCAAGATTTTCCGCTCCGTCCGGCGTGGACGGAGATCGACCTCGGCCGCTTGCGCCGCAATGTACAACTCATCCGTCGCGACCTGCCGCGTCAGGTCAAATGGCTGGCGGTGGTGAAGGATGAAGCCTACGGCCACGGCGCGCTGGAGGTCGCCCGCGTGGCGCTGGAGGAAGGCGCCTGGGGTTTTGGGCTCAGCACGCTGGAAGAGGCAATGACCTTGCGCGATGCGGGCATCACCGCGCCGCTGTTGCTGTTGGGTGAACGGCATGACACCGAATTGGAATGGTGCGTGGCGCATCATCTGACCGTGTGTGTGAATGCGCTGCACACGGTTCGGACCCTGGCGCGGTTGGCGGGCCGGTTTGGCAAAACGGTACCGGTGCATGTAAAGATCAACACGGGCATGAGCCGCTATGGCGTGCGCTGGGACGAGGCGATGCCGCTACTTGAAGCCATTGCGGCCGAGCCGTCGCTTTCACTGGAGGGCGTGATGACCCATTTTTCGCAGTCGGATGAAACGGACAAGACGTTCGCCAATCTTCAACTGGCCCGGTTCAACGAAGTGTTGCAGGGGATGGCGCAGCGGGGGATTTCAGCCAAGCTGCGGCACACGTGCAACAGTGGCGGTTTTCTGGATTTACCTCACGCCCATTTGGACATGATCCGCACGGGCATTCTGATGCATGGGGTGTTTCCCTCGCAGGTTTGCCGCAAGATTGCGGGCATTGAACCGGTGATGTCGGTGAAGGCGAGGATCGCGTCCATTCAAACCTTGAAGCCGGGCGAGGTGGTGGGCTATGGCATGCGGTATACGGCACCTTCGGTGCGGCGCATTGCCATTCTGCCAATCGGCTATGGCGACGGTTTTCCCCGGGTGCGCAATGAGGGTTGCGCGCTCATTCACGGACAGCGGGCGCCGCTGGTTGGCGGCATTGCGATGGACGCCTTGACGGTCGATATCACGGATATTCCACAGGCACAAATGTGGGATGAGGCCGTGCTGATGGGCCGGCAGGGCAATGAGGAAATCACCGTGCGTGATATAGCGAAGCTGAAGAACTCGGTGACGTACGATGTACTCACAAACTGGCGTTTGCGGTTGCGCCGGAAGTCGGTGAATACGGCGCTGCCGGCGCTGCCAACCATGGTGGCAGAGCCGGTGTTGGGGTGAGGTGAGATCAGCAAGGCAAACGCATGAAACTGCTTTTTTCCGAACAGAATTCCGATTACGGGCGCTACCAGTATTCGTACGCGATCTGGGCGGTGCCGGAGCCGGGGGAGACGCCGGCCCAGATTTTTAATGCGGGGTTCCTGCCTTCGTCGCGTCAGCTGGACCGGTTTTATTTGTGCCGGCAGGTGCGGGTGCGGCTGGCGAAGTTCAAGCCGTCGTCCGAGAACCGTCGGATTCTGCGCAAGGGCGCGGACATCACGGTGACCCTCGTACCCCGGGCGGAATTTGTTTACACGCCGGCGCGGCGGCAGTTTTTCAAGACCTACGCGGATGCGCGTTTTGGCAATGATGTGATGACGTTCGAGCGGCTGGATTCTCTGTTCAGCACGCCGATCATCTCACATTTGCTGGTGTATACGGACAGTAAGTCGGGCGCGGAAATCGGGGTGGCGACGTTGTATGTCGAAGGTAAGGAACTGGCCTATTATTATTACGCGTTTTACGATCTGAATTATTTCAACCGCAGCTTGGGCATGTTCATGATGACGGCGGCGGTGGAGCTGTTTGCCGAGCGGGGTTACCAATTTGTTTACCTGGGCACCTGTTACTCGGAGCAGGCATTGTACAAGACGCAGTTCGAGGGTGGCGAATTTTTCACCGGGTTCCGCTGGTCGGAGAACTTGGATGAACTGAAATATCTGATCCGCCGAGATGCGGGGAAGTCCGACAAGCACCTGCTGGAAACGGAGGAATATCGCGAGCAGTTTTATCCTGAAGGGCTGCCGGCCTTGGCGGCCGGCAGCGCCTTTAAAATTAAGATCTAATTTTGTGGCGACGAACCGTCGCCACCCCTGACTGCTACCGGGGGCGGACGCGGAGGCCGATTTTCTCGGGGGCGTTGGCAAAGGAAATGATGCCCTTTTCCGCGCTGGCACCGATGAACGGGTCATTGGTGATGAGGAGATTGCCATCAATGTCCAGGAAGTCGGCGAGTTCGGCGAGGTGGGCGGCGGCGGTGACCAGGACACTGGTTTCGATCATGCAGCCGATCATGGTTTTGAGTCCGGCCTTGCGGGCGGCCACGAGGGATTCGTGGGCCATGCTGACGCCGCCGGTTTTCACGAGCTTGAAATTCACGCCATGGTAGAACTCCGCGCAGTGCGGAACGTCCTTGATGGTGTGGCAGGATTCATCGGCAAAGAGGTCCAGGGGGGTGCGCGCCTTGAGCCAGGCCAAATCGGCAGGCGGGGTGCGGCGGTTCATGGGTTGCTCGACGTACTGGATGTTGCCATCGGCGGCGAGCCACTCGAGTTTTTCCAGCGCTTCCTCCTTGGTCAGCCAGCCTTCATTGGCATCCACGCGCACGGGCTTGTTGGGGGCAGCGGCGCGAAGGGCGGCGAGATTTTCGCGGTCGCGCGGGTCGCCGAGCTTCAGTTTCAACACGGGATACTGCGCGGCTTCGAGGGTTTTGCGATGGATGACCTCGGGCGCATCAATGCCGATGCTGAAGGACGTGACGTGCACGTTTTCGCGGAAACCTAGGCCCAGAAAATCATACAGCGGCTGGCCGGCGCGTTTGGCGGCGCCATCGAGCAGGGCCATGTTCAGGGCACCGACGGCGGCCTGCTGGTGGGGCGACAGACTATTGAGATAGGCCATGCTGCCGGGGATGTCGCTAAAGGATAGCTGGGCGGCGTCCACCTGGGCAAAAAAGACGCCGGCGGTGGTGACGCTTTCGCCGTAGAGTACGGAGGGGGCGGCTTCGCCGTAGGCGGTGACGCCGTCGTTGTCCGTGAGTTCCACGAGCATGACATTGTGGGTGCCGGAGCCTTTGGTGCTGGCGATTTTCCAGGGATTGGCCAGCAGCAGTTGAGTATGCCAGAATTTTAACTTCATATTAAAGGGATTGCAGGATTCTAGGGGCCGGAACGGGCGCGATAAAAGCGGCAGGGGTTATTGGTGACGGCGCCGGTGGTGACAT
>CAIJGS010000206.1 GCA_903820285.1 uncultured Verrucomicrobia subdivision 3 bacterium | reverse complement strand
TAACACCGTAGCCACCACCGATAACCCCAAACCGACGATGACGAAGGAAAGGGTCAGCACGGTGACTTGTCGGAACATGGTCATTTTTTAATATTATGGCAACGAACCCAGACGCCCCATGGCAAACTTGCCGGCATTTGTTGCAGATAGCTTAGGCAACCTCATTTAGTAATTGGACTCAACAAAACATCAATAAAATTAGTGCGTTGTGCCGAAAGCGGAATAATGTCCCCCCAAAGGGGAACGGTTGCCGGAACATAACCGGCCCGCTGAATTACGAGCATGCCGCCCGGCGCACGATATCGCTCAGTCATATAATCAACTATCAGATTCCAGTGACGCTCTGCTGGGATGTCAAAGCAGCCGTTTGTTCCGGTTGTGACAAGCGGCGGGTGAGCGTGTGCAAGCGCGTTTGTACCTGTGGTGGAAACAACCACCTGTGCTCCGCTTAATGGAAGATGGGTTTTCGCATCTAAAACAACACCACGCGCTCCCGGACCGGTAGTGTTGTGTTCAAGCCGCAGACAGCCGGAGCACAAGAATCCAATCGCAAGAGCAGCGATGGTATTGCAGGCAAATTTCATGACTCATTAACAATTGCTTTGCAGTGGAAAGCCAAGCCGTTAAAAGCGTGAGGCAGCGACGGCCAAATGGTATTTGCCGCCACTGGGAGGTTGGGATTCAAACCAAATGGCGGACATTTCTCACTTAATGGGATCATTCGGAAATGGTGCAAAATGAATCGGCACATGCGCTTCCGGGCTCAGCTTGGTTCTTGCGGGCGGCGGCGTTAAAGCGGCCAGCAGCATTGCCACATAAGGTTGTATCAACCGGTCGATCTGATGTATCTCAGATTCACTCCGCCGACGCCTAAGCCCCCGGTTGAAACCCAGAGTTTCCACAGAGAGCGCAGACAAAATGGCGGTTAAAACCTGCCGCTTTGAACCAACACGCGAGTAAATCGTAAGATAACGATCATAACGGTTAAAGTACGCGTAAGGTTGGTAGTATTCCAAAGAATTCGATAACCGCACTTCCTTGAGTCCATTCAGCCAATCCGCCGGCACGGTTTTAAAAACAAGCCGCAATTCCCGCACAAGAAGTCCATGTGGGGGTTCACTCTCAATCTTGTCCACGTAAATTTTCATGAGACATGCTCAATACTGCTGATGGCAGAAAGCTGCCTAGACCTAGTTTGCCGAATTAAAGCCAACGGTGGCCGCCTTGAATTACGGAGGCCTGGCCGACAAGCGATGGTTGGTTTACGGATAATTGCTTGGCGCTTACTTTCTATCTCTGAAGCAATGTAAATCAAACTTCCCATCTTGCTCAAGACCCCGATAGCCCACCGGCTGAACTGGCCCAAAGAGATGAAAGGGCGGATACCCCTCACGCTGGTGATAAAGGAGACCTTCATCGTCCGTAAATCGTCCGCTACATAACAACTTTAAATACAGAAAGACACCATCGGTTTCGTAAGGGGTGATGTCAATCCATACAGGAATCTTCCCACTACGCCAAAGGCATTCAACAACCACTTCGGCTGATTTGGAAACTTGCGCGTCATTCTTTTGCTCAACATGGCCGGGAAAAATATGTTCGCCCGTCAACAGGGGATTGCCGTCGCATGAACCATTAAGCACAAAAAAATATCGGTCCTGACTTGGCAATTCATTCCAACAATACCTTGAAATGCTCTTCCGAACCGCCGCGACCCCTCGTTCAAGGTTTAGGGCAAATTGTTCTCGTGTGAGTGACATGGCCTATATGGACTACCAAAAAATCTCATCGCATCGGATGGCATTATCTCTAATTAATCTGACTCTATTTCCGGCCTTCATCTTTGTCCAGAACCTTTTAGCTCCGTAGCTAAAAGCCCCAAGAACCCACACTATTTGCTACCACCCCAAATGAAAAACAGAACCACCATGACTGCCACCGCCGCCAGCATGAGACAAAACTCCAAGGCGGTCCGACGTCGCCGGCCTTGCTCAAGCATAGACCGGCTTAGAAATAAGGTGCGCACCAGCACACAGCCGCCGGCGATCAAAATACCAGTAGTTCTGGCAACTTCTGAACTCATAGAGAAATGCCGCCTGACCAGGTGGTGAACCGCGAAAGGGTTGGTTTGGCCCGTTTCATAAAACCGGTTCTAAACCTATTTGTCCGGCCTGTCCAGTGCCATTTGGTGAAAACTGGGGCCGGGTGGTTTCATTGCCATTATGATTCACATAGGTGAATGACGGGATTTCGGCGAGTGCAGGCCGTCGGTGTCTGGCTCCCGGCCGGGGAGCTTGAGATTTGTGGGGGGGCGTGATCCTATGGTATCGCTGAACGCTCAACCACCGGCTATAGGCTGGCATCCTTCCAGAATGCAGAAACCAGGGGCAGGGCTAGCAAAGTTTGGTGCCAGACTGGGCGCAACAATTACACCGTTTCCCGGCAACAACCAGTAAGGCGAGGATGGTAGGGCATCAAACCATTCGACCACTTATTACCAAGACTTGGTATTATATGGGGCGGAGGGGCACCTCCGGCCCTACCAAATAAAATGCCCGGCGGCAGGACTGCCGCCGGGCTGATCGTTGATGAAACCGTGCCAGCTCAGGCCTCGGCGATGCCGAGGGGCTGTAAGCTCTTCCACAGGCCACGCGAGAAGTCGGGGATGGCGATGGGCACGCTCCCGCCGGCCACGGAGTGGACGGAGGTTTCGATGATGCTGCTCCAGGCGGCGGCGTCATAGACGACGCTGTCCGGGGTGACCCCACGGCGCAGGCAGTCCAACAAACGCCAGCTCATGACGAAGTCCATACCGCCGTGGCCGGCGCCTTTCGCGCGGGTGGCCAGCTTCTTCCACATGGGATGGGTGAACTGGTCGCGCATGGCTTTGTGGTCCTTGTCGGAGAGCCAGTCTTCGGAGCTGTCGGCTTCGAGGCCGTAGGTTTTCGGATGATTCACGGAGAGCCGGGCGGGATAGCCAAAGAACACGGCTTCGGTGCCGTAGAGGGCGTTGATGCGGCTGTACGGGCGGGGGCTCACGACATCGTGCTGCACCATGATGGTGCGGCCCTGAACGGTCTTGATGAGGGAGGTGTTCATGTCGCCGCAGACATATTTCTCGGCGGCATGACGGCCGCCGTTGGGCTTCTCCTCATCGCGATAATGCGTGAGGCTCATTTCCTCGGAGCTCACGGAGACGATGTATTGAAACTGGTCGCCGCGGCCGACGCCGAGGTATTGGGCCACGGGGCCGAGGCCGTGCGTGGGATAGAGGTTGCCGTTGTATTGCCAGTGATAGTTGCGGCGCCAGTCGCCTTCGGTGCCAAGGGCAAAGAGGACGGTGCGGAGATCGTGCAGATAGGCGCATTCGCCGTGGGTCAGCCGCCCGAAAACACCCTGGCGGGCGAGGTTGAGGACGAACAGTTCGTCTTCGCCGTAGCAGCAGTTTTCGAGCATCACGCAATGGAGCTGGGTGCGTTCGCTGGCGTCGACGAGCTTCCAGCAATCATCCACGGTGAGGGCGGCGGCGACTTCGATGAAGGCGTGTTTGCCATGGGCCATGGCGCCGAGGGCCATGGGGACGTGCCAGGCCCATGGGGTGGCGATGTACACGGCGTCGATGTCGTCGCGGGCAATCATCTTTTCCCAGACATTTTCATCACCGCTGTAAATGACGGGGCGTTTGCCGGTGCGTTTTTCGACCACGTTGGCGGCGGCCTGGGCGCGGTCATCAATGATGTCGCACACGGCCACGACCTCGGCGAATTCAATGCCGGAACAGCAGGTGACATGGGTGAGGCCGCGATGCAGGCCGATGACGGCCACGCGGACCTTGTCCAGCGGCTTGGTGGTGAGATCATGAACCGGTTTCTGGCCGGCAGGACGGGGGCGGGTGCTGGTGTAATCGGCGCTCAGGACGCCGCCATTGAAGGAGGCGGGAGCGATGCCCGGTTTCGTGGCGCAACCACCGGCGGCACCTGCCAGGGTGGCGCCCAGGCCGGCGAGCATGGAGGCCTTGAGAAATTCACGGCGGGAGGCGTCAGAACGATTCATGATATGTATCAGTAAAGTTGGTTTATGGTAATGGCCTAATTTTTCAGTCTCTTAGAGCGATTGTCCAGATGATAGGTAACGGATTAAATGCATGGGGGGCATCGCATATTCGGGGGATATGCAGATAGCCGGGGGCTGGCGCGTCAGGCAGTGGCCGCCGCCGTCAGGAGGCTCAAATATCCCCGGAAATGATGATTTGATTTGAGCCTCCTCACGTCGGCTACTACTTCTTTAAACTGAGTTGAATCCCGGCCATTTTTCCGTCCGGCCACGATTTTACTGACAGACCGCACCCGGCAGGGCATGATCATTGAGCCTGTAGACCTCATATATATATGAAGCTGAAACTTTTTAAGCGGACGCCGTTGCGCCTGTTGACCGGACTGTTCCTGCTGGCCGCCACCCGATCCTTCGCGGCTGACACCAATTACGACGGCACCTTGTGGACGTTAACGGATGCCCATGCCAGCCTGGCCGCCGCCGCGGAGATTACCCCTGCGAAGTACCCCGATTGCGATGCGGCCACGGTGGAAGAAAAACTCGTGCGCGTCTATCACGCCGATGGGACCGCCGAGTGCCAGGATGAGTCCTACGAGAAAGTGCTCACGGAAAAGGGCCGCCGGGAGAGCCGCATGATCACCCTCGGCTTCATGCTGCCGTATTCCACGGTAAAGGTGGCCCGGCTGGAAGTGATCAAACCCGACGGCACGGTGGTGCCCGTGGATGTGGCCGCCAATTCCAAGGAATCCATCGACGAAAGCCAGATGGCGGAAAACATCTACGACCCGAACATGAAGGTGCTCCAGGTGAACCTGCCGAAGGTGGAAGTGGGCGATGTGGTTCATGCCGTCACCCGCGAGACCATCGAACGCGCGCGCATTCCGGGCCATTTCGCAGAGGATAACATTTTTGAAGGCGGCGAACTCATCCGGCACGCGTCTTATGAAGTCCATGCGCCCGCCAGCACGCCCCTCCAGCAGATCGCGCTGCGTGATCCGGTGGCGGGCACCATCCAGGCGACCACGGCCACCAATGCGGACGGGGCCATCACCTATCATTGGGAGGTCAATAATGTGCCCCGCATGTTTGATGAACCCGCCATGCCGCCGGCCTCGGAGGTGTTGCAACGCGTGCTGGTCAGCACGCTGCCGGATTGGCCGGCGGTTTCCCAGTGGTATTGGGATCTCAGCAAATCACATTTGGAAGCGGTGACGCCGGCCATGAAAACCGCCGTGGCGACCCTCACCAATGGCGCGGCCACGGAGTTGGACCGGGTTAAGGCGCTGTTTTACGACGTCTCCCAAAAAGTCCGTTACATGGGCCGCACGGCGGAAACGGACCGCCCGGGCTTTGAGCCGCACGACGTCTGCATGACCTTCGACAAGAAATATGGCGTGTGCCGCGACAAGGCGGCGCTGCTGGTATCCCTGCTGCGGCTGGCCGGATTCCAAGCTTATCCGGTGCTCATCAGCATCGGCAACAAGCGTGACGTGGACGTGCCGGATTCCTTTTTCAACCATGCCATCGTGGCGGTGGAACTGACCAAGGGTGAATACACCCTCATGGATCCCACGGATGAGAACACGCGCGATTTTCTGCCTTATTCGGATTGCAACCAAAGCTATCTGGTCTGCCGTCCCGAAGGCGAGAAACTGCGTCTCAGCCCGGTCCAGCCGCCGGAACGGCATATGATGCGGGTGACCACCACCGGCGCGCTGGCCGTGGATGGCACGCTCACCGCCAAATCCGTGCTCCTGTTTGAGGGCGTGAATGACGATGCCTACCGCAATGCGTTCGTGCAGATGAAGCCGGATGACAAGCGCCGTTTCTTTGAAAGCAACCTGAAGCAGACGTTGCCCGGCGCGCGGCTGACGTCCTTGAAGTTGCTGCCGGAAAACATGCTGGATATGTCCAGCAGTGTGCGCGCAGAAATCGATTTCACCGCCACCGGCATGACGGCCACGGGCAACGGCAAATCCATCGTGAATCTGCCTTGGATTGGCGAGCATCTGGGCATCGTAAATTTCATCCTCGGTGGCACCGGCCTGGACAAGCGCAAATACCCGCTCCAGACCTCCGCCACGTGCGGACTGGATGAATCGGTTTCGCTGACGCTCGGCACCGGCTTTGGCGACGCCATATCGCTGCCGACCTGTGCGCCGGAGGAGGACAAGAACCTGAGCTGGCAGGAGCGGTTCACCTGCAGCGGCGGCACGCTCACCGGGGCGCGCACCTTAAAATTAAAGACCCTCGAGTTCAGCCCGGAAGGTTACGCCAAACTCAAGGCCACGCTGAAGGCGATGGAGTACGATGGCCGCAAATCGCCGATCATTGCCGTGACGGCGGGCAGCACCACCCCGCCCCTCGCGTCCGCCCCGGCGGCGGATGCCCCGGAAACCTCCGATGCCAAAATTCTGGAGAGCCGCAAGACGCTGACCGTGACCGATGCGCATACGGCGGTGTATGACGTGAAATATTCCAAACAGATCCTCACCTATAACGGCAAGAAGCGGGAGGCGGAATTGAAGCTGGATTACAATCCCGCCACGCAGGAGGCGGGCCTGATCAGCGCCGTGGTCGTTTCCAAGGCGGGCAAGCGGGAAGCGGTTTCCGCCGGTGAAATCAACGTGATGGACGCCGGCTGGAATCCTTCGGCGAAACGTTACACGGGCGGCAAAATTCTGGTCGCCAATCTGCCGGATGTGGACATCGGGTCCACCATTGAAGTGGAGTTTGCCATCACCAATCATGGCCGGCCGTTCCTCGCCGGCTACGAATCGTTCCAGATGCCGGATGAACTGGCGGCCAAGACCGTTACCCTCACCGCGCCGGACAATGTGGCCGTTCATCAGCGGGTTAGTGGTTCAGACAAGAGTTTGCAAACCTCCAAAATGACTGCGGCGGGGACCACCACCCTGACGTGGTCGGCGCACGACGTCAAAGCCCTCCCGGCGGAAGCAAGCACCCCGCCACAATGGCTGTGGGCCTCGGGCGTCAATTATTTCATTGGCAACGCGGATGATTATTACAATGAGCTGAACCGGACATTGCTCGATCGCGCCGCCCGGAGCACCAACACCGCGGCCATGACACAGAAGCTGGTGGCTGGCAAAACGCCGCGCGAGGCCGTGCTCGCCATCCGCAATTTCGTGGCGGAATCCATCCGCGAGGCCGGTCCGTCCTTTGCCGAACTGCCGTTGAGCGAACTGTCCGCCGCCGACACCACGCTGGCCGATGGCTACGGCCACATGGCCGACCGCGCCATTCTCCTGCACGCCATGCTGACCGCCGCCGGGTTGCGGCCGGAATTTGTCCTCGGCTCTTCGCTGCCGCCCATCAAGAGCATCATCAAAGTGGCCAATGAATTTCCGTTGCCGGAGGATTTCCAGGCCCCGCTGGTGCGGGTGCATGTGGCCGGTGAAACGTATTATCTGAATGACACCGACCAATACGCCGAACTCGGCACCACCGCTCACGCCAGGCAGATGGGCCTCGTGCTGGCCAGTCGCCATCAGGAATGGATCAAGCCGGTGAAGAACCACGAAGAACATGCGGAGACCGCCTATCAAATTTCGCTGGCGGATAACGGCCACGTGCAGGTGGGTGTGACGACGCTTTATTTCGGTACGAGTTTTGGCTCGTGGAATCGCTACTTCACCGAGCTGCCGCCGGAAGAACGTCGCCGCTATTATCAGGAACTGGTCTCCGGGTTTGCCCAGGGCGCACGGCCAGTGGGCGACCTCATCACGAAATTCGACACCTATCCCGGCCGGCAACAGTACACCGTGGAAGTGGACAACTACGCCGTCGTGGATGGCAAGTATTGCTACTTCGATCTGCCCTTCACACCGTCGCTGTTTCCAGTCGGTGCCGACCGCCGCATCCTGCCGCTCTACGCGCCCGAGCAGGGCACCGAAACGATCCACACGGAAATCAATTTGCCGCCCAGTTTCCGCCGCGTGGTGATTGCGCCGCCGGGTGAAAAGCTCCAGGCCCCGGGTGGCAAGGCGCGGATCACCTCCGCCAATGCGGGCGGCAAATATGTGATCACACATCAGTTTACGACCATTCCCACCATCGTGGCCCCGGGTGATTATGCCGACCGGCTGAAGGCCGAATCCGCGCTGCGCCAGAAATCCTCCCGCGTGTTTCTGCTGGAAAAAGAATGAGACAGCGACCATCGCAGCCGCCACTTGTTCGGCGGGCGGATTCTCGTTAAACTAACCGGTGATGAAAAGCAATGTGCTGATGGCGGTGGTCTTCGTGGCCGTATTCGCGGTATCGCGAGTACCCGGCCTGTTGCCGCTGAACTTCAGCGCCGCCTATGCCTTCGTCTTTTGCGCCGGCGTTTATTTTCGCGGCAAGCTGGGCTGGTGGCTGCCGCTGGCCACCATGCTGGCCACGGACCTGGCGTTGAATCTTTATTACTCCAGCCACGGCGTTGAGGTCTGGAACCGGTCGAACCTGGAGAATCTGGCGTTCAATTACGTGGCGTACGCCGTGCTCATTTTGATCGGCCGGCAATTCAAGCCGCAGTCCTCGTTCATGGGCCTGCTGGGCGGCGGGATTCTTGGCGCGATTCTTTTTTATCTGATCACCAACACGGCTTCGTGGTTTTTCAATCCCTTCGGCAACGCCGAGTATGCCAAGACCATCGCCGGTTGGATTCTGGCGCTCACCAAGGGCGTGGGCGGCTATCCCTCTACCTGGGAATTTTTCCGGAACACGCTGATGAGCGGCGGCCTGTTCACCGCGATGTTTGCCGTCGCCGCCAAGCTGACTGCCACTGCCGAATCTCCCGCCGAGAAAAATGCCGGCGCACGTGAACCGGCGGAAAGCGACGAAGCCGAACCTGCCGGGGAACCGAAGGAAGCCGAAGCGTGAGTGATGCCGGGCAATAGTTTCCGCCCGCCAACCAATCTAATTACCCGCATGAAAATCGGCGTCATCTCGGACACCCATGGGTTTCTCGATCCGCGCGTGGAGAAAATCTTCGCGGGTGTAGACCACATTCTACACGCCGGGGACATCGGCTTTTCCGTGCTCGTCATGGAGCTCGAATACATCGCCCCCATCACCGCCGTGCTGGGCAACAACGATGAAGGCCTGCCCTTCAAGGAAACCGAAGTCGTGACGCTGGGCGGCAAGAAATTACTCGTGCATCACATCGTGCATCCGCCCGCGCCTCATGAACGGATCGCCAAGCGGATCGAGCACGAAAAGCCGGACGTCGTCGTCTTCGGCCACACGCACAAACGGTACTGCGAAACCCGCAGCGGCGTGCTGTACCTGAATCCCGGCTATTCCGGCAAGCCCCGCCACGGTACGGAACGCAGCGTGGCCATCCTGCATCTGGATGACCACGGCAACCTGCGCACCGATTTTATTCCGCTTTGAGCGGGGTCAGCGTGACCGGCCCCAGCAGACCGCAGTCGGTGAGCGACCAGTTGGATGCATCGAATGGCTTGTAATTCAGGTCCACGATATTGATGTCGCGGAAGGTTTTCCAGGCCACGCCCCGGCGGTCCAGATCGCGGATGCGGTTGGCGGAAACACTCGTCACTTCCACTTCCAGCAAATTGCCGGTGCGTTGCAGATTATCCACCACGACACTGAACGGCGCGGTGATGAGCGTGCCATAATCCTTGCCATTCAATTTCACGCGCGCACTCTGGCGGACATCGCCGAGCGTCAGCAGCAGATGTCCGCTCGCCACCGAGGGCGCGTCAAAGCTGGTGACATACTCGGCGGAACCGGCGAACGCTTGGGCATTCGCATCCGGGAATGTGGTCCACGAAGCGAGCTTGGCGGTCTGATATTCGGCTGGCAGCGTGGGTCCGCCTTGCACAAATTTGACATCCCACTGGCCGTTGATTTCGATCGGCGCGCCCGCGGGTTGCCAGTAAGCCCATACCGGACCGGCGCCGATCTTCTTCGCCAACGTGCGCAGAATGAGCGATTCGCCGGCACCCAGTTGCACATGCACCTGACCTTGCGCGTTGCGGGCGGCGAGACCGGTTTTGCCGGTCATCGGATCCAGAATGATGGCCGAGGCGCCCGGACGGGCCAGCGTAATCCAGTCGTCAAAATTCGCCGCCCCGCGATTCGCGATGAAATAATTCCAGCCGCCATCGAATGAGCGGCGCACAAACGACAACCCCTGCTTCGCCATGCCTTCCGCCCGGACCTGGGCGAAGAGCAACTGGATGCCCACACTGCCGGTCAGCAGACGTCCGCCACCGAACCGCTTGACCGTGCCGCCGCTGGAACCGATGCCTCCCGTGGAAGCCTCCGTGAGCAGGGCCTTGAATTCCGCGCGATTCTTTTCCAAATCGCTCCCGCCAGAAATATCGGTGGGCAACTGCTTTTCAAAGATGACCGTGGCCCCGTCCTTCGCCAGCCCGAGCAGTTGTTTGAATGTGGCCAGCGGAATGTATTGGCACGCCGGCACCACGATGGTCTGATATTTGCCGCCGGGCAGGCTGACCTTGCCATTCACCACTTTGGCCGTCTGCAATTGCGCATCGGAAACGTAATCGAAGCCGTAGCCAAGGTTCCACAGATTCGTCGCCGCGAAGGCGATCGGCTGCCCCGCGAACCAGCCTTTGGCGTTCACAGTGAGATGCGGCAGCAGCTTATCCGCCGGTTGCATCCAGAAATCCGTAATCGGCCAGTAGAGCAGCACGTCATTGTCCGGCGCCCCGGCTTGCAGCACCGACTGGCACCGCGCGGCGTAGGCGTTGACCGCATCGGCATCATGCCAGATGGCATTGCGCGGATTCATTTCCGTGGAGGCGTAAAAATGCCAGCCCGGCCAGCCCGCCTCGTCCGGCGAATAGCAGCAGCCATGATAAAACATGTGGTTGATGCCGGAGAGGAACATGTCGTCGAAGAGATACTTCACGTCGCCGAGGGTTTCGGTGAAATGCTCCGCCAACCAGGTGCCCGTCTCGGAACTTACCAGCGGCTTGCCCGTCACATGCGCGGCGGACGAGGCGAATTTCGATACCAGCTTGTTGCGGTCCGTGTGAAACATTTCCGTTTCCGGAATGTCGGCCGTCGCGTAGAGATCCAACCAGTTGCCGGGTGAACCATGCGCCTGATCACGCGTAATGAACCCATGTTCATGGGCCCATTTGGTCCAGGCCGGCAGCGATTCTTCCGCCATGATCTCCGCAACTGTCTGCCGGTAATCGCAACGCACGCGGGCGGCGTGATCATCGGTGCCATCACCGAACAGCGCGGGCAGTTCGGTTTGCAACCGATAGCCGCGACGCTTTTCAAATTCGGCAAAAAAGACGGGCGACCAGTCGGAGCGATATTCATACGAATCATGATATTGCGCGCGCGGCTTGGGGCCGGAGTATTTGTCGAACGCCGCCGTGAACGGCCGGAGAAAATCATCCATCGCGGCCGGATAAATCAGGTTCAACATCCAGCCTTCGCCGCCGGGCGACGGGCGCTTCACCTTTTGACCGGAAGGCTTTTGCGAAATGGCATAAATCGTCCATTTGCCGGCGGTGGGTGAAAAATCCACCGCGCCATCCGCACCAATCTGACTGGTCAGCTCCTGGGTCTTCCCATCAGGACCAAAGGCGACCAATGCCTGCGTGCTCTTGCGGTTGAACTTGGCCTTCAGACCTTCGCCCGCCGCAACGTCGTACGTCTTCACCACCACGCTCGCATTGGCATCCTCATCCGTCACCTGCGGACCGCCAAAGCACCAGCCGCTGCCCGTGGTCATATCCACATCCATGCCCAGGCGCCGGGCCTCGGACACCGACCAGCCCATCATCTCCATCCACTCGGGCGAGAGATACTGGATATACTTCGATTCAAATCCCTTGGCACCATAAATGGGAATGATATGCACCCCGCCGAGGCCGGCCGCTTGGTAGCGTTCCAGTTCGCGCGTGATATTGGTCTTGTCCACTGCGCTTCCCATCCACCACCAGAACGCCCATGGTTTGGTCTGCGCGGTAACCGGCGGCCAGGAAAATTCATTGGCGGCGTGCGTTGGCAAAAGAGTGAGACACAGGCAGGCGAGTGCCATCCCGGTGGTCCTGAGGTTGAGTTTCACACGGGCATCAAACCCCAATGCCGCCGGCATGGCAAGTCCGGAGGCGCGTTTGGGCATCGCCAGCTTTTCTGATTGACTTTCAAAGGTTAATGCTACATACTCATTTAGCTGGTAGGAGTGTGTCTAAAAAGGAATCTTCCACCGGCCAATTCCAGAAAGCGGACGTTAAATTTACTATGTATCAAACCTTGCATCAGGTGAGGTTGGTTTTGCTTGGGGTTGTTTTGGCCGGGGCGGTCGAAACCGTAGCTGCTCAGGAATACCAGTCTCGCGGGGAAGTTCAAAGCGCCGGCGTACAGCCGGCGGGCGTTGCGAGTCTCCATCAATCCACTTTTCCCGTACATAATAAGACAGTGGTTCCCGCCGTCCCCTTCCCTGCCGATGCTCCCGTCACCAATTCATATGCCCGCGCCCTGCCCGTGCCCGAGACGCCGGATATTTTTCTCGGCATGGCCGGCATCGGGGTAATGCTGATTCTCCGCCGGCTCTTTCGCCGCTAACCCTGCCGGCTTGGTCTCGGGCCCGTGAATCGGCGAATCACGCTTGCTTTCCCCATCTCTCTACAGCTAAATCGGCGCATGAAATCGCTCACCGAACAGTTGTGGTTCGAAGTCCCCGGCCGGCGCGGCTTCGTCAATATCACCGATACTGTCGCCGACCTGGTCCGCCGCAGCGGCGTGCAGGAAGGCCTCTGCCTCGTCAACGCCATGCACATCACCGCCAGCGTGTTCATTAACGATAATGAAAGCGGTTTGCTCCAC
The DNA here is from genome assembly GCA_903820285.1 of uncultured Verrucomicrobia subdivision 3 bacterium. GTDB lineage: Bacteria > Verrucomicrobiota > Verrucomicrobiia > Limisphaerales > UBA11358 > UBA11358. Next base: position 4,476 of record CAIJGS010000206.1, on the reverse strand, counting down.
GACTACGAGGTCTGGCTCGAAAAACTCGCCCCCCACGCCCCCACCGGCCAGTACCACCACAATCGCACCGGCGAGGATAACGCCGATGCCCATATGAAACGCCAGATCATGGGCCGCGAAGTCGTCGTCGCCATCACCAAAGGCCGGCTCGACTTCGGACCCTGGGAACAAATCTTCTACGGCGAATTCGATGGCGACCGCCGCAAACGGGTGCTGGTGAAGATCATCGGTGAATAGACCGCTTTACCGCTCGCCACCAGCCGAGTGGCTACAGAATTTTTTAATACGCTCTTAGTGTCACCTTAAACTGATTGACACAAACGGATTTTGGATTCAAGGTGGCTACATGAAACCCGCGCCTTGGCCAACGATCGCCTTGGTGTTTGCCTGCTTATGCGGAGGCCGGCAGGCCGTGGCCCAGGTGTTCAGCCAGAACATCGTCGGCTACTACAATCAGCCGATCTTTGCCGGAAACAACCTCATTGCCAACCAGCTCGCCAATGGCGGCAATACCCTCAGCGAAATTTTTACCGCTCCCGTCCCGCAAGGTTCCACCTTTACCGAATGGGATGCCGCCGCCGGACATTTCCTGCCGCCCTCCATATATGACGCCACGGACGGCTGGAGCATTAATTATACATTGTCTTACGGACAGGGCGGCCTGCTCAACGCCACTGCGGCGTTTTCCAACACGTTTGTCGGCACTGTGTGGTCCGGCTTCTCTCTGAGCGGACCGTTTGTGCCGCCGCTCGTTTCCGACAATGGTGTATTGCTGCTGTCCAGCTATATCCCGATTGGATCCGCAACCTTTCAAGATGTCGTAGGTCGCGATCCGCAAAATGGGGAATATGTCGAAACGTTGGATCCATTAACCCAAGTATGCTCCACGACCACGTATCAGGATGGGGTTTGGAATAATGGTTCCCCCGCGCTGGATGTCGGCGAAGCTGCGTTCTTCGGACTGGGAACCGGTCTTGGCGCGGCGCCACTTTTTGTGCCGGAACCCGGCATGCTGGAGCTGGGCCTGACCGCCATGGGCACCCTGCTGCTGGCGGGAATCATCCGCCGCCGTCAGGAAAACCGCAGTACGCAGGTGCCGTAATCAATTTCCGGCTTTCCGTCGGCACCAACTCGACGAAACGTTTCCGCAATCGCGTGAAACTGCTTCCGTCCATCTGAGCCAGGCAATTCCACCGCCACCACCGCACCCGCAGACCGCAAGAGCGTCAGATGTTTCGAAGTCTGATTATGTGACCGCGAAACTCTCGCCGCCAGTTCCTGCACGGATAACACCTCCCCCCCGGCCAATTCCCGCAATATCCCCCACCGCGCCGGATCTCCCGCCGCCGCCAGCAATTCGCAAACCTGCGGTGCCGCCGCTTCCCGTTGCACTGTCTTTGCCGGTGCGTCATCCGATGGCAGCCTAATATTGAGCACGTCGTCTAACATGGGGGAACCCTAGCAATATTGCTTGGGCCTGTCAATTATGGTATTTATATATACCACATAATAAGGCGCACAGTTATTATAGTATATTTTTTGAATGTTTTATGATCGGGCGGCTTGCGTTAAAAGGTGACTAGCAGTTTCGGTTAACACGAACACCGATAGGCCTGGCGCAGAAAGCGGTGGAGGGCCACCGCACTCCAAGACGCTGACGCGCGGCTCGCCGATTAGCTTCAACGCGAAGCGTCTTGGAGTGCTCCAGCCCTCTGGAGCTTTCTCTCCGCGAGCCTGTAACCTGCCATATTCACTTTGATCTGCCATAATATCGCTTCCGCCTTGAAACCGCATAAATGGTGACCAGCCCAAATTCCGCAGCAAGGAGCTGCACGCGCGGCCCCAAACCTTATATGGTACTTTACAGGAACATATATCCATAATTTTTGCATTCCTTTGTTGGAATATATTTTTTAAGACCCATCACCCTGACACTTCCCTGCACCCCTTGTCCACTTTTCTACCCTCCTGCGGATACCGGCTTGCCCGTGGCCGGAAGTCCCCCTACATTCTGCTCGCTTATTTTGATGATGAATCTGCGTATTGCCGCCCGCCTGAGCCGGTTGTTTGAACATTCGGTGCTCACCACCGATGTGGCCCGGGCACTGCGCAGTTCCATCGCCTTCACCTCGGCATGGATCCTCTGCCTGCTTACCGGCCACGCCGTGGCGGCGGTATTCGTCGCCACCACCGCCCAAAACATCGCCATGGTGGATGTCCGGGGCGATTATCGGGCGCGACTGGCCATTCTCGTCTTCAAAACCGTGGTCATCGCCGCCGCCGTCTTCGCCGGTACCCTCACCGGCAATAATGTATACAGCGCCACCCTCATGGCCGGGGCAATCGCGCTGCTCGGCGGGTGCTGGCGGCACTTGAGTGCCGACTACGGCCCCAATCTCGCGGTTGTCTCCGCCCTGCTCTTCCTGATCGCCCTGTCCCAACCGGGCGGCTGGCACGATAGCTTTCTGCTCGTTTTCTGGGTCATCCTCGGCGGGGCCGGCGCGATGGTCCTTCAGTTGTGCGGCTGGTTCTTCCGACCGCAACATCCCCTGCGCCACGCCGTCGCCGAAAGCTGGGTCGCCGCTTCCGACCTCATCCTCGCCTTGCAATGCGAAACCGAGGACGGCCAGCCCTGCACCGCCAATGTCAGCGCCAAGGAACTCGCCCTGCGCGAGACCGTGGACCGCACGCTCGCGGCTCTCGCCGCCGCCGAACAGAAAAAGCATCCGCCAGAATTTCTCACTCATCTGGAGGAAGGCGCCGAAATCGCCGCGCGCCTGGCCACCCGCGTTGCTGCGTTTTACACCGTCCTCGAGCCGCTCCGGGAACTGCCGGGGTTTGCCCGCCTCACGCCCACCCTGGATTCCACCCTGCGCGCCTTTGCCAATGCCGCGCGCTCGGCCGCACTGCTCACCATCACCCACCGGCCGGATCACTTTATCGCCTTTGAAGTCCGCCTCCGCCGCTGTACCCACCTGATGCGCGTCTTTGAGGAACGCCTTACCGCCCTGGCCCCGGGCAACCCCGAAACCGCCGCCGTCAGCGAAATGCTCGTGCAAATCGGCAACCTGCTGCCGCAAATCCAGTCCGCCCTCGCCGAAACCGTGGACCACGGCGCTCCGCACCAGGGCTTCACCCTGCGCTTTCCGGAACTCGGCGGCTTCTCCCTCCGTTCGCTGAGTGCCTGGGTGAACCCCTCCCTGCAACTCGATGCCGTGCTCATCCGCTATTCCCTGCGCGTGGCCGTCCTCACCATGCTGGCCGTGGCCGTCTATTTGTGGTTCCAGATTCCCCGCGGCTACTGGATTGCCTTTACCGCCATCGTCGTATTGCAGCCGGACTACGGGTCCACCCGCGAAAAGGCCGGCCAACGTATCCTCGGCACCCTGGCCGGCGCGGTGCTCGGCAGCCTGCTTATCTGGGTGAAACTGCCCGTCGCCGTCCTGCTCGCCCTTACCGCCGTCATGGCCTTCTGCTTTTCCTATTTCGTCAAACGCCGGTACGGCCTCGCCATCTTTTTCGTCACCCTCATGCTCGTGCTCATCACCGATGCCGCCACCAGTGTGAACCTGGATTTCACCGTCAGCCGCCTGCTCTCCAGCCTCGCCGGCGGCGTGCTCGCGCTCGTCGCCGCCAAATTTTTCTGGCCCAGCTGGGAGCGGGAACAGTTCCCCAAACTTATCGCCACCGCCGTCCGCGCGAACCGCGCCTACCTCGGCATCGTCGCCGCGCATCAGGCCGCCGGCCAGCCGTTCACCGGCCCCGCCATCCAGCGCAAACGGGAGGCCGAACGCGCCAACAGCCGCGCGGCCGCCTCCTTGCAACGGCAGATGGGCGAACCCACCAGCCGGCAAAAAGACGTCGAACGCGCCGCCGCCCTCACCGCCTACAACCAGCGCATCACCCGCACCATCACCGTGCTCGGCCTGCACCTGAACCAGCGGGAAAAACTCGCCCACCTCGAACTGGTCGAAATGTTCCGGCTCGTCGGCGACGCCCTGGAAACCCTCGCCGGCGAATTGGAATCCCAAACGCCTTCCGCCCCCCGCTTCCCACTCGGTGCCGAGCCCCCCGCCGACCCGTCATCCGCCCCCGCCAGCCTGGTCGCCGGCCAGCTCACCAAAATCGCCACCGAAATCGAAGCCATGTCCCTGGCTGCTTATTGGTAGGCCAGCTGCGTTCATCGGTCCATCGGTGGTTTGAAAACATGGCGTTTGCCTTGATCAGGCACGATTAGCCTTGATTGCTGGGGTTTTTGCCTTGATGGCGGGTTTTTAACGCAAAGGCGCGGAGTCGCAAAGGCGCAAAGGGGATGGGATGAGGAACCCCCAAATTCCAACCGCCATGCTCCAGAGGAGCTCCAAGGGGCATGGGCTTTTTGGGCGGATGCCTTGATTTGCCTTGATCATGCACGATTGCAGGGGGTTTTGCCTTGATTGGCGGGGTGGGCCGCCCTTGCTGGGCTGGTGGCATAGG
>CAIJGS010000205.1 GCA_903820285.1 uncultured Verrucomicrobia subdivision 3 bacterium | reverse complement strand
GTGCCCACCGGCCGGGTGCTGACGGGTGCCATTTTGCTGGTCACCGGCCTGGCGCTGAACATCACCATTTTGCTGGCCCTGGCTTGGACGGTTTTTTTCCGGACATGGCTGGTCACTCGCACGGCGGCAGAGAAACTGGCATCCCTGCGGCGGCTGCTGGTGCTGGCCTTGCTGGCGTTTCCGTGGCTGTCCGAGGATTTGCCGCAGCTGGGTTGGTGGTTCCGGCTCTCAGCGGCCTGGACGGCGGCCCATCTCTTTCAAGTGGCCGGCTTCGGCGTCACTCGCGACGGCACCGACCTGGTGGTGCAAGGCCTGCCGGTCTCGGTCACAGCGGCCTGCGCCGGCCTGAAAGCCTTGCAGGCGATGCTGGTGGCGGGTACGGTACTGGCATTCGCACAATTGGGCGACCGGCGGGGCTACTGGCTCGCCGTTTTATCGCTGCCGGTGGTGGCGTGGAGTGCGAATACCTTGCGGGTAATTGTATTGAGTACGGTGGCGCTGACCTATGGCACCCCGGCTGCCCAGGGCTGGTTCCATGAGTGGGGCGGGCTGTTCGCGCTGGTGGCCATGTTTGCACTGTGCTGGGGAATTTTTGCCGCGGTTCGCCGCTGGCTGCCCAAATGAAAAGCGTATCTCACATTGTCTGGGTGGAGACGGTTGTGGTGGTTTTCGCCGCCTTGCAGGCCCGCGATTTGCTGACGGCTTGGGGACATTCGCCCTATGACCGGACGGGCTGGCTGGCCTTCTTATTGTGGCTGACCCCGGCCGTGCGCATGCTCTGGCGTTATAAAGGCCGCGGTCCCACCAACCGGATTTTGATTCTGACGGCGCTGACGGCGGCGCTGACCGGCGGCATATGCGAGATTAACTTTTTGAACTATGTAGCCCTGGCGATCGCCGTGGTCGGCCGCTGGCCGCTGGCGTGGAAAAACGAGATCGCGTGGCTGGCGTTAAGCCTCGGCTGGATGCCGGTGCTGGGCGTGCTCGGCGCACATGCCGGACTGCCGGTCTGGCTGGTGGATGGAGCCCGGGTCGTTCTCGGGCTGATGGCCGCCGCCATTGGAACGGTCTTATTACCCGGAGTTAAAAAACAATTATGAACGAACTTAAGCGCCGCTGGCTGTGGGTGGCTTTGGGCACCGTAATGGCCCTGAGTCTGCTGTGGGAACTGGTCCCGCGCTCCGATGCCTCGGCCCGCTTGAACCGGCTGCCCGTCTCCGGTTTTCATTTGTTTTCCCGCGACATTCCGCTGAACAAGGTGGAGGAGGATATTTACCACGGTGCCAATGTGCGCAAGCGACTGTACCAGGCTGGCCACGAAAAATTCATCCTGCTCGCCATTGACGGCACTAATGACCGCCACGCCGTGCATGATCCCACTTACTGCTTTCTCGGCGGCGGCTGGAAGGTGGGGACGGACCGCACCCTGCCGATCCCGGGAGGCGTGGCCCGCCTGCTGGACCTGACCAAGAATGGCGGCAACGTGGAAATCATGTTCTGGATTTCGGACAACCGCACGCGGCATGGCTCGGCCTTGCGGGCCTGGTGGCAAAGCACCTTGCGCCGGCTGACGTTCGGCCTTTCCGGCGAGGAACCGGTGATCTTCATTCTGCAGCCCCTGCCTGGCACGACGGTCAATTGGGACGATATCCGCGTCGAATTCCCGGCTGTGTTTGAAATATAATTCCGAGACCGGAAACAAAAAAACCGCCGGCGGTGAGCCGGCGGTTGGAAATCTACATTTACGGCTGATCAGCCGATGCCAACGCGTTCGCCGGCTTTGCGTTTCTTGTACTGTTCCTTGATCCACTTGTAGGTGGCGGCCAGTCCCTTGTCCAGGG
>CAIJGS010000204.1 GCA_903820285.1 uncultured Verrucomicrobia subdivision 3 bacterium | reverse complement strand
CCTTCGAGGGTTTTCCCGCCGAGTTTGACGGGGGCGATAATGCCCTTATGATCCACCATTTCCGGGCCGAAATTGATGCGGCCCATGGGCTCGACGAGGATGTCCAATTGGGCTTCGGTCTTGCGGGCGGGCACAAGGATTTTGCCCCCGGCGTGGCGGCGGTCAAAGATGCCGATGCCGTGGCGGTCGAGATAGACAAAGCCAAAATCATGCACGGCGGCGACTTCCAGTTCGGCCGGCGGGCCGGCGGGAATGGTGGTGCGATAGATGATGCAGCCATAGCCCTGGTCGTAGGATTCCATGGGCTGGGGCGTCTTATCAATCACCGGCGTGGGCAGATTGGCGAAGACTGGGGCGGTATTGGTCAATTCCACGGAGGCAAAAGTGATGACCGGATTCTGGGCCGGCGGGTCGGGCAGGACTTCGCCGGGGAGCAGGTACTTGGAAAACAGGGCGCGCGTCTGGAAGAACTTCGGCGTGGTCCAGCCAGCTTCGCTGATGGGCGCATCATAATCATAGGAGGAGGTGTCCGGCTTGAATGGCCGGTCACAGCCAGACCACAGGCCAAAGGTGGTGCCGCCGTGGGCCATGTAGATGCTGAAGGAGGCATCGTGGGAGAGCATGTATTCGAGGTCGGTCAGGTAACGGCCGGTGTTGCCATAGTGGTGGGGCTGGCCCCAGGTATCAAACCAGCCGGGATAAAACTCGCTGCAAATCAGGGGGCCGCTGGGCATGAGTTCGCGGGTTTTCTTGAAATTGCCGGCGGGGTCGCTGCCGAAATTGGCGGCCTGAAAGAGGTCGGAGCGGAAACCGTTTTTCATTTCGGACGGTGGGTTGCACGCAAACAGCGGAACATCAAACCCGGCGTCCAGCAGGGCTTGGCGGATATCGCCCATGTATTCGGCATCCTTGCCGTAGAAACCGTATTCATTCTCGGCCTGCACCATCAGAATCGGACCGCCATGGGTAATCTGCAATCCGCCGAGCACCCGGCCGACTTCCTTGAGGTAGGACTTCACGGCATTGATATAACGGGGATCGCGTGAACGCAATTTGATGCCGTCGTTCTTCAACAGCCACCAGGGCGTGCCGCCCATCTCCCATTCGGCGCAGGAATAAGGGCCGGGCCGGAGAATGACCCACAACCCTTCTTCCTTGGCAATTTGGCAAAACTCGGCGTCGTCCGCCTGGCCGGTCCAGACGAATTGGCCGGGCTTGGGCTCGTGCAGATTCCAGAAAAGGTAGGCGCAAACGGTATTGAGGCCCATGGCCTTGGCCAGATGCAGCCGCTGGCGCCAGTATTCCTTGGGCACGCGGGCGGCGTGGATTTCGCCGCAGCGGATCTGGAGGCGCTGGCCATCCAGCAGAAAGTCATTGGTACCAATGGCAAACGTATGCACCGGTAACTGCGCCGAGAGGCGGGGGGCGAGCAATGCGGCGGCGGCCAGCAGGGCAAACAAGCGTTTCTTCATCCCGTCATAATGTGCGGACAGCCAGCCGACGGCAACCGTCTTTTTAGGTTTTAAAGTCAATTTTTAAGCTTTCCCATTTGAAAAAATTTGTGAACATTTACGCCCTTCGTTTGTCATAAAAACGAAAGAAAATGATGCGGTTCCTGTCAAAAACCTGGCTCGTTATGATCGCCACCGCTCTGCTCCAGGGCGTGGCGATGGCGGCTGCATTTACGGCTTCCCTGGATCGCGAGGCGCTCACCCTCGGGGAACAGGCCACGCTTTCACTCAAATTTGACGATATTCATCCGCAAAACCCACCGAGCCTGCCCGCCATTGCCGGATTGCAGGTAAGATATGTGGGGCCGTCGTCGTCGTTCAGTTTTGTGAATGGCCAGACGAGCAGCACCATCACCTATAATTATGTGGTGGCGCCGCAGCACGATGGCCAGTTCACGATTCCCGGCATGCGGGTCAAAATCGGTGGCCAGGATTTCACCTCGGATCCGATCAAACTGACGGTGACCAAGCCGGGCGCACCGTCCGCCGACGACGTCAATGCCGGCAATGAAGTCGCCTTCCTGAAATTTGTGCTGCCCAAGAAGCAGGTTTATCTGGGCGAACCGGTGGTGGGTATGCTGGAGATCTATGTGCGCGATGATGTGCAGAATATCAGCGGTTTCCAACTGACGAGTTCGCCGACGGAGGGGTTCAGCGCCGGCAAGACGATTGACCTGAACAACCAGCGTCGCCGGGCGCAGGTGGGGCAGCGGACCTATACGGTCATTCCCCTCGCGCTGCCCTTGACCGCGGTGCGGACCGGCCCGCTCACTTTGGGACCGTTCACGGCCAACCTCGTGGTGATTCTGCCGGGGCAAAGCCAGGGTGGCGATCCGTTCTTCCGCCAGTTTTTCAACCAGGGCGAACAGAAGCAGGTAACGCTGGCCACGGATCCGATTGACGTGGAAGTACGGCCCTTGCCCACGGAAAACCGGCCCGCCAGTTTCACCGGGGCCATTGGCAATTTCTCGATGACGTTTACTGCCGGGCCAACCAATCTGACAGTGGGCGATCCCATCACGGCGCGGGTGCAGATTTCCGGTCATGGCGCGATGGATTCGCTGGCGCTGTCGCCGCCGGATGCCTGGCGTGATTTCAAGGCATTCCCACCCACCACCAAGTTTGAAGCGGGCGACCAGTATGGTTTTGAGGGCACCAAGACGTTCGAACAGATTTTGACGCCGCAAAATTCGGATGTGCACGAGCTGCCGGCGTTTGTGTTTGCCTTCTTCAATCCGGATGACGGGCAGTATCACACACTCACGCAGCCGGCTATTCCGCTGACCTTGCACGCGGCGGCGGCGAATCCCCTGCCCGCCACGGCCGGGGCCAAGCCGGCAAATCCGGAGAACAATGCGAACCCGCAGGATATTTTGCCGGTGAAGGAGAATATTGGCACGCTGGTAGCAGCGTCCGGACCGCTGATCAGCTCGCCGGGCTTTTGGGCGCTGCAATCGCTGCCGGTGCTAGCCTTTGTGGGAGCCTTGGTCTGGCGTAAACGCACGGACAGTCTGGCGAACAACCCGCGGCTGCGCCGTCAGCGGGCTGTGACTCAACTCGTGGCGAACGGCCTGAATGACTTGGGCAAATTCGCCACCGAAAACAAACCGGATGAATTTTTTACGCTGCTCTACCGGCTCTTGCAGGAGCAACTCGGCGAACGTTTGGATGTCCCCGCCACAGCGATCACCGAAGCCGATGTCAACGACCGGTTGGTGAAATTGGGGGCCAGCCCGGGAACCATGACCGCGCTTCATGAATTGTTTCAACTGTGCAATCAGGCCCGATACGCGCCGGTGCGTGGCAGCAGCGAATTGAATTCGCTCGTCGCACGGCTGAAACCGGTGCTCACCGAACTCCAAGGATTGAAGAAATGAAAACCATTCTCTCCCTGTGGCTCGCCCTGCTCTTCGCCGCCAACATTTTGGCGGCGGACGCCACCAAGGATTTTTCCACGGCCAATGAGTTTTACGCGCGCGGCAAATTTGCCGAGGCAGCGACGGCCTATGACAAGATCCTCGGCTCCGGGTTGCAGTCGTCCGCGCTCTGGTTTAATGATGCGAACGCGCAATTCAAAAGCGGCAATCTGGGCAAGGCCATTGCCGGTTACCGGCACGCGGCTTTGCTCGCGCCACGCGATCAGGAGGTGCGCGCGAACCTGCAATTCGTCCGCAACCAGGTGCAAGGTGCGACCGTGCGGGAACACCGCTGGCAGTCCTGGCTCGGCATGCTTTCTCTGGGCGAATGGACCGTCCTGACCGCCGTGGCCTTCTGGGGCACGCTGGCGTTGATGACTGTCCGGCAACTCCGGCCGGCGCTGGCGGCGCGGTTGCAGAACAGCACCTGGCTGCTGGCGGCAATCACCATCGGTGCCGGCTCAATACTTGGGGTACAGGCGGCGGGACATTTCTCCGGCCAGACGGCAGTAGTGACTTCAGCGGCAGCCACGGCGCGCAGCGGACCGTTTGACGATGCGCAGGTGACGTTTGCCACGCACGACGGCGCGGAGCTTTCGGTTTTGGACCGGCACGACAACTGGGTACAGGTCGCCGATGGTACTGGCAAGACCGGCTGGTTGCCGCTAAAGTCCATTGAAGTCTTGCCGGGTGCCTGAACAATTTTTCCGACCTCTCCCCTGGGTGAAAAGGTGCGGTCGGAATGAAATTTGCCTGAACAAAATCCCGGATTATTGGTCTGAATTTTCACCCGCAGGAAAACATCGGAATACAACATGAGCACAGGAATCAACGCCATTAACGAAGCGGTCAAGGAAGCCAGCGCTTTCACGCACCCGCTTTTCAACGAACTCAGCAAGGTCATCGTCGGCCAGAATTATCTGACCGAACGGCTGGTAATCGGCCTGCTCGCCAACGGCCACGTCCTCCTCGAAGGCGTGCCCGGGCTGGCCAAAACGCTCGCCGTGAAATCGCTGGCCGCGACGCTGTCGGTCAAATTCTCGCGCCTGCAATTCACGCCGGACATGCTGCCCGCCGATGTGATCGGCACCCAGATTTACAATCCGCAGTCCGGCGGGTTCACGACGCGCAAGGGCCCGGTGTTCGCCAACCTCGTGCTGGCGGATGAAATCAACCGCGCGCCCGCCAAGGTGCAAAGCGCGCTGCTCGAGGCGATGCAGGAAAAGCAGGTCACCATCGGCGACCAGACCTACAAACTAGAAGAGCCGTTCCTGGTGCTGGCCACGCAGAACCCGATTGATCAGGAAGGCACCTATCCTCTGCCCGAGGCGCAAGTGGACCGCTTCATGCTCAAGCTCAAGATCGGCTATCCCACGCGCGCTGATGAGCGGCAGATTTTGGAAATGATGGCCAAGACTTCCGGCACGCCCACCTGCGGCGCCGTGGTGACCCCGCAGCAGATTCTCAAGGCCCGCGAAGTGATCAACGACATCTACGTGGACGATAAGGTGAAGGATTATATCGTGGACATCGTCTGCGCCACGCGCGAGCCGGAGACCTACAAGATTGACCTGAAGGATTTCATCCAGCTCGGCGCTTCGCCGCGTGCGACCATCGCCCTCACCCTCGCGGCCAAGGCGTATGCCTTCCTCAAGGGCCGCGGCTACGTCACGCCGCAGGACGTCAAGAGCATCGGCATGGACGTGCTGCGCCACCGCGTAGCCATCACGTACGAGGCCGAAGCCGAGGAAAAGACCAGCGAGATCGTGATTCAGAAGATTTTTGATGAATTGCCCGTGCCGTGATGACCACCGGGTTGCCACATTACGAAGCAGTGGTGGAAACTGAATTGACCATCGTAGGCGAGTATCGCCAGACCGGCCGGCAGGTGCGGCTGCGTGCCGACGCCGGCGCGGCCTTGGCACAGTTGCTGGCGGCGGCCAGTACGGAGGGCGTGGGCCTCGTGCCCATTTCCGGATTCCGCTCGCTGGAATATCAGGACCTGCTGTTCCAGAAGGCGGTGGCCAAGCATGGTTCAGAAGAACTGGCAGGCCGCTGGGT
>CAIJGS010000203.1 GCA_903820285.1 uncultured Verrucomicrobia subdivision 3 bacterium | reverse complement strand
CACCCCTGACAGGTGAACCATAAACAGCAAAGCCGCCGCCGAATCTTTGCCACCCGAAACCCCCACATGATAGACCGCGTCCGCCCGCAGATCAGGCCGCGCCATGACTCCGCCGCCATCCATTTCAAACGTGCCTTGACTCACAACGCACCGCCTTTCCATTCCAGCAGCAGCCCGCGCCGAGCCGGAGCCGTAACGCCCGCAGCCCATTTGGCGAAGTCTTTGAGCCGGGCAGGGGAATCGCACCCGCGCAAATCCATCCAACGCACAGCGGCCCGCCAGTTGCCGCCATGCAAGGCCACAGCTCGGACAATCTCTGCGATAAATCCATCCTTGAAATATTTATGAGCGAGCACCACGGCCCGAGCATAGGCAGGCTGGCGAATTGCCCAGTCAAACCGGGTCAAAAGCAACGTTAGAAATTTGGCAGGATTTTTCACAGTTCACCCCCTTGATTTCCCGCCGCCAGAAATTCCACCAGATCAGACCGCCGCCCGATTAGCCCCGCAATCTGGTCAAGCCCGCGCCAGATTTTTTCTAGCTGTTCATCCCGCGAATTGATGAATGCAGGAGCCCGGAAATCTTTCCGGGTTAGCCGCATGACTTCCAGCCAATCGGCCAGAGTTGAGGGGTGCCGCAGTTGAGCCCCGGACGCGGACGCTTCATCCGTTCCGGCCAGATCATGCCGCAGATGATGCGTGATGACCTCCCGCAGCCCGTCCAAACGCGCCAAATGGGCAGGGAGAGAAACCGGCGGGCATTCGGTGATGTCGCAGCAGACTTGCCGCGCCTGCCGCTTGAGAAGATCAGCCAGAAGTTTTTCAGGCTGGACGCGAACCGGACCCGGTTCGCGGTTTAAGAGGGTTTCGTCGAAGCGCCGGACACGTTCAGGGACGCCCGGACGGGCATTGACACGGAGACGGAAGGAATTTTGTTTTGGCATTCATCGTGTGTTGTTCACCCATCGGATTTTTTGAAGCGTACCCGCCGGGCACCGGCCCGGCGGGATAGCCACACGATGAGGGCCGGGAAATCACGCCCGGCCCGATGAATTTAAGGGACTGTTTTAATTATAGTGCCACAATGTTTGTTATATTCAATTCATTTCAGCCCTTGAATGGACTGGTAAGCCTTCAAGTACTCGTCCACGGTCTTGTCCCAGGAAAAGTCCGCTTTCATGGCATTTTTCTGGCAGAGCTTGAACAGATCGGTCTGATTATACAAAACCAGCGATTTCCGAATGGCTCGGGCCAAAGATCGCGCAGAATAGTCGAAAAACTTGATCCCGGTGGCCTGCCCGGCGTTTTGCGTCCAATCCACGACACTGTCATCCAAGCCGCCGGTGGCGCGGACTACGGGAATGGTTCCGTAGCGCAGACTGTACATCTGATTTAGCCCGCAAGGCTCAAACCGCGATGGCATCAGGAAAAAGTCACAGCCAGCCTCAATCCGGTGCGCCAGGGTTTCGTCGTAGCCAATCGTCACAGCCACCTTGTCCGGAAAGCGCCGGGCCAGATCCCGGTAGCCGCGTTCATATTCGGGTGAACCGCTGCCGAGCAGGACGAACTGCATGTTCGTGTTAAGCATTTCCGCAAGCGCGCCGAGCTGGATATCCACGCCTTTTTGCTCGGCGAGGCGCGAAATGGTGCCGAAAAGCGGCGTGGATTTACTGACGGGCAGCCCGACTTGCTTCTGCAATTCCACCTTGTTGACCTGTTTAAAGGCCAGGCGGCCAACACTGTAGGCCTTGAATAAATGCTTGTTTTTGTTGGTGTTCCACTCGCTGTAATCCACGCCATTCAGGATGCCGGTCAGGCGATCCTGGCGCTGGCGCAGCAAGCCATCCAGACCGCAGCCGAGCTCTTCGGTGCAGATTTCCCGGGCATAGCGTGGACTGACCGTTGTGATCAAGTCGGCATAGGCGATGCCGCCCTTGAGGCAGTTAAGCATGCCAAAATATTCCACGCCAGTCGGCTGGAAATATTCCAAGGGCAAATCCGTCAGCTCAAAGGCTTCGCCGGGGAAAATTCCCTGATAGGCGAGGTTGTGAATGGTGAGGCAGGTGGGTGGGGGATTCCCCCACCCTGCCCCTTTTTCATGCGCCATGAGCACCGGCACCAGTGCGACCTGCCAGTCGTGCACATGCACCACATCCGGCCGCCAGGGCAAATACCGCGCCAGATTCACCACGCATTTGGAAAAGAAAATGTAGCGCTCCGCGTTGTCGGCGTAGCTGAGATTGTTCTCCAGGTAGATGCCGGCGCGATCAAAATAGCCGGGCTGATCAACGAAATAAATGGTCGCCTCGCGGCGGCGTTTCAACTCCCACAAGCCAGCTTTTATTTGGCGCCAACCCAGCGGCAGATCAAACTGCCAATCCACTTTTTTAAGCGCCGGATATTTCGCCTGGATGCCGCGATATAGCGGTGTGACGATGATAACCTCGTGCCCGGCCTTGACCAGCGCCCGGCCCAAGGCACCCACCATGTCCGCCAGCCCCCCCGTTTTGGAAAACGGATAAACTTCGCTGCTGGCGAGCAGGATTTTCATGGTCTACGCGGTGATGCGGTCGGTTTTCAGATAAGGTTGCAGCGGCTCGGGAATCAGCACGCTGCCATCGGGTTGCTGATGGGTTTCGATCAGCGCCACGAACAGGCGCGCCAGCGCGGTGCCGCTGCCGTTGAGGATGTGCGGGAATTTGTTGTCGCCGGCCTCGGTCTTGAACCGCAGGTTCATGCGCCGCGACTGAAAATCCTCGCAGTTCGAGCAGCTCGAAACTTCGAGATAGCTCCCCTGCCCTGGCGCCCAGACTTCGATGTCATACGTCTTGGCGCTGCCAAAACCCATGTCGCCGGTGCAGAGCAGAATCACGCGGTAATGCAGGCCGAGCAGTTGCAGGACCTTCTCCGCATTGCCCACCATTTTTTCCAGTTCATCGTAGGCATTTTCCGGCTTCACGATCTTGATCAATTCCACCTTGTCGAACTGGTGGACGCGTATCATCCCGCGCGTGCCCACCCCGGCCGCTCCGGCCTCGCCCCGGAAACACGGCGTATACGCGCAATAGTAAACCGGCAGTTGTTTTTCCGGCAGGATCTCTTCGCGATGAATATTCGCCACCGGCGTTTCCGCCGTGGGCACCAAATATAGTTTGCCCAGATTCTTGGCATCGTCGCCTTCGGCCACGCCGTAATACTGGTCCTTGAATTTCGGAAATTGGCCGACGCCCACCAGGCATTGCTCGCCGACCATTAACGGCGGCGACACTTCCGTGTAATTATGCTGGGTAATGTGGAGGTCGAGTAAAAACTGGATCAGTGCGCGTTCCAGCCGGGCGCCCCAATTGGTATAGAGCAAAAAGCCGCTGCCGGAAAGTTTCGCCGCCCGGGCAAAATCCACCAGCTTCAGCGATTCGCACAGTTCGACGTGCGACTTGGGTTTGAACCCGAATTCCGGCTTCGTGCCATGCACCCGCACCTCAGGATTGTCCTCGGCGGTTTTGCCGAACACGACGGACTCGTGCGGCAGATTCGGCAGTTGCAACATCAGCACATCGCGGGCGGCTTCGCTCTCCGCCGCCTGCTTGTCGAGCGTGGCAATCTTCTCGCCCAGGTCCTTGGTCTCGGCTTTTTTGGCCTCGGCCTCGGCGATTTTTTTCTGGCCCATCAAGGCGCCGATTTCCTTGCTCACCCGGTTGCGGAGGGACTTGAGCGTCTCGACTTCGGCCAGCAGCTTGCGGCGCTGCTCGTCAAATTTGAGCAATTCGTCAATTTTGGTTTCATCGCCGGCCCCGCGGCTGGCCAGACGGGCGCGAACGAAATCGGTTTTTTCGCGGATTAATTTGATGTCGAGCACAGGGTAATTATAAAAAATTGGGGCTGGCGGGCAAGATGGAAGCCACGCAAATCAGGTATTTCGGCGGAATCGGGCCAGTTCTCTGGCAAGCCTCCGGTTTATTGCGGATAGCCCGCCATCAATTTCAGCATTTCCTTTACCGATGCGCCCAGGCCATCGGTAATGGCCCGGCTCACAATGCTGTGGCCGATGTTCAACTCCACCAGGTGCGGAACCGCAAACAAAACCGGCAGGTTCTCGTAATTCAGACCGTGCCCGGCGTTCACCTGCAAGCCAAGTGAGTGCGCCAGCCTGGCCGCATCCACCAGCCGCTGGAGTTCAAATCCCGGCGTCTCTGCCACCAATTCCGCAGCGGTGAACTTTTCGGCGAACTGACCGGTGTGCAATTCAATGAACTGGCTGCCGGTGCGGGCGCTGGCCTCGATCTGCCGTGCATCCGGGCCAATGAACAGGCTCACCTCGATGCCGGCATCATGCATTTTTTTGCAGGTTTCCGTCAGGGATGCCTCCGCCGTAACCACGTCCAATCCGCCTTCAGTGGTCACTTCCAGACGATGTTCCGGTACAATGCAGATGATGTCCGGCTTCAGTTTCAAGGCGATGCCGACCATTTCCGGCGTGTTGGCCATTTCCAGGTTCAAACGGGTCTGAATGACCTCCCGCAGCCGCCAGACGTCGCGATCCTGAATATGCCGGCGGTCCTCCCGCAAATGCGCGGTGATGCCCTGAGCGCCGGCCGCCTCGCAAATCAAAGCAGCCGCCACCGGATCCGGTTCTCCGTGCCCCAATCCGCGATACCGCGCCTCCCGGATGGTGGCGACGTGATCAATATTAACACCCAGTTTAAGCATGGTGATCAGCGGGAAGGCGCAGGCGTGGACGGAACATTTCCGGCGGCAGGCTGGACGTGGGGCTGGCGTTTACGCATCGGCAGGCTCAAATCACACCCCGGAAAATTGGGCGCTTCCAGCCAGTCCGCCAGCGCATAGAGTTCAACCGCAGTCAGACCGGCGGGTGCGGAGCGGACGCCGTCCAATTCAGCCGGCCCGGTCAATACCACTTCCGTGGTCGTGGGCCCCAAAGCAGGTGTGATCCGGCTGACCCATTTTGCCGCCGCCGAATTGGCATTCAACTGTTTATGCCGTGTCATCATCAGCCCCAGCTGGCTGATTTGCAACAGCTGCGGCAATCGCTGGCTGGTCAGTTCCCAATGGTAAAAGACCAGATTGGTTTTTGCCAATTCACCCAGCAATGACGGCGGAAATGGCTTGGAACGCATCGGCTTGGTGAACAGTCCGGCCAATAAAAACTGCCCGGCCGGGTCCTTCAGGGTGGCTACGAAGGGGGAAATAAACGGCGGCGCTCCTTCCACCGATATTTCATTATTCGTCTGCAAGAGGAACAGTGGGGTGATAAAGGCCCGCCGCGCATTGCCGTCTTTGATGATTGGATTCAGCCGGGCAAAGGCCTCCCCCACCGCCTGCCCAGCATCAGGTACTGGCACTGCCAAAAAACTCAAAAATGGCACCTGCGGAATGGCCCAGGCAAAAAGCTGGTTGGGGGTCGGATTCAGATCATAAGCCGGATCCCATGATTGCTGCCGGAGCCAGGGCAAAAAGCCGCGCACTGCCGTGAAACTGTCAAATGATCCCTGAATGGTATTGGCCGGCAGCTTCCATGCCTCCCTCGCAATCGGAGCCGGACCCGCAAAAACCGCCCGGCCATTCAGTTGCAAATTACCCTGACGTCCAATCACCTCCACATGCGTGGCTGGCAAATCCGCCAAATTCAAGGCCGGCCAGAGTTTGGCCAGCTTTTGCCAGTCAGCATCCACGGTAAGCCACGTACTGGTCTTGCCATCCAATAGTATCTGTTTATCCAAAGGGGATGTCTTATCCCACGCAGAAAAAACCACCCAGTTCTTGAAATGCTCAAACCGCACCGACGTGGGCGGCTCATGCTTTTTCAATTCCCAGCCGCCGGCAATGGGTTGGGCTGGGATCTTGGTCCAGGATTCCAGCACCGTTGCCAGATTCTTTTCCCAAACCTGATCTTTTCCCGCCGGCAACCGCACAGCCAGGGCAAATTCCGGCACTCGGCGGCCGGAATCACGCATTGCCAGCCGCCATTCCGAAGTGACCAGGTCATCCAGCAGCGGCCGGATCAAATCCGTGCCATCCACCGCGCCCGCCGCCAGATTATCCTTCAGCCAGGTGCGGGGAAAACGAGCGAGTTTGTCCAACGTTTGACTGCGCAACACCTGGGCTTCCGGGCAGTTGAAAATGTTGGTGAACGCGGCCGATTCCGGGTCAGTGCCGATTTTTTGCGCCCCGGCAAAATGGATATGCACCAGCAGGTCGCCCGTCAGGCCGGCTGCCTGCGTGGACCAAACCGACAACACTGCGGTCAAGGTAATCAACAATTGCTTCATCGCGGCGCATTCTGTGCCAAAAAACGGACCAATTTGCAAACCGAATCCGATATATTCTGCCGGGCAAACGGCGCCGGTATTCGCCGGATATTATGATTTTACAATGGCCCAATGCGCTTGCCTCAGTTCAGCGGCGCCACGTGATTGGGCGGGT
>CAIJGS010000202.1 GCA_903820285.1 uncultured Verrucomicrobia subdivision 3 bacterium | reverse complement strand
TTCTGCCTTGATGGGCCGGTGTAGACATGGCGACGCGGCCAGACAATTTAGTGGGACGCTCGCCCTCACCTATTTCTCGTGGGAGAGGATTTCTCCTGGGTACACGCTTTGACCTGGCGCCGGCCGGTCCGCGCCATCCAGCGAGTGGGTTGGCGAAACAGATGACCATAGTGGATTTTGGCCGATGCCTTGATTTGCCTTGATTATGCACGTTTGCGGGGGTTTTTGCCTTGATTCTGCCTTGATTGGAGCGAGCCGGGGTGTCGGTTCCAGGAATTCGGGTTCGGGGGGGAACAAGTGGGGACGGGCCGTCCCCAACCCGGGCGGGGCGAGCCGAAGCAAGGGTATGTCTGGGGATGACGCGGGCATGGCTGGGCGATCAACTGGGAGACATGTCTCCCAGTTCCAAAGCGGCGTCATGCCGCCGCACTCCACAGGGACGGGCGGGCGCGAGTTTGGCCGTGACGGTGAGTTTACCATGTAAACCTACAACAGAGTTAACATAGCACAGATTTTAAAAATGCAAGGGGTGGCTGAATACTTTTTTGACAGAATGACGGAATGGCAGAATGGGATACATCTTGATATTGCCCAGTTGTTAACGGATGAGCACCACCTCGCGCCGACCCTGACCCAATGGCGGAGATGAGGGAGAGAACCTGTCGTGCGAACGGTATGCGGCATAGCCACGGCTTAGGAATTGAGGGTGGTGTTGGGATGCGCTCGGCGGCGCAAACTGAGATTCCAAACTAGCGGACCGCCGGAAGCCCTAACAATGCAGTTCAACCACAGATGGACACAGTCTGTAAACTCGTTTCAGATGCCAACAAAGTAGCATAAACCACTATAATTAAAAGGTTAATCCGCTTTAACCTGTCACTGTTTTTCATGGTTTTTAACTGTTTTCACTGACACATTCACTGAAAGTGAACTTCACAGCCGGTGAATTTTCGTGCTGCCATTGGATGAAACAAAATGTCCAAAAGGGGTCACCCATCAGAGTCCCAGGCCGGTCAGAAAAACGTCGATCTGCTTTTCAAATTGGGGGCGGTTGTAGGACATCAGTGCCATTCGCCACTGTCCTTGTATGTAAGTTATGATTATCGGGACGACCGTTTCTGGATCAAAATCGGGAGGCAGCAGCCCCGCTTGCTGGTCAACTTTCAACCGCGCAATCATGGCTTCCGACATCTTTGATATTTCCTGCTGAATGAACTTTTTTAAGCTGGGTTCCGCCAGAACTTCGCGAGTCAGGCTGGCTGCCATGAGACAAACTTTCGACGGCGTGTGGGGATTGTCCAAACAATTGAGTATCTCATTGAAGAGCGCTCGCACTCCCTCCCGTCCCGTCGGTGCCGAAAAAAAGGCCTTCCCGCGTCGTTGTCCGACGGTAGCGGTGTAGTGTTTCAGGCATTCCAAATAAGCGTGATCCATGCTCTTGAGCTTGTTGTAGAAAGAGCCGTCCCCGATGCCCATGGCTTTCAACAGGGGACGCAAGGATGTTCCGGCATAGCCCAATTTCCAGAAAAGCCGCGTGGCTTTTTCCAAGGCTTCCGTGTAATCGAATTCTAATGTTCGCGCCATAACCCCATATTAAACTGTTTTGTAGCGAGTGCAAAAGTATTTATTTGACAAGCACTGCGCCTCCGTCTTATTGTAGCGAATGCTACAGAACAAAGCAAATAGAAAGAATAAAAAATGAATACATTTAAGAGCAAAATCGCCGTTATTATCGGCGGCACGAGCGGCATGGGGCTCGCCACGGCGAAGATGCTCCTCGATGGGGGTGCGCGTGTTCTGGTGACGGGGCGGTCGCAGGCCGGCCTGGAATCAGCGCAGAAAGAGCTTGGAAAGGACGCCCTCGTGGTTTCGAGCGACGCGCGTTCGCTGACGGACATCGACGCCCTCGCCTCTCGGGTGAAGGCCGAGTTCGACACCTTCGACCTGCTCTTCGTCAACGCCGGGTTCAGCACTAAAGCGCCTGTCGAAAGCATGACCGAGGCTCTCTACGACGAAATGTTCAACCTGAACGCAAAAGGGCCTATTTTCGCGGTGCAACAGCTCGCGCCGCTGATCAACCGGGGAGGCGCTATCGTCTTCACGACTTCGATCGCCAACATCAAGGGAATGCCCGGCAATGCCGCATACTCAGGTGCCAAGGCCGCTGTGCGATCCTTCGCTCGGGTTCTCGCCACTGAGTTGCTTCCTCGTGAGATTCGCGTCAACTGCGTGTCGCCCGGCCCCATCGATACGCCGATCATCGGCAAAATGTTTTCCGATAATGACGCGGCTGCCCAGCTTAGGGAAAAGATGACCGCAATGACCCCGATGAAGCGCTTTGGAACGTCGGAGGAAATCGCCAAGGCCGTCCTCTTCCTCGCGTTCGATGCGACCTTCACGACCGGCGCCGAGCTTCCGGTCGATGGCGGCTGGACGCAACTATAAAACACTATCCCACCGCTATTTATAAGGGACTATAATTAACAACCTAAAAAGGGTAGAAAAAATGAACGAAAGTATATTAATAACCGGAGCAAATGCTGGGCTTGGGAAAGAGACTGCCCGACAGTTGGCAATGAAAAATGAAACCAAAAAGGTAATTCTTCTTTGCAGAAATCAAGGCAGAGCAGAGGCAGCAAAAAAAGAACTTGAGCAGAAAACGGGCAAAAGGATTTTTGAAATTATTATTGGGGATGTTTCGGACGCAAATTCTGTCAGAAAAGCAGTAGAACAAATAAAAGAACCCATTGATGTAGTAATTTTGAATGCAGGTGGAGTAGTTGGGAAAACGGCTGCGAAATTGACGCCTTCCGGCATGAATGAATTATCTGCTACGAATATTTTAGGTAATGTAATTTTAGTGGATGAATTAATTAAACGTGACAAGTTAAAGAAAGCAGTCCTAGCAATTAGCGCGGAAGCTGTACCGGGTGTAAAGATGCTCGGAGTAAAACCAGTTTCAATGAGAACTTCTTCCGTAGATGAGTTTGCTGCTGTTCTTGATGGATCATATTTTGGTAAAAAATTTGATGCGTTGCAGGCATATGCGTATGTCAAATATGCAGAAACCATGTGGACGTTATCCATGGCAAGAGAATATCCTAACCTCAAGTTTGTTGTTGTGAGTCCAGGGAACACAAAAGGAACTCAGGCACCGAATGCTCTTCCCCTGCCAATGCGGATTATGTTGAAGTATGTGATGATGCCTATTGTATTCCCATTGATGGGCGAAATGGTGCATAAGCTGGAAGTAGGTGCAAAACGCTTTGTAGATGGCATTTCCGACGAGCGATATAAAAGTGGCGTTTTTTATGCCAGTAAAGAGGGTAAGTTATCAGGTGACATGGTTGACCAGAGCACTTTTTTTACTGATTTGAAAAATACTACATTTCAAGATAACGCCAACGAGGCAATTCATCATTTTATAAATTAGGCCATGTTGCGGCTGTGCTCCGATCGTGGAATTTATGGGAAGGGGAAACATCCAACAACCAAGATTCAACCAAGATCCAATGAAAAGTATAAAGTAATACCACTTCCTGTTAGAAATTCATATGCCATTCCGCTGGAGATGGGGCGGGCTGCCATTGGGGTGATTTCAAACTGAAGTGCGCCGATGCGTATTGCCGTGGTGCCGGTCTTACAGACCGGATCATGGTTTGGTGGCATTTACCCAGGCCTGCGCTCGCGGACTCGCTCCAGCCTGGGCTATAACCTTCCTGGCTTTCAGCCCTCGGAATCACGGCGTTTTCGGAGAACTGGGATGAAATTCAGCCGCTGCACTTCCGTGGGAAAAGGCGTTGGCGGTTTTACCATGGCATTTGGCAAAAACAGGCGCTGCGGCTGGGACAGCCGCGGTCCGGGCATAAAAAATGCCGCGCACTTTCGTGCGCGGCATTGTGAGGAACGGACGGGACAATGAGCTGATTACGGGCTGAGTTTCACGCGGTAGAAACGGGCGGGAAACGGGCTGGTATTGGTATCCTGCAGCGTAAACGGCAGGGTGGGGGAACTGTTGGTGACGATGTTCACCCAGTCAAACAGGTTGGTGGAACCTTGCAGGATATAATCGGGTCCGGCGGTGCCGCCGCTGACGGTGAGGCTGAACTGGCTGCCGCTGTAAGTGGCGGTGCCAAGGGAGGCGGCGATAACAGGATTCACCACGACGGTGAAGCTGTTCGTGGCGCTCATGCTGGGGGTGCCATTATCGGTGACCACCACCTGGACGGCATTGGTGGATTTTGCCTGGGCGACGGTGGGGCGCCAGGTGAGGGTGCCGGTACTGGGATTGACACTGGCGCTGCCGGGGCCGGCGAGCAGGCTGTAGGTGAGCGTCTGCGCGGGGCTGTCACTGTCCGTGGCAGTGACGGGCACGGAGAGATTGACGCCCGCATTGATGACGATGTTGGTGCCGCTGGCGGGACTGGTGAAGACCGGCGCGGTGTTCGGCGGTGCGTTCACGGTGAGGGTGGCGGCGCTGCTGGTGACGCTGCCGGCGGTGGTGGTGACGACGACGGTATAGGAACCGCTGTCGCTGACCTGCGGATTGGCGAGCGTAAGGGTGGCGCTGGTGGCACCGGAGACGAGGGTGGCACCGTTGTACCATTGATAGGTCGGGTCGGGGATGCCGGTGGCGATGACGCTCAGGGAGACGGGCGTGCCGGTGGTGACGGTGCTGCCAACGGGGTTGGTCAGGATGTTAGGCGTCAGCTGGGGCTGCCAGCCATAGAGCCAGGTGCTGGCGTTTTCCGCAGCGAGCAGGCGCGGGTCGCTGCTGGTGAGCACGGACAGGCCATAAGTGACCGGCAGGCCGGTGTCGTTATTGGTGTTGTTATATTCCCAGAGCAACTGGCTGTTGATGACGCCGGCCGAGGGGGCGACGTAATCTTTCTGGATGCGGCAGTTGATCCAGGCGGAGACACCGTTGGTGGTGCCATTGCTGTCGGCGAGGGTCGGGTTGCCAACGCCGGCACCGGTGACTTTGGCGAGATAGCAATCCACGAACGAGAAACCGTTGCTGGAAGCGAGACCGTTGTAGCCGGGCCAGGTGCCGATGGCGGTGTTATCCGTGCGGGAGGCAGTAAGATTCCAGCTGGAGCCGCTACCGTACACGGTCAGGAATTCGCAGTTGGTGAAGAAGATATCGCCGCCGCCCCAGACGTAGTCGAACTGGCCGGTGATGAGGCTGTTGTTGAAGTAAGCCTGGGCCTGGCCGCCGCCGTTGGCGAGGAGGGTGTCCTGGAAACTGCCGAGGTTGGCGTTGTTAAAGATGAAACGTTTGGCGTTGGATTCGAGCATGAGCGCCTCAGCCTGGGAACCGCCCGCCACGGTGAAGTTGGTGAGCGTGAGGTTGTCCAACGCGATATCATTGGCGTTGACCTTCATGGCCATGCGGAAATGGGTGCTCCCCTGGAGATTCGCATTGTTGGCGTAGCCGACCACCGTGCCGTTGCGGGACTGGCCGCGCAGGGTGAGGTTGTGCTTGGACTTGATGTCCACAATTTCGTAGTAACGGCCGTTGTTGATGGTGATCAACGTCGGGGTGGTGTTGCCCGAGGTTACGGAATCAATGGCGCCTTGCACGGTCACGAAGTCACCGGTGCCATCGGCGGACACCAGAATGCTGGTGGGATTGGCCGGGCCGGCCGCCTTGGTGGTGAACTGCCAGGCGTTGGTGGCGGTGATGCCGGCGAAGTTGGCCCCGGCGGCATCGGCAAAGGTGCCGTTATCCACGATCACATAATAGGTCTGGTTGGAGGTCAGCACGCCGCTATGAGTATAGATGGCCGCCTGGTTGCCGGTGATGATGACCGGGTAGTTGGTGAAGGTTTCGGTCGCAATCGTACGCGGCTGGACGTTTTTCGCATTGGCATTGGGCGTCACATTCAGGGCGAGGTTAATGGTGTCCACCGGGGTGGCGCTGTTGGTGACGTTGTAGATTTTGATGGTGCCGGCGGTTTGCAGCACGGGCGTGGAGCTAAAGGTGAGGTAAAGCGGCGTGTCATAGCAGATGCCGGTGGCGCTGTTCGCGGGCGAGAGGGCGGCGACTGCCATGACTGAATTCACGGTGAGAGTGACGGTCGCGCTGTTCGTGGTGCCGGAGCTGTTCACGATGCTCACGTAATAGCTGCCCGCATTGGTGGGCACGACGCTGGTAATGCTGTAGGTGGCGTTGGTGGCATTGGGGATCTGGCTGCTGCCCTTATACCACTGATAGGTTGGCGCGGGCTGGCCGGAGGCGACCACCGTGAAGGCGGCGGCTTGCGTGTTGGTCACTACCAGGCTCACGGGCTGGGTCACGATGCCGGCGGGGACCAGGACGGTCAGCGTGGCGCTATTGGTGACGCTGCCGACGATGTTATTCGCCACTACATAATAGGAATATCCGTTTTGCGAGAACTGGATGTTGGTCAGGGTCAGAGAGAGGTTGGTGGCACCGGTGATGGGGGTCTGGGTCTGGTCCAGCCATTGCACGGTGGGCAACGGCAGGCCGCTGACGGTGGCGCTGAAGGTGACATTGGCACCCTGCGTATTGGTCTGATTCAACGGGCCGGTGATGCTGGGGAGGACATTGCCGCCGGAGACGGTGAGGGTCATGCTATTGGTGATGATGCCCGCGCTGTTGCTGGCGATGAGGGAGTAGGTGCCGCTATCGCCGGTCTGGGCGCCGGTAATGGTGAGGGTGCCGGTGGTGCTGCCAGAAATGGTGGAGCCGTTGCCGTCCACGCCATCGGTGACATTGACACCGTTGGTCTGCCATTGCAGGGTGGGAGCGGGCTGGCCGCCGATGGTGGGACTGAGGACGACCGTGTCGCCGGTGGCGGCGGCCTGGTTGCCGAGACCGGTGATGCTGGGCGGAACGATGACGGAGAGGGTCATGCTATTGGTAACCGCGCCGACGAGGTTGCTGGCGATGAGGGAATACACATAACCGTTTTGAGCATATTGCACACTGGGCAGCGGCAGGGAGGCGCTGGTGGCACCACCGATGTTCACGCCGTTGGTCTGCCATTGGTAGGACGGAGTGGGTACGCCGGTAACGCTCGGGCTCAGCGTGGGGCTCGTGCCGGCCACGACGGTTTCATTGGTGAGGCCGGTGATGGCCGGGAGCGAAGGAATGTAATCAATCACCGTGATGTTGGTGATGGGCAGCGTGGTCGCGGCGGTGGCCCCGGCGCGGTAGCCGATGGCCAGACCGTCAAAAGTGGAGGTGATGTCCTGGGCGCTGGTGGAGACGCCGCCGTAGGTGGTGGTGTAGCCGCCGACACTAACTACGGAGCCGCCAATGCCGGCACCGCCATAGATGGTATTGGTAATGGCAAGGGAGGTGCTGCTCACATAGGTGATTTGCAGGGCCATGGTGTAATAGTTGCCGACCGTGAGGGAGGGTTCGGCCAGTGTGCCGGCATGTGACCCGGAAAAGCCCGAGCCGCCGGTGTAAACGGTCGCATAAAGCAATTCCTGGGCGAAATTGTTGGCCAAGGTCTGCGCCGGGCGGGTGGAAATGACGGAGGTTGCCAGCGTATTGGAGCTAAACAGAAAATCGCCGGCGTAACCCAACCAATTCTGGCAGCCGCCGGTGGTGGCATTGTTGGAGCTGCTGCTCATGCCGCCATTCCAGAGGAAGGTGCCATTGGTGGGAGCGCTGCCGCCGGAATTATACAAACCGATGTAAAGGCCGCTGCTATTGCCGGCGGTGCCGTTCAGCACGTTGGCCGTACACTTGAAGGTATAAAAGAGTTCAATGTACTGGCCGGCGGAGGTAAGCGTGATCGGCGCGGTGGTGAAGAGTGCCTGGGCTTCATTGAAGCCGGAGCTGGTGGCAGCGGTTGACAGGGTAAACGTGCCGGAACTGATGCCGCTGCCGGTGGCATTTTTGGCGCAGGCAATTTCGTAGGAGGTCCGGTTGGCGGTGGGGGTAACGAGCGTGCTGGCGGTCGGGTTCAGCGTGCTGCTGTTGACGAAGCCATCGCTAAAGATGGTGGTCTGGCCAAAGGCCGCCACCGGCGCGGCGAGCGCGGCAAGGACAGCGAGTATGGGAACGGTTTTCATGAGTTTGGTGGGTGACAGGGAGTTGTTAGTAATGGGTTAAGCCGTGCGGATGAGGCCAGAGAAAGCCGGTGCCACCGGTAAAGATGCCGGTGGCATAAAACAATTGCGCTCGCAATTGCAGGAAAAAGACAACATGGGTATGCCGCCACCATACCGGCTTCCCCGGTGGGATTGAACCCGATTTCATGCATCATTGTTTGAATTTTGTGCATGGGACGGAATGCCGCTTGAAAAATGGGGCGGACGGCGGCACAGTCGGTTTATGCGCATCAAATCCTCCCGGGTCCTGCTCGTGCTGGGCTGGTACGACCACCGGCTGCATCGCGGGGTGGAGAAGTTTGCCCAGGAACACGGCTGGCGGCTGTCCGAGGATCTGGCCCGGGAAAAGGTCATTCCGTGGGGTTGGGACGGCGACGGCATCCTGGCGTGGCTGGGGGCCGGTGATGATCTGGCGGAGTTTGTACAGCAATCGGGGAAGCCCACGGTGGACCTGAGTTTCCGGCGGCCAAATTTGAAATTCGCGCGGGTGCTGGAGGATACGGGGGAGACGGCGCGGCTGGTGGCGGATCATTTTCTGTCACGCGGTTTCCGGCATTTCCTATTTTACAGCGACGCGGACAACTGGATTTACAACGAGCGCGGCCATGCGTTTCAGGCCACGCTGGCCAGCGCGGAACAGAAGGCGGGCTGGCTGCGCTGGCATGAGTCGCCGTCGTACCAGACCGGCCGGCTGGCGTGGAAACGCAAGCGCGCCTGGCTGGCGGCGGAGCTGAAGCGCGCGCCGAAACCGCTGGGGCTGTTCGCCGCGAGCGACGGCTTGGCGCTGGATGCCTTGGAGACGTCCGAGGCGGCCGGGCTGGCGGTGCCGGAGGAAGTGTCCATTGTGGGGGCGGGAAATTCGCTGCTGGCGGTGGATGCCATGCATACGCCGATTTCCAGTGTGGATGTGAACATGGATGTCATCGGTTACCGGGGCGCGGAGGAACTGGCGCGGCTGATGCAGGGGGAACCGGTGCCGCCGCAGCCGGTACGGGTGCCACCCTCACGGCTGATTGTGCGCAAGAGCAGCGATCTGTTTGCGGTGAATCATCCGGGCATTGCCCGGAGCCTGCGCTTCATGTGGGAACATTGCCACGAACCCATTGGGGTGCAGGATCTGGCGCAGGCGGCGGCGATGTCGCTGCGCAGTTTTCATCAGGCCTTTGCGAGCGAACTGGGCCGTTCACCGGGCAGTGAGCTGCATCGCATCCGGATCGAGCGCGCGAAGCGGTTGCTGGCGGATTCGGATGAGAAAATGGAGGCGCTGGCCGAAATGTGCGGCTACCAGAGCAGCAACAGTTTCTGGGTGGCGTTCAAGCAGTCCACGGGGCTTTCACCCAAACAATATCAAAAGCAACTGGCGGCCGGGGCCGGTCTGGTGGCGGGAGACAAGGCGTCATGATCTGGCGCAACACATCTGTTTACAGCCGGGCGATGGAAGATTTGAAATTCCAGCCGGCAAGTTTGGCTGCACTTTTTTCAATGTTTCCTGCCGAAAGTCGGCTACCGCCCGGCGTCGGCAACCGGTAAGCTACCAGCCTATGACCACCCTGAACATCATGCGCGGACTTCTTGCGCTCGTCCTGCTGGGAAATTCCGCCGATGCGGAAGTTTCACCGCCGGTGGCGGTGCCGGTGATTCCGGCGACCACGGTCAATCTGGCCGAGGCCGGCGGCGTGGGCGATGGCGTGACGCTGAACACCGGCGCGATCAATGTGGCGATTGCCCTGCTCGCGCAGAAGGGTGGCGGCGAGCTGGTGATTCCGCCGGGCCTGTGGCTGACAGGGCCCATCCGGCTGGCCAGCCATATCAATCTGCATTTGGAGCACGGTGCACTGCTGAAATTTTCCCGGGATTTTAATGCGTATCCGCTGACGATCATCAATTTGAAGGGCGAGCAGGAAGTGGATTCGCTCTCGCCCATTTCCGGGGTGGACCTGGAAGATGTGGCCATCACCGGTGAAGGCATCATTGATGGGGGCGGCGATGCGTGGCGGCCGCTGAAAAAGGACAAGCTCGGTGCCGGCGATTGGAAGGCGCTCGTGCAGTCCGGCGGTGTCCTCGATGCCAAGGGCAGCACTTGGTGGCCCAGCCAGGCGACGATGGATGGTGAAAAATTGGTGGACCAATTGCGCAAGCAGGGTTCGCTCAACCTGGCGGACTATGAACCGGCGCATGCGTTTCTGCGGCCGAAGATGCTTCGGCTGATCCATTGCCAGCGGGTGTTGCTGCAAGACTTCACGATTGAAAATCCGCCGAACTGGACCATGAATCCGGTGCTCTGTGAGAATGTTTCCATCCTTAATGTGACCGTACGCAACCTCCCGACGGCGCAGAACAGCGATGCCCTGGATCTTGAGTCGTGCCGGCACGCCATCATCCGCGGCTGCACGTTTGATGTGGGTGATGACGGCATCTGCCTGAAGTCCGGCAAGGACGCGGCGGGTCGGCGGATTGGCGTGCCTACGGAAGATGTGCTCGTGGAAAATTGCGTCGTATATCACGCCCATGGTGGTTTTACGATTGGCAGTGAAATGTCCGGCGGTATCCGCCATGTGCGGGTGAACAACTGCCTGTTTCTCGGCACGGATGTGGGCTTGCGCTTCAAGAGCACGCGCGGGCGCGGCGGCGTGGTGGAGGATATTAATATCCAGAATGTGCGGATGGTTGACATTATCGGCGATGCCATTAATTTTAATCTATATTACGGCGGCAAGTCGTCGCTGGAGGATGCGGACGGGGATGCCTCTGTGGCTAAGCCGCCGGTGACGGAGGAAACGCCGCAGTTCCGGAACATCCACATTGAGAATGTGACCTGCCGGGGGGCGCAAAAGGCGATTGTGCTGCAAGGGTTGCCCGAGATGCCGTTGCACAACATCGATTTGAAAAATGTTTTCATCTCAGCCAAGGCGGGCGTGTTTGTGACGGACGCCGAGGGGATTCATTTTCAGAACGTGGAAGTGAAGCAAGCCTCCGGCACGCCGGTGCATGAACTGCGGGTCAAGGATTCGACGCTCACGCTCATTCCATGAACGCCACCGCCACCAACGTTATCGGGAAATATCGCTGGGTGATTTGCGGTCTGCTGTTCTTTGCCTGCACGGTGAATTATATGGACCGGCAGGTATTGGGGTTGTTGAAGCCGGCGTTGACCGAGAAGTTCGCGTGGAAGGAAACCGATTACAGCCGCATGGCGATTTTCTTCCAGGCGGCGTATGCGGCCGGGCAGATTTTATTCGGGCCGCTGATCAACTGGATTGGCACAAAGGGCGCATATGCGGGGTCGGTGATTTTCTGGAGCCTGGCAGCGATGTCGCATGCGCTGGCGCGGTCGGTGACCGGCTTTTGCGCAGCACGGTTTGCGCTGGGGCTCGGGGAATCGGGCAACTATCCCACGGCCATCCGCGTGGTGACCGAGTGGTTTCCGCCCAAGGAACGGTCGGTGGCCAATGGCATTTTTAACACGGGTTCCAACATGGGGGCGATCTTTGCGCCGGTACTGGTGCCGTTCATTGTCGGCGCCTTTGGCGGCTGGCAGGCGGCGTTCATCACGCTGGGGCTGGCAGACTTTGTGTGGCTGGCCTTTTGGCTGAA
>CAIJGS010000201.1 GCA_903820285.1 uncultured Verrucomicrobia subdivision 3 bacterium | reverse complement strand
CTGCCGCGCGAGGGGTGGGTATTGTCCCCACGCCCGGACAAACCGCCAAAACGCTGATTTTACTTGCGCCCGGAGCCGTGGCGGAGCAGTTTTTGCCCCATGAACCGCTCCGCAACGGGCTTTCGGCCCGGCCTGCCGATCAGCGACAACCGGTTGGGATACCAACACGGCGTTACTTTCCCCAGTAAGGGCGCCGCAGGTTCAGCGGCTCAGTTCAACAGCAGTGTATCCCTCGCGTCGCCGCCCCACCCCAATTGTCAAAATCGCGCGTCCCGGCGGCGGCACGAGGGACACACTGCTAAAGGTTAGGCCACTGTGCCCTGCGAAATTTCCTGCCATATTTGTTTGCGCTGATTATCCTGACAGGCTGCAAGACCGAAGACTACACGGATGGTAAGCCGGCTATTTGCGAGGTTCACCACGTCCAGATGAGGCGTACCATCGTCCCGATTGGATACGGCTTGATTATGCCAGATGACAAAGCTCGGATGAGATATGCAGCCAGCACGAACTCATTTCCCAACGCCCAGACTTTTGTCGGGGGGGGTGCTGTGTGACAAGTTGGGACGCTCATCGGGCCGCTATTTACGTTTGTCCTGAGTGCAAGCAGGCGGCACAGGCTTGGGATTTGGACTATGACAAGACTCACTGAGTGGCCTAACCAGATAGGATGCCGTTACCTCCTCAACTTTACGAATTCGCGCCCCTTTTGTGAAATTCGTGTCTTCCCCCTTCCACATCCTCCCCGTATTTGACCTTTCAAAACCTGTGCTATATTGCCCGGTTTGAGGTTTACATGGTAAACTCACCGTCATGGCCAATATCGCGCCCGCCTGACCCGCCCGCCCCTGTGGAGTGCGGCGGCATGACGCCGCTTTGGAACTGGGAGACACGTCTCCCCGTCCATTACACCGTCATGTCCAAACCCTCTCCAAGGCGTACCCCAGCTTTACCCCCGCCCGGCGCGGGGTGGGGGCGGCCCCGTCCCCCCGGTCGTGGAGGTTGTGGGCTGGTGGCCGGCCGCCAGGACCATCAAAGCCCAATCAAGGCAAAAACCCCAGCAATCGTGCCTTATCAAGCCTCATCAAGGCAAACGCTGATAAAATGAAAACCCCCCTCCTGGCCACGCCCCCCCTCCTGGCGCGCGCCGCTTCCTCCGTCATTGGATGTTGGGCGTTGGGTTTTCGATGTTGGATGTTTCCCCATTTCCATCTTATCAAACCGCATTAAAACCACCCACGCGCCTTCGTCACCTTCAACAAGATGGCGCTATGCGTTGGAATGGTGGCATCAAGCGTATTGCTGCGCGGCAAATCCTTCCGCAGCCACAAGTCGCGCACGTGGGGAGCTTTCTCAAACCCGAGTTGGCTCCACGGAACCTGCACCGTCAGCAGCACTTTGGTGCGGTTGAAGAAGCCCACGGCCACGGAGCCATCAGCCAGTTCCTTGGACCAGACCTCGCAGGTAGTGGCTACCTGGTCGAGCCGTTGCGCTTTGTGGCCGGCGGCGTCCTGGTTCACGGCGAGCACTTCGGGATTGGTCAGGAGGGCCGTGGTCCAGTCGTCGTTATCCGGCAGGTTCATGCCCAAAATCAGCGGCGAGGGCGTAAGCGCCCAGAGGGACATAAGGGTGAGTTGTTCCGCGCGGTTGAAGTGGGTCCAATGATCTTTTCCGCCCATGCCGGAGCGGATGGAGAGATGGCCGAGCGGAATCATGTCGCCATCCGGCCAGTGGCCGGGGCCGCCGATGTCGTGCCAGCGGTTGAAGAGCTTGAACTGATTGTCGAGCTTCTGCCAGTTGTCCCAGAAATCGCCGGAGATGCGCCAGAGATTGGCCTGCGAGGCAATGTGCGCGCCCTGATTCACCGGCGTTTCGCCGGGCGAAGTGCTGAACACGATCGAGTGGCCGTATTGTTTGATGGCGCGACTGACCATTTCGATCTCGGCCGTGTGATAAGGCTGGGAGAGGTCATCCACCTTGATGAAATCCACGCCCCATTCGGACCAGAGCTTGGCGCAGGAATCGTACCAGGCCTGACCGGCCGCGTTGCTGATTACACCGAACATGTCGGGACACCAACTGCATTTGTCGCCCGTGTCAGCCGCATCGGCGGCGGTAAACGAGGTGCCGAGGATGGGTGATTTGGCGAGCACCGCTTGACGCGGGATGCCGCGCATGACGTGAATGCCAAATTTCAAACCTTGCGCATGCAACCGGTCGGCAAGCGCCTTGAAGCCGCCGCCATTGGCCGCCGAGGGAAAGCGGTTGGGCGCGGGCAATAACCGGCCATACTCGTCGGCGGCGAGCGCGGCGCCGACGCGGGTTTTGTTGAGCAGCCAATCATTGCCGGTAGGCTGGGGATCATACCAGCGAAAATCAATAACCACGGTGTCCCAGCCGACGGGCTGGAGGTGCTGCTTAAACCAGTCGGCGTTGGCGAGGGTTTCGGCCTCGGTCACGGAATCGCCAAAGGCATCGTAACTGTTCCAGCCGAGCGGCGGCGTGAGGGCGAGGGTGTCGCCAGCCACGAGGGTGATTTTAGCCGAGGCTTTGCCGTGACCATTTTTGGCGGTGGCCTCAAAGTGATAGGTTCCGGCGGCGGACAACGTGCCGGAAATGACGCCGGTTTTGGGATCCAGCGTAAGCCCGTCCGGCAGATGGCGTACGGCATAGGTCAGTGGCGCTTCCCCGGTTACAGCCAGCGCATACACAAGCGGTGTGCCAGGCCGGACGCCCACGATGAGCGGCCCGTTAAATTGCGGTGCGACCACCGGCTGGGTCGCCGCGATGAGCTGAGTTTCAAATTGGGTAAGTGGTTCACTGGAACCACCGGGCGCGGCCAGCAGAGTCAGGTTGGCGACGAATAATAGGGACAGGGCCAAGGGTGCTTTCATGCGAAGCGAAAGCTTAGGTGAGGCGTCTGGACGCGTCTATCACTTATTCGGGTAAGGGGGGTCATGAATTCTCACTTGCCCAGGCAGGCAAAGGAGCATTGAACTCGACGGGCTCCATTGTCAGAGGGTGAAGAAACCTGACCCGTGCCGACTGGAGGCATAGCGGCGGATCGTCAACCGCCAGTGTTTGCGTGCGGCCTAACTGGCGGCCGGGCAGATAAATCGCGTCGCCACAAACCGGCATCCCCAGATGCCAGAGATGCACGCGAATCTGGTTTGTACGACCGGTCAACGGTCGCGCTTCCAACAGGTTTGTGCCGTCAGCGAAGCGCCGGAGCACGCGGAATCCGGTCTGCGCCGGCAGCCCATTTTCCTGATCAACCCTACGCGAACATCGCTCGCCGGAGCGGGCGCTGATGGGTGCGTCACAGGCAAACTCATCTGCCGGCAGCGGGCCGGCCACGCGGACCAGATAGGTTTTCTCCACCTGGCCCAGCGCGAACTGCGCCTGCAACCGGCTGGCAAAGCGGCGCGTGCGCCCCACCAGCAACAGACCGGTGGTGTTCGCATCCAGCCGGTGCGCCGGATATGGCGACTGCGGATGATAAGCCGTGTTCAGGATATGCTGGAGGGTGTTGAGGAAAAACCGGCCACCGGCATGCATCGGCAGCGGGGCGGGTTTGTTTACCACGATCAGGGCCTCATCCTCATGGAGGATTTCCACCGCCCCATTCACCGGCGGCTCGGTCACGGCGGGAAACAAATGCCGGTAAGACTGACCCGCCCGGACAATTTGGCTGGCCGCCACGGGGTCCTGTTCCCGGTTCACAATCCGGCCTTGGGCGAATTCCGCCAGCCAGTCGGCCGTCGACATGTTTGCCACCATGCCGCCGAGCGCTGCCAGCAAGGTCAAGCCATCGCAATCGCCGGGAATGTTGAGCGCCTTGAACTGATTGCGCGGCTGACTCCCAGGCAATGGGGTGACCGCCTGGCGGATGGCCGCATGACGATTGTTAATGAGCAGTTGCAATCGGTGTCGGGGAGGTTGCCGGAAATGAAATCGCCCTTCGAAATAATAAATTGCTCACCGGTAAATACAAGTGTTAGCCACGCCCCAAAATTAACACGGAACACTTGAATATCACGTTTAGAATGGCGAAAATGATGGTTGCGAAGGTTGGAATATTTCCAGCCCTGCTCACGCTTTTCGTTTGCGCAGGGCGGGATGGGCTTGGAGGCACAGGGCGGGGGGAGGCATACCGCCAACGGGGAGCAATTGTTTGTAAAGTCGGATTGACACACCAGCCGTGAGTTTCTAGGTTGCTTTTCGTCACCGGCAACACCGCCCCAACTTGGATATTTTCTGGGTTTTAAGCATCGGTGCAAGCAGCTGATCCCGCTATAAATCAAAATAAAAACATGACGATCTCAAGTCCCCGGAAATCGATATCCGCGCTAATGAAGCTGGCTGTCCTGATGCTGTTTACCCAGCTCCCGATACTTGCCAGCAGGGCCAATATTTGTGTCTGGACCGGCGGCGCAGGAAATGGGGCCACGACCAACGCTGCCAATTGGGGCGGCACCGCACCGGTCAGCGGCGACTCCCTGGTCTTCGCCGGGACCACCGGGCTGAACGTCACCAACCGATTCACGGCGGGCACCACGTTCAGCAATATCACCTTTGACGCCACCGCCGGCGCCTTTGTCCTCAGCGGAAATTCCTTTGTGCTCACCGGCTCCATCGTCAACAACAGTGCCAGCCTGCAGACGCTGGGACTGGCGTTTTCGTGCACCACCACCGCCTTGGTCAACACGGCCACGGGCAATATCACGATCAACGGCGCCATCTCCGGCAGTTGCCGGCTCTACAAGACGGGAACCCAGACCCTGACTTTGGGCGGAAATAATTCTTATTCAGTGGGAACCACCATCGCCGGCGGCACCCTTTCGATCAGCAAAGACAATTCAACCACCCATCAACTGGGAGCGCTCAATAGCACGTGCACGCTCACCTTTGCCGGCGGTACGCTGGCGGTCACCGGCAGTGCGCTTTATGGCAGCGGCCAGAACTGGCTGTTGCGCAACTGCATCCTTGGCCCCGGCGGCGGCAGCGTGGTCAGCGGCGTTGACCTGGGACATGAGAATTATTCCGGCATTGGCGAAAATTTCACCGGGGGCACGGCGGCGAACGGGTTGACCGTCGCGGGGGGCGACATCACCCTGCGGCCGGGCGCGCAAAACACGCTGGGCAAACTGACCGTTGCCTCGGGCCGGTGTTTCCTGCGCAATCAGCACGGCAATGCCTACCCCGTGGCAGGGCCGGATCAGATTATGGTGAACAGCGGCGCCACACTGACCTTGGTGGACACCATGCCCCGCAACCTGACCAACGTCATGACGTTTGCCAGCGGAGCCGACCTGTGCAACCGCACCAATGCGGCCAGCAGCAGTCTGGAAACCATGACCCTCTCCACCACCAACGCCAGCTTTCCCACCGCCGGCCTGATGATGTTTAACTACGACGACCAGGTGACCACCAATATCGTCATCCTTGGTCCCTGGCCGGCCTTGACCGGGAATCTGACCATCCAGGTTGGTGGCAACAACGCCGCGAGCGGTTCCGTGACCCTGAACGGGGCATTGGGCGGCAATTATGCATTGACCACCTCCGGGGCACTCGTGCTGAACGCGGCAAGTTCGTATACCGGAGGCACCACGGTCAGCAGTGGCAAGCTGGCGGTGCAACAGGATGGCGGTCTCGGGACCGGCAATGTGACGGTGACCAATGCCGCCACCCTGACCCTCACGGGCGGTGCGACCAATGGTTATATCAATAGTTCAGCCAGTTTGATTGTGAACAATCCCGCGCTGGTTAATCTGGCTTTTACCGGGAGCAACACCATCGCCGGGCTGTCCTTGGATGGGGGCGCGACGTTTAAGGCGGGTGGCACCTGGGGATCCGCCAGTTCTTCGGCCGCCAATACCTCCAGCCTGTTCACCGGTACGGGGATTCTGAATGTGGTGCCGCCAACCGTTACGACCGTATCCAGTTCCGGCACTCCAGCCTTGTACGGCCAGCCGGCGACGTTTACCGCCATGGTCAGTGCCGCGGGCTTTACCCCGGCGGGCACTGTGCAGTTTCAGACCAACGGAGTTAACTTTGGCGGGGCGGTGAGTTTGTCCAACGGCAGTGCCACCAGTGGCACACTCCCGACGACACTGGCGACCGGTATTTACAGTGTGGCGGCCGTATATAATCCGAGCGGCGCATTTGGCGTCAGCACCGGCAACCTGGCGGGCGGTCAGACGGTGAATCCATTGCCGGTCAGCCTGACCGGCACCCGGGCTTACGATGGCACGACGGCGGCCGGTGCCGGTATTCTGACGGTGGCCAACGCTCTGGCCGGCGATGACGTCAGCGTAGCAACCGGGAGCGCCGTTTTGGCGGGGTCAACGGCCGGCCAGCAGGCGATTACTTCGGTTGGCAGCCTGACGCTGGGTGGTGCGGCCGCCGGAAGTTATACGCTCAGTGGCGCAACCGGAGCCGTCAGCATTGTGGCTGGCGCAGTAGCCCAGATCACGATCGAAACTGCGGCCGATGGGACCGGCGCGGCGGTGCCTTCCCAAATCATTCCCAAAACCAATGCGATCACGCTCTATGCCATCGCCCGTGATGCCGGCGGTGACTTTGCGGGCAATGTGAGCGCGAGCTGGTCGCTGACCAATTCAGCCGGCGGGATCGTGCCCGGGGATTTGGTTCCGGCGACCGACGACAAAAGTGCCACTTTCACCGGGAACGCCGCAGGCATGACCACCATTATCGCCAGCGCCAATGGGTTCTCCGGAATCTCCGCCGTGCTGGGGGTGCCGCTGGACGCGGGGATCATTCACCTGCCCAGGTTTGAAAGTGCAGCCATTGTAAACGCCCAGCCGGGGTGCCCAGACCAGTCATATTGGATCAACGGCACGAACAATAACCAATACGTCCAATGGGATATTGAAGCCGGCAATGGCGTGGGTGGTTCCACTGCCGCGGTGGCCCGGCCCGGGCCGGCGGCCATGGGCGGCAGTGCCAATTATATCCAGGCCCTGCGCACCTATTATTTTCCGGTGGCCACCAACACGCCCTATACGGTGAGTTTTTTCTATCAGGCCAACGGGCCGGGATTTAATGGCCTGGGTGATGCCACCGCCAGCCAGTTGCAATTTCAAGCGCTGGAATCCCCTTATCTGGCCGGCGGCGGATGGCTGTCGACGGCGGGATCGAACTTTGTTTCCGCCACCACTGGCTGGGCGAATGGCCGGTACACCTTCACCACCCAACCTGGAACGCGCTGTATTTGCTTTAAATTTGGCGTGATGTTCGGGAGCGGCAACCAGACCAACCCGGCTGACAGTTTTTATCTGGATGATGATCGCGGCACGACCAATCTCCTCACGGCCAGCATCAACCCGGCGCCTTTTGGCCAGCCGGTTTCCTTCACGGCAAATGTGAGCCCATTCAATCCCGCCTTGGGCACCCCGGCGGGGACGGTACAATTTCTGACCAACGGCGTTCCCTTCGGCAGCGCGGTGACCGTGTCCGGCGGCAGCGCCACCAGCACTGACCTGCCGCCAGGCCTGCCCGCCGGCAATTACGCGGTCACCGCGATTTACAGCGGCGATGACAATTTTACCGGCGGAACTGGCGGGCTGGCCGGCGGCCAATCCATTTACCTCCTCCCCAATCCCGGGCTGGACCGCGACCTGGCGACCGGCACCAACCTGATTCTGAGCTGGCCGGGAACGGCCGCCTGGAACTATACCATCCAATGCACCCCGTCCCTGAACCCGGCGACCTGGTCCAATCTGCCCGCCTATACCGGCATGACCGGCCAGGATGGAACGATGTCCGTGACCAATGCCGTGGATGGCACCGGGGCCATGTTTTACCGCATACAAATGAACCGCTGAGGTTTCAGATTGAGCTTTACGAAAAGATTTACACTCCTATAGATTCATTCAAACAACTCATTCAACAAAACATAAACCGATCCCCTGACTCATAATATGAAAACCACAAAAATGACCCTGCTGGCCGGTTTGGTAATCGCGACCGCCACTGTCCGCCAGGCGGCGGCGGAAGACATCGACTGGACCGGCTATTATATCGGTCTCAATTCGGGATACAGTTTCGGCCAATCCGATGCTCATTACCTCTATTCGCCCTTCAGCTCTTATTCGATTAAATCGAAGCCGACCGGCGGCACGGTTGGATTGCAGGTTGGCGCGAACTATGAGTTCCAGAACCATCTGGTGGCCGGCGTGGAGACGGAGATTTCCTATGCTGACGTGTCCGACACCATCTACGACACCTTGAGCGATGCGCACGCCAGCCCGGGCAACAGCATCAAAACCAGCTCGGACTATGCCGGCACATTGCGTGTCCGCCTGGGTTACGCCATGGGCCGCTTTCTGCCCTACATCACGGCCGGCGGCGCCGGGGCTCATGCCAAGGTGGCGGCCACGGACGGTCCGGTTTCCCAGAGCGACTTCCAACTGGGCTGGGCGGCCGGTGCGGGCGTGGAATATGCCATCAACAAGAACTGGAGTGTGCGGGCCGAGTACCTGCATATCGATCTGGGCCGCCACACGTGGTTTGCCGGTGAGCTGTGGCAATCGAGCTCGGCGTTGACCTCCGAAACCCTGCGTTTCGGTGTGAACTATAAATTTTAGGCCAGCCGGTTTTAATGCTTTGCCCCGGTCAGTCGCACGTTGTTGACCGGGATTTCGCCATGGTGGTCACATTTGAGGGCCTGATGGCCTTCTTCGGGCAAGACGACCATTGCCATGGGCTAGTATTTGGGCGTACCGGTGGGGTTATCCCACATTACCTGGGGGGCCTTCCCGTTGATACTTGGAACAGCCTGCCGAGCCAGGAGGCAACGGGCAGGCCCTTGGAACAAGTGCGCCCTCCCAACTCTCAACTGATCAGCAGCAACCGGGGAGGCTGGCCGGGAAAAGTTTCCGGCGCGCGGTGAATGCAGGGCGGCACAGGACTGCCTGGCCACGCCACCGCGATGCGCCAAAGATTGCCATGGCCAAATGCAAATGGCTGGGCCGCCGGAAGAGGCTCGTAGTGAAGATCGTAGCAAAGCTCATTTAAGTAAGCGCCGAAGGCTTCGTCGTCTTCCCCGCCATAACATCTAAGAAGTTCCGCCCGGGTGGCGGGCACATCGACGCGCCGGCGTGCCTCTTCGTTGCGCAGACCCTCGCTGGACGGCCCGTAATAGGTGCATAACCAGGTGTCCGTTTCCACGGTGGCGCTGTCGGCGTGGAAGGAAAAAACATCGGTGGCCACCGGCTCAAGCGTCTCGTCGCGCGGATAGCCATGAATGCAGTTGAGGGCCGGGTCAAGGTTGAGCTCCCGCAGCATTTTTTGATCGGCCAGGAGCTGCGTAATGGCGATGCGCCCGGCTGCGCTCACCGGCAGTGCCAGCAGCCGGTCTTCGTCAATGGCAGTAATTGCCTCGCCCGGGCCAAGCAGTTCCACGACCTCGCCAAAATCGCCCTCCAACTGGCGTTCCCAGCAGAGCGCGTTAACGCCTTTGGCGAAGCGCGTGGTCGCCAATTCATGAAAATTATTCACGCGTTGGATACGCGGATTATTGGACGTCAAGGTGAATGGCGGCATGGGCGTGAAAAGCTAAGCAGACGTGCTCCCCGTTGTCGAGCCCGCAGCCGTCGTCCATGCCAAACCACATTGTTTCCTCAGCTCTTTATTCGATTGAAACATCAGAGATTGCATTTGCCGGTTAAACTCTGCATATACCTCGCCACCATTTGATGAGTCTATTTATTTCAGGTCAGCGTTGGGTCAGCGAGGCGGAGCCGGAGCTTGGGCTTGGCACCGTGACGAGCACCGGCGACGGTCGCGTCGAGGTGAAATTTAACGCAGCGGGCGAAATCCGCATTTACGCGCTGGACCAGGCCCCGTTAAAACGGGTCCGCTTTCGCCCGGGCGACAAAATCAAATCCCAGGCGGAGTTGGAGATCACCGTCAAATCTGTCCTGGAACAAAAGGGCCTGCTGACTTACGTCGGCGACAACGGACAATTCACGGAAGCGCAACTGAGCGACCGGGTCAGCCTGCAAGGGCCGCAGGATCGCCTGTTCACGGGACGATTTGATTCTCCCGCCGCCTTCGCGCTGCGCCGCCGCTCGCTGGAACTTCTCCACCGGATGCGCCAATCACCGGTGCGCGGATTCGTGGGCGGGCGCATTGACCTGATTCCCCATCAGCTTTACATCGCGCAGGAGGTCGCCCGCCGGCACGCCCCGCGCGTGATGCTCTCCGACGAGGTGGGGCTCGGCAAAACCATCGAGGCCGGCCTGATTCTGCATCGCCTGCTGTTGAGCGGACGGGCCAGCCGCGTCCTGGTGCTGGTGCCCGAATCGCTGGTGCATCAATGGTTTGTTGAGATGCTGCGCCGCTTCAATGTGTGGCTGAATATCTTCGATGCGGAACGGTGTGCGGCCATTGAAACGGCCGATCCGGGCGCAAATCCGTTTTTCGATGACCAACTGGTCCTGACCAGCATCGACTTTCTGGCCGGCGATCCGCGTCGGGCGGAACAGGCGGTGGCGGCGGGCTGGGACGTGCTCGTGGTTGATGAAGCGCATCATCTGGAATGGGCCGAGGCCGCCCCCAGCCGCCCATATGAAGTGGTGGAGGAACTCAGCCGCCAGTCGGCGGGACTGCTGTTACTCACCGCCACCCCGGAACAACTCGGGGTGGAAAGCCACTTTGCCCGCTTGCGCCTGCTCGACCCTGAAAGATACAGCGATCTGGCTTCGTTTCGGGCCGGGTCCAAGGATTATACGGCCACCGCCAAACTCGCCGAAAAATTGCGCGAGAAAACGGCGCTCACCAAAACGGATATGGCCTCGTTGCGCCGCTTGCTGGGGCAGGATGCCGGGTTGGAGCAACGATTGGCGGATCTGGTCCAAGATAGTGCGGAAGCACGGCAGACACTGCTGGATAACCTGTTGGATATGCACGGCCCGGGCCGCGTGCTTTTCCGAAATACCCGGGCGGGCATGAAGGGTTTTCCTAAGCGCACCGCCCGCTTCGCCCGATTGGATCCGGGCCCGGAATCCACGCACTGGCTGGATCAGGTCTCCACCGAGTTTGCCGCCGATAGCGGGGATGCCCGGCTGCAACCATCCTATGATCTGGCGAAGGACCCCCGGATTCTCTGGCTGGTGGACCTGTTGCAGCGACTCGATCCCCATAAGGTGCTGCTGATCAGCCGGACCATCGAAAAAGCCGAGGCGCTCGATGAAGCCCTGCGCCGTCACCTGACCATCAAAACCGGCGTCTTCCACGAAGGGCTCACCTTGTTGCAACGCGATCGCCATGCCGCCTGGTTCGCCGAACCCGATGGCGCCCGCCTGTTGATTTGTTCGGAGATTGGCAGCGAAGGCCGCAACTTTCAGTTCGCCCATCACCTCGTCCTCTTCGATCTGCCGCTCAACCCGGAATTGCTCGAACAACGCATTGGCCGGCTGGACCGCATCGGCCAGCGCGAGGACATCCAGATCCATGTGCCCTTTCTCGCGCACAGTCCGCAGGAAGTGCTGGCGCGCTGGTATCATGAAGGCTTGAATGCCTTTGAATCCAATCTTGAAGGCGGCAACGCCCTGCTCCACCAGTTTGGCCGGGCCGTACATGATCTTGCCTTGGAATATGCCGTGGCGGACCGGACTTCGGCCGAATCGGAATTGGCCGGCCTCCTGCAAGCGACCCAGCTCGCGCGCAAGGAAATCCGCCACCGCCTCGAACAGGGCCGGGATCGTCTGCTGGAAATGAATTCCTTCCGGCCCGCCACCGCCCAGCGGATCATTGGCCAGATTCAGGCCCAAGACCAGGAGCCGGATTTGGAGGAATACCTGCTGGATGTGTTCGAGCATTTTGGCGTCCATTTTGAGGAACTTGCGCCGCACACGTGGCAGTTGAATCCCGTGGGTATCATCACCGATTCATTTCCCGCCCTGCCGGCCGAAGGGATGATCGCCACGTGCGACCGCCGCCGTGCGCTCACCCGGGAGGATATCGGATTTCTCACGTGGGATCACCCGATGGTCATCGGCGCCATGGAACTGCTGCTCGGCGCGGAAACCGGAAACTGCAGTTTTGCCGTGCTGCCAACACCGGATGACCGAACCTTGCTGCTGGAATTGATATATGTGCTCGAAACCATCGCCGCGCCGCAGCTGCACACAGATCGGTTTTTGCCACCCACCCCCTTCCGGATAGTCATTACGCACAAATTATTGGACGTCACCGGAGCCTTCGGAGATTCGGACTGGGAAAAGAAACTGGTGAAGGGTTTGCCTTATAAGCTAACTGAAAATGCCGACATTGCCCGCCGGGTTCTACCGGGCATGCTGTCGGCCGCCGAAAAGCTGGCCGAAATCCGGGCCGTATCACTGCGAGCGTCCGCCCTGAAAGAAATGAATCATTTGCTCGGGCACGAAGCGCAACGATTGCAAACCCTTGCACAAGTGAACGATCACATTCGCCCGCAAGAAATTCAATTGGCCGTGACCCAGCAGCAAGACCTGGCATCCGCCCTGCAGCAATCCCGGCTCCGCTTGGATTGCTTGCGCCTCATTTGGAAAGGGTCTTTGGAAGCACTGCGGTGAAACTGCCACCATTGGGCAAAACAGCGGAGCTCTACATACTCACAGGGGAAAACTCCAAAAATAAAAACAAAAAAATGGAGCGAGCGAAGGGATTTGAACCCTCGACGTTCACCTTGGCAAGGTGATGCTCTACCAACTGAGCTACGCTCGCATCCGAAGTTCAATAATCCTAGCAAAGCGGCCGGGTTTGGCAAGTGTGTTTTGAAGTTTTTGTTTATCGGCTGGATACGGTGGCGCGGGTGGTGTTTCATTGGGGAAGTGAGTAACGCCTATTATGTACCCGGCCAGCAGCGCGCCGCGAAGGTCAATGACCTCTTCGCGGGCATTGCCCGCCGTTACGATCTCATCAACGACCTCCAAAGTTTCGGCCTGCACCGGAGCTGGAAGCGCCGGGTGACGGACCTGGCGCAGGTGCATGCCAGGGATCAGGCATTGGATCTGTGCTGCGGCACCGGCGATATTTCCTTTGCCCTCGCCAAACGCGGGGCGGAAGTGACCGGGCTCGATTTCAGTCCGCAAATGCTGGATATCGCTGCACAACGGAATGGTCCGGCAAAATCAACTTTGCCCGGCAAGGAACCGAAATTTATCGAGGGAGATGCCCAGCAACTGCCGTTTCCCGAGAACTCATTTGATATTGTCACCATCGGTTACGGCCTGCGGAATCTCACGAGCTGGGAACGCGGCGTGGAAGAGATGTATCGCGTGGCCAAACCGGGCGCGCGGCTGGTGGTGCTGGATTTTGGCAAACCGGCAAATGCCCTCTGGCGTTCACTGTATTTTCTGCACCTGCGGCTGTCCGTACCGCTGATTGGTCTCCTGTTCTGCGGCAATGCCTCGGCGTACGCGTATATTCTGGAATCGCTGAAACATTACCCGGCCCAACTGGTCGTGGCTGAAAAGATGCGCAAACTGAAGCTGAACAACGTGCGTGTGGTGAATCTGCTCGGCGGGGCCATGGCGATCAATTTTGGCGAGAAGCCGCTTTGAGGAAATTTTCCACCGCGAAATACGCAAAATACGCGAACGGAAATTACTTCTTCGGCAAAAATGTAAACGCCACGGCGGCGAGGATGCAGATGAAAGCGGCAACGTGGTTCCACGCCGGTTTCACTTTGAAATAAAACAGGGCAAACACAATGAACACCGCCAGCGTGATCACCTCCTGCACAATCTTGAGCTGGTAGGCGGAGTAGGAATTACTGCCCCAGCGGTTGGCCGGCACCTGCAGCAAGTATTCAAAAAAAGCGATCCCCCAGCTCACGAGAATCACGAGGAACAGCGGCTTGTCCTTGAATTTCAAATGGCCATACCACGCGAACGTCATGAAGACATTCGAGCAGGTGAGCAGCACAAAGGGTAGCCAGCGGGATTGGGTGAGATCGTTCATAAGACTAATTACTCGCTGGAAAACAGCGACGTTAAATCCATTCCGCCATAGCGGACCCGGAGGAAAACAATCTCGTTGGCCGTCAGTCGGTAAAAAACAAGATGGTTGGGAAATTCACTTATAGCAAAAGTACGGATGCCGTCCGGGTGCAAATCACGCCGCAGGCGGCCAAGTTCCGAAAATCTTTGAAGCAACCCCACCACCCTGATAGTAGACTTTTCCCAATGGCGGGAAACCTCGGGCGAGGCATCCGCGGCAAAGTGGACCGTTATTTCGGCAAAATCCTCCTCGAAGACCGAGCTGAAAACCAGCTTCTTCATGAAGCCAACGAGCGGGCCTTGGCCGCGATTTTTTGCAGTCGGGTAATGCTGCCCGGCTTCAAGTCGCCAG
The DNA here is from genome assembly GCA_903820285.1 of uncultured Verrucomicrobia subdivision 3 bacterium. GTDB lineage: Bacteria > Verrucomicrobiota > Verrucomicrobiia > Limisphaerales > UBA11358 > UBA11358. Next base: position 17,072 of record CAIJGS010000201.1, on the reverse strand, counting down.
CCAGCGCCTCGTCAACCCATGCCTGATGGGTTTTGCTGCGCGAAGCATCTTCGACGGCAAAGCTCATTTCCAAACGTGCCAGCGCCTCCTGGTTGAGGCTGCGATGATTTCTTTCAGCACTCGACTCAAGTCGGCTATGCAGGGCAGCGGAGGCTCCCTTAACAGCAATCGTTTTCATAATGGTATCATAATGTAACCAAAACGTATGTCAAGCGATTACATGGGTTCCATCTAATCCTGATGAGCGCCTTAATGTGTACGAGGAAGGCTAATGGCATTTATGGTCGCTTTCTGCGGGACGGAATCGGTTCTATTAACCCATAAAACCGTTTCACCTAACACCATGTCCGCCATCCCTGCCGATGGATTCCGTTGGACACCCCAGACGGGCCTCCTCGGCCTGTTTTATATCCGCCGGAGTCACAGGCTGCCGGTGGACGATCGAGAAGCCGATTTCGTCGTTACGCCGGAAAAAATCCGGGGCGGTTGCCCGGCATTGATCGCAATCAATGCAGGAAGCGTCCACATAATAGGGGCCGGGAACATTGTCCGGCAGGCGGTCATTTTTATTGGGCATAATTTTGTTTTGGTTGAACTGCGTGATGACTCTATACGCGCACCGGAGTTGATAGAAATTCATTAGTATTATATACTGATGAATATAATGAATGACTATCTGGCCACCACTCCGTTCGACCTCTATGAGTTGAACCTGTTTCATCTGGTGGTGAAGCATCGCAGCTTTACCAAGGCGGCGGCAATGGCCGGCCTGACTCAAAGCGCCATCACTCGCCAGATCAAAGGCATGGAAGACAGCCTGGGTCTGGAATTGCTGGAGCGGACCACCCGCAGTGTGCACGCCACGGCCGCCGGGGAATTTTTATATCAGGAATCAGCCCGCTTGCTGGGAGATGTGGGGTACACCCTGCAACGTTTGCGCGAGGATTATGCCGGTGCCCGCAAGGAAATCAGCGTGGGTGTTTCGCGGACCATCGCCCTTTCCTATCTGCCAGGTTTTTTTCACGCCAATCTGCGCCGAACGCCGGAAATATCCTGCCGCCTGACTCATCAGCCCAGCGGGGAAATCTTGAATGCCTTGGAAACCAATGCTCTCGATCTGGGGGTGCTTTGCCCGCCCCGGCGACTGCCGCGCACCTTGCGGACGACGCATCAATTTGAGGATGCCTTCACCCTCATTGCCCCGGCCAAAGGCGCCCATGAACTGGGTCAGACAACTCCCACCAAAAAAGCGCTTGGCCAATGGGTGCCCCGGCAAAACTGGTTACTGATTGGTGAGGATTCAAATACCGGCCAGGCCTTGCGACCGTGGATGAAGAAACAAGGCTGGCAAGTGAACCCGATCATGCAGCTCGACAATTTCGATCTCATCATCAATCTGGTATCGCTGGGAATGGGCGTCAGCTTTGTACCGATTCGCGCTTTGGCGTTATATGGGCAAAAGCATTCGATCCAACGGATTAATTTGAAAACGCGCTTCCGTCGGCAACTCGTTGTCGTGGTCCGCAAGCATCGTAAATTGCCGCCCCACCTGACCCGTTTCGTGGAAAACGTCCTGTTTTGATTTGCGGTATTGGAACCTCACAGGAGGCTGATTCTCCGCTAAAAAACGAACCGCGCTCCCTCAAAGATGTTCCGTGGGGGTAAACGGCAAACCGCGCTCGCCATTGTAGAGCGCTCTCAAGCGCCGGTCCTTGGAACTGCTTTCGCGCCGGATGATGCCGGGGGCAACGCGATTGCCCATCTCGCGACGAAAACGGCGGCCTTTCAGCCAGTCTTCGTAGCTGATGCAGCCTTCAATCGGTATGCAGGGGACTTTTGATTCCAAGTTCATGGGCAACCTCGTTCACGAGTGTTTTACACTCTTTGACATTACGATATTCCGGGAGATTCGCAAGCCGCAGCACCTCGTTCCAATCCATGCCCAATCCTCCGGTCAGAATGACGGCAATGAATTTCCGGGCGCAATCCAGTGCCGTGGGATTGTCTCCCGGATACACGGAAACCAGCACGCGTTCCACCAGTAAATCCTCGGCCTTCATCACCTGCACCTCGCCGTACGGGCCCTGCACCCGGCGGAACGGCGTGCGCGCAAAACTTTCCACCGGTCCCAGCACATCCACATACATGCCGGCCACCTGCCAGTTGCGCGGGCCGCCCTTGGCCCCGAGCTGGCCCATGATCTCCTGCCGCTGGCGGATCGGCAGCGTGACCCGGTTCGCATGGCACAGATCCAGATCACCGGAGGCATAGGCACCTTCCGTTAAAATCTCAATGGCTGAACCGCCGACCACGACCAACTCCACTCCGTGCTCCGCCCACAACGTGCTGCACAGCGAAGCCATCTTCAGACTTTTAATGGTCGGATCCAGCTCGGCGGTGATGTCCGCCACCGCCAATTTGATTTTGTCCGCATCCATGGTTTTACAGCCGCACCGGAATCTTCTTCTCCGCCAAAAACCGTTTCACATCACCCACCGTGTAGGTGCCATAGTGAAAAATACTCGCGGCCAGAACCGCATCAGCCCGGCCGGCGAGCAGCACGTCGGCCATGTGTTCCAGCGTACCGGCGCCGCCGCTGGCCACGACCGGAACCCCGACGGATTCGCTGATGCGGCGGGTGATCACGAGATCGAACCCGGCCTTGGTGCCATCGGCATCAATGGAGTTTAAAACAATTTCGCCGGCGCCGAGTACCACGGCTTTTTTCGCCCAGTCAATGGCGTCGTGGCCGGTGTCCTTGCGACCTCCGTGCGAAAAGACGCCCCATTTGTCCGGCGCGATCTTTTTCGCATCAATGGAAACGACGATGCACTGGCTGCCGAATTTTTCGGCACCCTGGCGGATGAGTTCCGGATTGGCGAGCGCGCTCGAGTTGATGCTGATCTTGTCGGCCCCGGCACGGAGCATGGTGAACATGTCCTCCACCGACTTGATGCCGCCGCCCACGGTGAGTGGCATGAAACATTGGTCGGCGGCGCGCTCGATCACCTCCACCATCGTGGCGCGGCCATGCGCGCTGGCGGTAATATCGAAGAACACCATCTCGTCCGCGCCCTGGTCGTTGTAGCGCAGGGCGAGTTCCACCGGGTCGCCCACATTGCGGAGCTCGCCCGCCTCGGCTTTGCCGAACTGGACGCCGCGGGTAACCTTGCCGTCATGAACATCCAGACACGGAATGACACGTTTTGCAATCACGCCACTATTGAAGCCGGGCGGCGCGCACAAGGCAACTGATTCCGTTAACACTTTTCATGCCAAATCTCCACAAATGGCGCAATAATCCCGGGAGAATCCGTGCCATGCGTTGAACCCGGCCCTCCCCCCGTTGTCATACCAAATAGGACGCAGTATTGTGTCCACGGAGTCTTTTTATATGAAAATGCCTTATTTGGTCTTAACTGTGGCCAGTTCAGCGGTTTTGCTGACGGGTTGTGAAAACCCGGACGGCTCGCAAAATAACACCGCTTCCGGCGCCCTGATCGGCGGCGGCTTTGGCGCCATTACCGGTGCCGCCATCGGTGGCAACCGGCATGGCGGCGAAGATGCCCTGCTCGGCGCGGCCGCCGGTGCCATCGCCGGCGGCTTGATCGGCAATGCCGCCGACCAGCAACGCGATGCCCAGATCCGCTCCCAGCCGCCGCAAACGTACACCACCACAACCACTACCACCGTCCAGACCCAGCCCATGAGCCTGGCGGATATCAAGGCGCTGGCGCGGTCGGGTGCCAGCGAAGATCTGATCATTTCCCAGATCAACAGTACCCACAGCATCTATCATTTGAGTGCGGGAGACATCATTGACCTCCGGAATAACGGCGTATCGGACCGGGTGGTGACGTACATGATCAATTCGCCGAATACGGTCAGTGCAGCCCCGCCAGCCACCACCACCGTCACGATTCAGTCGGCCCCGCCGCCGCCGCTGGTGGATACCTATGTGGTGGCCCCGGGACCAGACTATATCTGGGTGGGCGGTGAATGGTCATGGGGCGGTAGTCGTTGGGTCTGGGTCGGCGGCCATTGGATGTATCCGCCCCGGCCTCATGCCATGTGGGTGGGTGGCTATCGCTGGCACGATGGTCACGGCTGGCACTATGACCGCGGACATTGGCGGTAAGGTAGCGCGCGGTCGCCCTGACCACGCTCAACCGATATTTTAAAAACAAAAAAACGGCGGACTGTTGCCAGTCCGCCGTTTTGAATTCTAACCGTAAGCGAGGATCGCTTAGTCGGTGGTCTTGACGTCGTCGAGGGCGTCGAAGGCATGTTGCAGGGCAACCAGATCTTCGCCGGGCTTGAGGGCGTCGAGAATCTTCTGCTCTTCCTTGAGCTGCTCATCGGAGTAGCTCGCAGCCTTGATGGACAGACCGATGCGGCGCTCGCCACGATCGATTTTCACCACGCGGGCGCTCACGTCCTGACCGACCTTGAGCACGTTCTTGATCTTGTCCACGCGTTCTTCGCTGATCTGGGAGATATGCACCAGACCGTCAATATCGTGCTGCAGGCCCACAAACGCGCCGAAGCTGGCGAGCTTGGTGACCTTGCCTTGGACGAGGTCGCCGACCTTGTACAGTTTCTCGATGTTTTCCCAGGGATCGATTTCGAGCTGCTTCATGCCGAGCGCGATGCGCTGGTTGGCGCGATCGACTTCGAGCACCGTGGCGGCCACTTCGTCGCCCTTCTTGAGCATTTCGGACGGATGATTGATCTTGCGGGTCCAGGACATGTCGGAGACATGCACCATGCCGTCGATGCCTTCTTCGAGTTCCACAAACGCGCCGTAGCTCGTGAGGTTGCGGACCTTGCCGGTGACCTTCGTGCCGACGGGATACTTCGTATCTGCGCTGTCCCACGGATTGCTGTCCAACTGGCGGACACCGAGGGAGATCTTCTGTTCGTCGCGGTTGATGCCGAGGACGACGGCTTCCAGTTCCTGATCCTGCTTGAGGACGTCGCTGGGTTTGGCCACGCGCTTGGTCCAGGAGAGTTCGGTGACGTGGACGAGACCTTCGACGCCGGGTTCGATCTGCACAAACGCGCCGTACGGCACGAGGCTGACGACCTTGCCCTTGATCTTGGTGCCGATGGGGTACTTCGCTTCGATGTTGTCCCACGGATTGGCCATCTTCTGCTTGAGGCCGAGGCTGACGCGTTCCTTTTCCTTATTCACGTCGAGCACCACTACGTCGAGTTCCTGACCCACCTTGAGCACTTCAGACGGATGGCCGAGGCGACCCCAGCTCATGTCGGTGATGTGCAGCAAACCGTCCAAGCCGTTCAAATCAATGAACGCGCCGAAGTCCGTGATATTCTTGACCGTACCCTTGCGGATGTCGCCGGGCACCATTTCAGCCAGTAGCTTCGCGCGCTTCTCGTTGCGTTCGGCTTCGATCAGCTCGCGGCGGGACAGAACGATGTTCTGGCGTTCCTGGTTGATCTTGACGACCTTGAATTCGTACGTGTTGCCCACGTAGCTCTGGAGATTCTTCGGGGTGATGACGTCCAGTTGGGAGGAGGGCAAAAACGCCTCGACACCCACGTTGACGATAAGACCGCCCTTGACGACCGCCTTGACCTTGCCGGTAACCCGGCCGCCTTCGTTGCAGATGGAGAGGATGCGTTCCCAGTTCTTCTTGAACTCGGCCTTCTCGTGCGAGAGGACCACGGTGCCTTCCTTGTTTTCCAGTTTTTCGATCAGCACGTCCACCGTGCCGCCGACCTTGATGGAGTCGAGGTCTACAAATTCGTTGCAGGGGATGACGCCTTCGCTCTTATAACCGATATCCACCAGGATTTCCTTGGCACGGATTTCGATGACGGTACCGCTGACAATTTCGCCGGCTGCAAAGAGCTTGCCGCCCTTTTTCAGCGCTTCTTCCATGGTAAGCATAACTATACTGTATGTAACAACTGCGGGAGGCTTTTCGTCCGCAAAGGACTTGAAGACTCCATTGCCTAACTAACAATCGCTGCCGGGGCAACGGAGGTTAAAGGTTAGGTTGTTGGTTTAACTGTTTTTCTCAGCCTATAATGAACATCCGCACACGCGGCGTTCAGGCAGTCAATAGCATAGCCGAAGCCCGGAACAGTACAAGTCCTTAATTTGCTCCCGGTTGATGGCCCCGATGGCAAAATGTTTGTGCGCTATATGTTATATACCGAAGCTCACTTAAAGCAAAAAGGCGCAGGACTGAATCCTGCGCCTTGGAAAAACGACTTCAAAGCTTACGCCTTGCGCGAGCGGCGGGCCTGAAGCAACGCCAGACCGCCGAGCGCACCCAAGGCGATTGAGCCCGGTTCGGGCACGGCGTTAAAGGTGAATCCCAAGTTGGCCACCGGACTGCCGCCGAAACTGACGAGGCTGCCCGCCGGATTATTCCCATCCACAAATCCCGGCCCACCGGTGGCAAAAATTTCGTCGATGCTGCTGCCTACCGTCGGCGGATCAAACAATCCCACTCCCAAGGCATCCAACTCTGTCGAGGTGCTGCTGGTGCCAAAATTATCAAACCATTCGCCCGCCCAGAGCTTGCCATCAGCCGGCACCGGCACATCCAGCGCGAGCAGCGAGATGAGGGAAAGGCTGTCGCCTGCCAGCGTGACGGGAATGGCCGAAGACAGCAGATATGTTCCCGGGCCGCCGCCGGCACCGTCATCGGCCCACAAGCCGATTCGCACCCGGGCCGCCGTGGCACTGCTGCCATCATTGACCGCCGAAAAAGTCAGGTCATTGATGCTCATGCCCGTACTGCCGGGGGCAAACGTAATATCATCGGCCACCATGCGGGTCACTTCCGTGCCACCGATCAGCGTCGTTCCGGAGTTATCCACACTGGAACCGGAAAAATTGTTGGTATTGCTGTAGATCGTTACTGCGCCGAACGCCACCGTGGGACATGCCGTTAATAATCCGCCGCCGGCAATCAGGGCAAACCAGCTGACTCGCCGGGAGATGTTTGTCTTTTTCATGGTGATGACATCAACTTTTGATAAATTCGAACATATGTCAACCATTTTGTCTAAATTCGCAAGCCAACCACCTTGGCCGCCAGGGCGGAAAATTTCCCGGTCCGGGGGGAAAATGCTGGAGCAAACCAATGCGCATCTGTAACCTGCATGCAGCAGTAACCTTAATACCTGACATGAAAAAATATCTCGTTGAATTAATCGGCACGTTTGTCTTGGTCATGACCATCGGCATGACGGTCATTGGTGCGGGTGCCGGGGCGTTGGCACCGCTGGCCATTGGCTCGGCCCTGATGATCATGGTTTATGCGGGCGGCCATATTTCCGGCGGCCATTACAATCCCGCCGTCACCCTCGCCGTCTGGCTGCGGGGCCGCTGTTCGGCGGCTGATGTCGTGCCCTACTGGATTTCCCAGATTCTCGGCGCCCTGGCGGCGGCCAGCGTCGTGCTCTTTTTGAAAGGCGATGCCGTGGCCACCCCGGCCGACCTCAAGGTGGCCCCCGCGCTGCTCGCCGAGTTCATCGGCACCTTTGCCCTCGCTTATGTGGTGCTGAATGTCGCCACTTCCAAAAACACCGCCGGCAACTCCAATTACGGCCTGGCCATCGGTTTCACGGTCATGGTCATGGCATTCGCCCTCGGCGGCGTTTCCGGCGGCGCATTTAATCCCGCCGTCGCGACCGGCATCACGGTCATGCACCTGGAAAAGGTGGCCAACCTCTGGATTTACCTCGCCGGCGACCTGGCGGCCGGCGTGCTCGCCGCGCTGACGTTCAAGTTCCTCAATCCCGAGGATAAGTGACGCGCATTTCCGCTGGCCGCGGCAGCCGGCCAGCGGGGCCTTTCACGGATTCAAGATAACCCGGTAGAAACGGTTTCCGTGGGCGGCACTGGTGTCGGTCACGGTCTGCGTGGGCAGGGTGGCGGTCAGGTTGGTAAACGTCACCCAGTTGGTACCGGTGAGATCGCTGGAATATTCCACGGAATAATTCCGGTTCAACAAGGCGGTCCAGGTGATGACAAACCCGTTGGTACCGGGGATGGTGCTGAAAAAATGCGGCACAATGGCCGCGTATGGCGTAAAGGCGATGCCGCGGAAAAGCTGGTTCACCCCGGCGGTGGCGAGAGTAGTTACGGTGGCGTTTGCCCCGGTATCGGTGAGGGTAACCAGGCGGTTGTTGGTCACTTCGGCGGTGGTGGCGTAAACCACCGGGTGCGCCCCGCTGAAATCCACGGTTACGCCGCGGGCACCCACATTGGTGAGACCGCTGAAAGCGTACCCCAGCGTCCACGCCGTGCCATTGAAATTCCAGCGCTGGAGGCCGCCAATTCCTTTGGTGGTGTCATCGGCAAGGTAGACGTTGGTGAACCCGGGACTGAACGCAAACGCGTACGAACTGGCCTTGGAGCCCGCGTTCAGGAATACGCTGGCACCGGCGGGCACAGTGGGCGTACCGGGGATTTTCCAAATGCCATTCGTGTTTTTCTGCGTGGTGAAATATAGATTCCCACCCAAGGCTTGAATCTCAATCGTATTGGCAGACGCGGTCTGGATGGTATTGGTCGCGCCGCCGCCAAAATAAAACGTGCCGCTGTTCGCGCCCGCGCCCCAGTAATTTCCCCGCCCATCGGTGGCCCCGCCCCGGATATTATTGGCGCCATACTGGTTGGTCGTCACGCCGGCCAGGGCGAAGGTGCCGTTCTGATCCAACACCCCGAGCCCCCGCGGTACCACGACGGCATTCGTGTTCGCCAGCGACATGGTCAACCCCGCCGCATTGGTCAGCGGAATTTGATAGCCCGCAAACATGAGCAACCGTCCGTCCGGCGAGAGCGTAAGTGAACCTTCGGAGGAAGCGCTGCCGCTGATGATGAGCGCGTTGGCACCGTTGTCGGGAATGGCCGTGCTGCCGACCAGCGTGCCGTTGGTGGCGAACTGGTCAATGAACACCGAATTGCCCTGGCCGCCCAGAATTTCCACGCCGTCACCCACGCGCAACACGGCGATATTCCCGGGCACAAATTGACCGGCCGACACGCTGCCGGCGTAGCTGTTGGCGGCCACCCGCACGCCGCTGTCGTTCTCCAGAATGAGGGCCGAGTTGCCCTGCGTGCTCAAGGCCCCGGAGAACGGCCCCTGCACATACGAATTCTGTCCGCGCCCCGGACCAGTGGCGCGCGCACGGAAGGCGTTCACATCCGCCGCCAGGTAGAGGGATCTGCCGGCGGGGATGACCGTGCCGAGGCGCAGGGCATAACCGATGGCCCCGGTCAGGTGCCAGCCCGAAACATCGACGGCATAGGCATTCGTGTTGCGGAGTTCAACATACTGTTCGGCCGGATTACCGCTGACCGGATTATAATCCCAGGATGCGACCGCAACGGCGGCGTTCGCGGGCTGGGCGGCCGGCAGGGGAACGCCGTTGAGCGTGGCGCTCGGACTGTTGAATAAATAGTCGCGCCGCCCGGGCAGATACCCGGTGACAATCTGTTCCGCCGCCACGCGCATGACGCTCCAATTGGTGTTGCCCCAGGTCGGCCCCCACGCGGCGAGGTCCAGGGCGGCATCGGAAGGAATGATGTTCGTCGGGTCAATCAGGTCTTCCGCCTGGCGGATCTGCGACTCGATGTAATTGGTCGGCGAATACGCCGGCATGAGGAAATGATCCATCAGCGTGCGCAGCCGGCGCAGATACATCTGCTGAAAATCGGTCGTGGTAAAAAATAAATCAAACAGGGGGTTCGCCGTTTTGGGCTGAATGGCTGAGCCGGGATAAAAATTCAGGATATTGGTGGTGAACAGGACATCGTTGAAATAGTTGGTGCCGCCAAAACTGGCATCCCAGTCCCGGCCAAAGGTCAGGTCCAGGTCCCACGGCAGCATCGCCCATTCGCCGGTGCCGTCGTTGTCATGATACAGATAATAGTTTTTGTGCCCCAGATCCTGGCTGCTGACGAGCGCCATGGTCGCGAAGTAGCTGGTGGTCTGCGGCAGATCCAGATTGTCGTAACCGTAGGTCACGCGCGTGGCCAGCGGCAGCGATTCGTTGAGATTGGTGACCAGGGCGGTGAGGTCATCGGTGCCCTCCCAGGTGCGGGTTTTCTTTTCGTTGCCGGCCGCCGTGGTCAGGGCATTGTACATTTTGTAGAGCGCGCCATTGGGGTCCAGTCCCACGCGGGCAAGCCACACGTCGTCGCCGCGTTCCACCATGTCTTCAATGCCCCAGAAGGAGCCATTGAGATGGATGCGGATGGGAAAGGAAAACAGGCCAAGGCTGCCCGCCTTTTCCAGGGTGTTGTAGGCCAGCGTGGTGCTCAGGCGCGCCTTGCTGCTGTAATCGCTCATGAAGATCACATGCCCCTCGCGGACGCCGCCCGGCTGATAGAGAAAGGAATGGTCATTCGCAAAATCCACGTTGTGGCTTTTCTTGGGCCAGCCGGCGGAGGATTGCCCGTGGGCGCTGATGTTCAGGTTGTCGTAAAATTCATTCAGGTAGAAAATCGACGCCGGTGCGCCATTCTGGGTGTCGGACGCCGCCGTGTCCTGAATGAACAGGCTGATCACCGGCAGCAACGTCTGAATGGATGGATCGGCCACCACGGTTCCCAGATATTGCGCCGAATCATTGGTGCTGACAAAAAACGGCCAGCGCGAGCCGTTGCCGGCCGTATCGGCGGCGGTCACATAATAGCGAATCATCTGCCCCGGCGTGGCGACGCCGGCGGGAATGATGCCCGTCCAGCTGCCATCGCCGGCGACCGCATCGCCGTTGGTGCCGGCATCATTCATGGGGATGGCCACCTCGGCATTGAACATCACCCGATAATTCAGCCAGACATTGGAAATGGCATTGAATGCCGGCGCCACCCGCGCGGTCACGACAAGCTGGTTCGTGCTGGCCGGCACATTGGGCAAATGTCCCGCGCTGGCAATGACCGGGCCGGCATCCGCCGCCGAAATGCCATTGGGCGCGCCCGGCGTCGGCTGCGTGAAATATCTCAGGACCGTTCCCCCATCGGTAACGGATGCCGCCAGCAACTGCGCCTGCATCAGGAAATCCGTGTTGGTGGCGTTGATGTTCAGCGCCTGGATGGCCAGCACATTGCTGCCGGCTTGCAGGTATGGGAGCGCGGCGGTGACGTTGAACGACGCCCACTGAATGGCGGCGGAATCCAGGTGCCGCTGCGTGGCGGCGGAATTCCACGCTAGGGTGGCCGGCGCATTCGTGGCCAGGATTTGGTGGCCGTTCAAATAAGCCACAAAACCGTCATCGTATCGCATCAGCAATTGCAGGCTGGCCAGGATCGCGGGATTGGCTACGTTAAACGGAATGCGCACGTAAGCCGTGGCGTTTGAGCCGTACATCAGCCGCTTCACGTCGGTGCCGATGTAATTGGTGTAGCTGATCTGCGGGGGATTGGTTGAAACCAGCCCGGCAATTTCGTTCGTAGCCAGGGCCCGGTACCAGACCGCCACCTCATCCATCTTTCCCAGAAACCAGTTGTTGGTGGCATCAAAAACGCCCCCGCCGCCGATGTTGAAATTATATCCCGACTCCCCATAGGTGCCGCTGGCCACGGATTTGCTCGCGACCAGGTTGCCATCAATATAAAGCGCCAGCAGATTGCTGCTGCCCGACGCCGCAATGAAATGCCAGCCGTTGGTCGGATAATTATAGGTATAATCAACGCTGCCTTTTTGGGTGTAAAGCTGCAGGTCCGTGGCCGAGGGAAAGCCGAATTCCACCACGTTGTTCTGGCCGAACAGGCCGGTGCGGCTCGCCAGCGGACCGCCAATGTTGATCCAGCCAGCCACCGTGAAAGCCGCCAGATCATTCATCATTTGGTATGGGCCGCCAATGTAGGCATTCGAGCCGTTGAAATAGGGTGCGTTATTGTTCGTCTCAAACATGGCGAACGCCGGCGGGCGGGGGCCGGCCTGCCCCGGCAGCACCCCGCCATTGTAACCGGCCTGCGCGGCGATACCTTGTGAGCCGGCATTCACCGCCGCCGGGCCGTTGGTCTCGTTCAAGCGCCAGTAGGCCACCGGCTGGGTCGTCAAAACCTGCTGGGCATAGGCCTGCTCGGCCGGGTCGTAAATCCCGGTTTCGTAGCCGATGCCATTCGTCCCGACCAGCCAGCCGGCATCATTGAAATGGGTCAGGGTCCAGACGCCATCAACAGCCGAATTCGGCGGAATTAAATAATGAATCGCCGCGTTGGTTGCCACCAGCGCCACCGTCGTCACCTGCATGGCCACGCCATACGACACATCGGGGTATTGGGGCGGAAATTCCGGGGAAAATTGCGTGGCCATGGAACCGTCGGGCCGGATCAGCGCCAGGTATTCGCCGCCGGCGGAAAGTTTGAAACCCGTGTGCAATTCCTGGCCCGCCACCGCGCGGTTTTTTCCCGACGCAAAAACCAGCAGGAAATTGCCGGCCGTAAGGTTAGTGGCCGGGAAAAGCCAGGCCTGCGGATGGCTGGCGCTGTCGGTCAGCGCCCAGTTGAGCAAATTGACGTTCGTCGCCGAGGTGTTTTGAATTTCAATCCAATCCGAATAATCCCCGTCCTCGTCCGTCAGTGTGCTGGCATTGCTGGCCATGAATTCCGTGATGCGGACCTGGGCCTTTGCCGCCGGGCATAAAATTAACATCGCGAGGAAAATAAACCAGGAAAGCCGGTGATTTTTCATAACGGGTGCTTATTTATGATGGGCGCAGAACAAACCTGAAATCAAGGCCCAAAAATTGCATCGGCCAGCCTGCGACTGGCTCCACCCCTGCCACCCGCCCGGTTTCATGCCCGCAACCGCCAGTCCGACAAATCACTGTGAATGGCCTCGCTCTCGTTATCGTCGCCGATCTTTTCCGGGCCGCGCCCGGCGGCGTTGCGGACTATTTTCGTACTCCGGTCACCAGCGCCGGCGCGTTCCTTGGATTCCGCCAGCGCGGGCCACTGCCGGCCGCTGGCTGTTCATTCAGTTCGCCATCATGGCCTTACCTGTAGGGGCCCGGGCGGGCGGTGCGGGCCAGCTGGGTTGGTCGAAAGATCGGGTATGCCGGTTTTTACGCGCTGCGAAAAATGCGTATTGGACAGTGGGGCATTGCCAGATGTAAGTTGGTTATCATGGAAAATCTTGTGGTGTCCGTTTTGCGCCCTCTGATGGTTTTGGTTTGCACCCTGATGTGTTTCCTGCCCGCAGTCCAGAGTCGGGCTGGCGTGACCCCGGGAAGCGGCAACGCGGGCGATTGGAATGTGGCGGTACTGGATCAATTGCTGGCGGGCGTGCCGGTAGGGCAGCCGGAGGTGCAGGTCGGGGACCAGCTGATCCAGGTGGGCATTCTCCAAAACTGGCGCGATCAATTGGCGGGAAATCCCTCACCCCAACTGGCTTTCAACAGCGGGTTCACCCAGTGGACCAACGGAAACGTCTATTATACCTTCGACTCCTCGGTGCCGGTTCCGGACCAGCGGGTTTTTTTGAGCGCGGCGGGCCAGTGGTCCACGTTCGTAAACGTGCATTTCCTCCCGCGAACTTCGCAGCCGAACTATATCATCCTTACGAACAACCCCAATTTGAGCGGCGGACTCTCGAGTGTGGGCATGATCGGCGGACCACAGTTGATCCAGATCGGAACGAATTCATGGAGTGAACAGACGCTGGTGCATGAGATCGGGCATGCTTTGGGGCTGGTGCACGAGCATCAGCGCTCCGATCGCGACAGTTATGTATCCATCAATACGAACAACGTTGCCCCGGGTGCGCTCTTCAATTTTGTCCTGCTGCCGGGTTCGCTCAACAAGGGCGCGTATGATTTCCGTTCAGTAATGGAATATTCGCGCAATGCCTTCTCCGTGAGCGCGAACAGCAACACCATCGTACCGCTGCCGGCCTACACGAGCTATCTGTATGTCATTGGGAACTCCGAACCGCCGCTGAGCACGAATGATCGGGCCGGCGTGATCACGGTGTACGGCGCCGGACCGGGGTATTCCAGTGTGGTCACCAACACGCAAGACAGTGGACCGGGCAGTTTGCGGAGCGCTTTATATTATGCCTCCGACCATCCGGGAACGACCGTTACTTTCAACATTCCGGCGACCGATCCGGGCCTGAGCAACAATGTCTTCAACATTCTGCCCGCTGATTACCTGCCGGGTTTGTATGGGAATACCACCATTGACGGCACCACCGAACCCGTCATCGTCAATTCGGCGGGGCCGCAGATCCTTCTGAACGGAGCCTATTGCTGGGCGTTGGGCGATTATGCCAGCGGCCTCCAGTTCAAGGGCGCCAACAGCACCATCCGCGGCTTGATCATCAATGGGTTCCCGTATTGCGGGGTGAATATCACCGGTTCCAATGCCATTGGCAATACGGTCAGCGGTTGCTATCTCGGCCTGGACCGAACTGGCAGCACGGCGGTGACCAATTGGTACGTGCCGGTACAGATCACGGCCGGCGCGTGTTCGAATGTCATTGGCGGGGTGACGGCTTCTGCGCGAAATATCATCAGCGGCAGTGCTTATCAGGGGATTTACCTCACCGGCACCGGCACTTGTTTCAATGTGGTTGCGGGTAATTATCTTGGCCTCAATGCCGCCGGCACCGCGGCGATTTCCAACCTGTTCGCCGGCGTGGAAATTTCCGGTGGGGCGAAATCCAATCTGGTCGGCGGCGCTGTTGCCGGGGCGCGGAATGTCATTGCCGGCAACAACGCCGGCGGGGTGTCCATCGCCGGCACAAATACGTCCGGCAATGTGGTTGCGGGCAATTATATCGGCTTGAACGCCGCCGGCACCGCGGCGGTCGCCAACAACGGTTCCGGCGTGCAACTGTTCAATGGCACCACCGGAAATGTGATTGGCGGCACACAGGCGGGCGCAGGCAATGTCATCTCCGGCAACACTTACCAGGGTATTCAGATCGATGCCCAGCCGCTGCCGACCTCGCACACTTGTGTGCAGGGAAATTGGGTGGGGCTGAACGGGGCCGGCACCGGTGCCATCCCCAATCTCAATGGCGGTATCGGCATCTACGACGGTGCTTATTCCAACCTCATTGGGGGAACGCTAACCGCCGCCCGTAACGTGGTTTCCGGCAACGGGGCACAGGGGGTGATCATCGGTAACAGCTCCAGCTTCGGAAACGTGGTGGCGGGCAACTATATCGGCCTGAATCCGGCCGGCACGGCGGCGCTGCCAAACGCGCTGGCCGGCGTGAATCTTTTCGTGGCTGTCAGCAATGTCATCGGCGGAGCGATCGCCGGCGCGGGCAATGTGATTTCCGGCAACGGTGCGCAGGGCATCCTCATCCAGAATGCCGGCACGGTGGGAAATCTGGTCCAAGGCAACCTCATCGGCCTGAACGCTGCGGGGACAACCCAGATTTCAAACAGCTGGTCCGGGATCGAGCTCTATAATGGCCCGGCGGGCAGCCAGATCGGCGGTGCCGGCGCGGCCCGGAATTTCATTTCCGGCAATGGCGAATACGGCGTGATTGTCGACTACGCCAGCTCCTTGAATGTCATCCAAGGGAACACCATCGGCCTGAATATCAGCAACACTGTGGCCGTGCCGAACGGCTGGACCGGCGTGAGCTTTTATTCCGGAGCAACTTTCAATCTGCTGGGCGGGACAACCTATGGCGCGGCTAATTTAATCGCCGGCAATACCATGGGTGGCGTGGTGGTCGAATTCAGCGGCGCCACCAACAACACCATCCGGGGCAATTCCATCTACAGCAACAACAGCGCGGTTTATCCGGGCATCACCCTCTACAGTGCCGGCAATAACCTGATCAGCGCGCCAACACTCACTTCGGCCGCCGTGACCACGAATCTTACGGTCAGCGGCAATTACAAGGGGACCAACGGCTGGGCCTACCAGCTGGACTTTTATTCGGATGCCCCCGGATTGATTCCGGAAGGCCGGACTTACTTGGGCGCGTTCCCGTTCACCGGCACCGGCAGTTCCGCCAGTTTCACCGCCAGCCTCCGGGTAGTAACCACGAACGGCCGCGCCATCACGGCCACCATCACTGACCCGGCCGGCAACACTTCGCCGTTTTCCACCGCCGTCGCGACCACGATGACCAGCTCAGTAAACGACGGCATCCCGGATGCCTGGCGCGCGGCGTATTTCGGCGGCAGTGGCACCACCACCAACAGCCAGTCGACTGCCGGCGGCGACGCCGATCACACGGGCCTGACCAATTTTCAGAAATTCCTGGCCGGCCTCAACCCCACCAACTCCGCCAGCGGCTTCTGGGTGTATATGGCCAGTCCGATCGCGACCACCAATGCCGTCGTCCTGCGCACCACCAGCGGCACCGTCTACCAAGCGCAATACCGGGACAGCCTGACCGCCGGCTCCTGGCAGATTCTGGCCGACCAAATCCTGGGCAATGGCACCAACATCCACCTGCCCGACCCCGGCGCCGCTTCGACCTCCAGCCGCTTCTACCGGGCGCTGGTGGAATACTGAGCCGGTTGGTTGGCCCGGACATTCCCATGCTGGCAGCTTGGACAAATTAAAATTTCCTTCCGATCCTCATAACTGGCGGTCGAGCGAGCGATATTTTATGGCTTCGCTCTCGTGATCGATACCGACCTTTTCCGCGCCGTGCAAATCTGCGATGGCGCGACCGCTGAGCTTGTATTCGGACATCGCATGCTTCAGCAGGTCGCGGGTGGCTCCATCCAGTTCGCAGTAGGCTTTCACCTCATGCGAGCCCATGCGGGCACTTCAGATGACCTGAGGTTCCGGCAAAAAAGTTCAGCGGCGTAACAAAAGGACAACAATGACGATGACGAGCAAAAGACCGACCCCGCCACCGCCAATCCAGATCGCGCTGCCAATAACCGGTGAGAATAATAGAGTCATATGAATTTTCTTTCCATTCTGGATGGAGAATCATTCGCCATCCATTTCTGATATGACGCTACGCGATGTGCCGGGTCCATGCTATGGGGTGTAACACTAGCTGTAGAAAGCAAATCGCTGGCTGGCTGGCTGGGTTCCAAGCCGGAGGACGGGTAGCTTCTGAGGGCTCGCCCCAGCCGGTTTATGATTCGAG
>CAIJGS010000200.1 GCA_903820285.1 uncultured Verrucomicrobia subdivision 3 bacterium | reverse complement strand
TCGCGGATGGGTTCAAGATCGTGATTGATCTGGAGCGGAGCCGTGGCTCGCACCTCGTGGATGCGGCGACGGGGCGCGAATTCATTGACTTGTACAGTTTTTACGCCTCGACGCCGATCGGCTACAACCATCCGGATCTTAACCATCCGGCGACGGAGGCTGAACTGCTCGCCGCCGCGAAAATCAAGGTGGCCAACTCGGACATGTATTCCGTGCCGTACGCCACGTTTGTGGACACGTTTGCACGGGTGATGCCGCTGCGTCCATTGGATCGTTTCTTTTTCATCGAAGGCGGAGCGGCCGCGGTGGAAAATGCGTTAAAGGCCGCGATGGACTGGAAGGTGCGAAAAAATCTGGCGGCCGGGCGCGGCGAGCGTGGCACGGAAATCCTGCACTTCGAAAAGGCGTTCCATGGCCGGAGCGGTTACACGCTGAGCCTGACCAACACGGACGCCAAAAAGACCGCGTACTTCGCCAAGTTTTCCTGGCCACGCGTGAGCACGCCGTTCATTGATTTTTCGCTGCCGGAACCGCAGCGCGGCGAGACTGTGGCCGAAAAAGAGCGGATTTCGGAAGCACAAATCCGAGAATACATCGCGCAAAAAGGCACCGACATCGCCGCCATTATCATTGAACCCATCCAGGGGGAAGGTGGCGATAATCATTTCAGGCAGGAATGGTTTCAGACCTTGCGGACCATTTGTGATGAAAACGAAATGCTCCTGATTTTTGACGAAGTGCAGACGGGCATGGGGCTGACAGGCAAAGGCTGGTGCTGCGAACATTTTGGCGTCATGCCCGACCTTTTGTGTTTTGGGAAAAAAGCTCAGGTCTGCGGAGTGCTGGCCGGTCCGCGGCTGGATGAGGTGAAGGAGAATGTCTTTCGGCTGCCGGGACGCATCAACTCCACGTGGGGCGGCAATTTCACGGACATGATCCGTTCGACCCATTTTCTAAAAATCATCGAAGAGAAGAGGCTCGTGGAAAATGCCCGGTTGAAGGGTGAGATATTCCGGCGCGAATTGCAGCTCATCGCCGACCAGTACCCGGTGATCACCGCCGTGCGCGGACGTGGCCTGATGATTGGCTTTGATCTGCCATCGGCGGCGCAGCGGGACACCTTCTGGCGGCGCTCCTATGAACTCGGACTGCTGGTGGTGCGCTGCGGCGAACGTTCCATCCGGCTGCGCCCGGTGCTGGATGTGCCGGACGACATCATTGAGGCGGCCTTGAAAATCATGGCTGACGAATGCCGGCAACTGGCGGTCTAAACCCATTATTTCATGCCCATAAAAACCTCCAGCACCAACGCGGCCCTGTTCAAACGGCTCGGCCTCGGCGAAACCAATCCCGGCGTTTTCTGCGGGCGGTGGTTCGGCAACGGCCGGGTACTCCGCAGCGTGTCGCCCGCGGATGGCCGGTTGCTGGCCAAAGTCCGGCAGGCCACGGCGGCGGATTACGAAGCGACCGTGCGCGCAGCCGAGCAGGCATTTGCCAAGTGGCGTCTGCTGCCGGCACCCAAACGGGGCGAAGTGATCCGGCAACTGGGTAACGCCCTGCGCGTGGCTAAAAAAGATCTGGGGCGGCTGGTCTCGCTCGAAAACGGCAAGATTCTCGCGGAGGGCGAAGGCGAGGTGCAGGAGATGATTGATATCTGCGACTACGCAACGGGCCTGTCGCGCCAGCTTTTCGGACTGACCATTCCGTCCGAACGGCTGCAGCATCGCATGCTGGAGCAGTGGCATCCCTTGGGTGTTATCAGCGTGATCACCGCGTTTAATTTTCCCGTGGCGGTTTGGAGTTGGAATACGGCCTTGGCTGCCGTATGCGGCAATGCCACCATCTGGAAACCTTCCGAGCTGACCCCTTTGACGGCCATTGCCACCGTCCGGATTGCGGAGAAAGTCTGCCACGTGAACCAGGTGGATCCCGCGATTTTCAGCCTGGTATGCGGGGACAAAACCATCGGGGAAAGCATGGCGGCCGACCGGCGGCTGCCGCTGGTTTCCGCCACGGGATCAACTCCGATGGGCCGGCAGGTGGCCGAAACCGTGGCGCGGCGGCTGGGCCGGAGTCTGCTGGAATTGGGCGGCAATAACGCGCTGATCATCACGCCGAGCGCGGATCTGGATTTGGCGTTGCGCGCCATTGTGTTTGGCGCGGTTGGCACGGCGGGCCAGCGGTGCACCTCCACCCGCCGCATTTTTGCCCATGAATCCATCCTGCCCAAACTCACGGAAAACCTGGTGGCGGCCTACCGACAAATCCGCATCGGCAATCCATTGGAACCGGGGGTCCTCATGGGGCCGCTGATTCATCCGCGCGCCGTGACCGCGATGCAAGCGGCCTTGGAGCAGTTGCAATCGGAGGGCGGTGAAATCATTTATGGCGGTGAAAAACTACGCGGAGCCGGCTACCCGGGCGGCCATTATGTCCGCCCTTGCCTCGCGAGTGCGCGCGGTGATTTCAAGATCGTGCACACCGAAACTTTTGCGCCGATTCTTTACCTGATTCCTTACCGGGAACTGGCGGAAGCCATCGCGCAAAACAATGCAGTGCCACAAGGGTTGAGCTCGGCCATTTTCACGAACGAATTGCGGGAGGCCGAACAATTCCTCGCCGCCACCGGCAGCGACTGCGGCATTGCCAATGTGAACATCGGCACGAGCGGCGCGGAGATTGGGGGCGCGTTTGGCGGTGAGAAGGACACCGGCGGCGGCCGCGAAAGCGGCAGCGATTGCTGGAAGACCTACATGCGCCGCCAGACGGTAACGATCAATTATTCCACGGACCTGCCGCTGGCGCAGGGCATCCATTTTGTCTGACTGCGGAATCC
The DNA here is from genome assembly GCA_903820285.1 of uncultured Verrucomicrobia subdivision 3 bacterium. GTDB lineage: Bacteria > Verrucomicrobiota > Verrucomicrobiia > Limisphaerales > UBA11358 > UBA11358. Next base: position 972 of record CAIJGS010000200.1, on the reverse strand, counting down.
AAACAATGCTATCCAGGTTATGATCAGCCCCAATCCCGAAATCGCCGGCCAAGCGGCCGCCGCGCCTGCGCCCCACCAATTTGACTGGCCGCTGGCTTATCCGGCAGAAGAACTGCTACGCGAACATATCAAAATATTTCTGGGCCGGAACGCCTTTGCACAAATATTGGCCGCGCGGATGCAGGACGAAACCGGCACCGACTTTTTTGAATGGGTGGATCATCTGGTACTCCCGGCTGCAGCCGAACCGGCCCTCCGCGAAACGGGCTTTATAGAGGATGACGTCGAGCTGCCACCCGGCGGACGGGTGTTGCACCATCCCCGGGCGACGCTTCCCCGGGTGATTTTTTTGGAGGAAGAAACCTCGCAGGTCATCGCCTTGCGGCCGGAATTCGTGGCGGATTTTCTGGCGCAAAATAATCTGGAGGCCGAAATCGACGGCGCGCCGTTTTCCCGTTTCCGCCGCGCCGTGGTGAATGTGGAAAACGACACGGTGGTGGAAATCGTGGAACGGCGGGCGTATCGCGGATTTCAAGTTGCGCCGCTGGCGCCGGGCCGGTTGGAGTCAATTCTGGAGGCAAAGGAGATGTGGCATACGCGTCGGCGCTTCTGGGAGGATGACGCGCAGGGATTTGCCTTGGCCCGCCGGCTGCTGGACCGCAGTCTGGAACTGGTTGGTCAGGGCGAGACCTGCCAGATTTTCTTCGAGGCCGAGCGCGCCTATTGGGAAAGCCGCAACCGGGCGGCGCGCATCCAAAAATTCCGGCAGGACCGGCTGGGCTTGGGCTGGGGCAATCATGATCATCATACCTTCCGCAGTTCCCGCGAACATTTTGTGGATCTCACGGAATTTCTCCTCGCCCTGGGATTTGAGAAGCGCGAACGCTTTTTTGCCGGGGCCGAGGCCGGCTGGGGGGCACAAGTTTCTGAGCAACCGCTGGCGGGCATCACGGTATTTGCGGATGTAGATCG
>CAIJGS010000199.1 GCA_903820285.1 uncultured Verrucomicrobia subdivision 3 bacterium | reverse complement strand
TCGTTTGAAATTCTCAAACATTAATCCGGAATCCATGGCACTTGCCTATTCCCCAACATGTACCGGTTAAGCAAAATCTGTTTGGTTTTGTTACTGGGCCTGCTACCGGCATGGGCGCATCCCCTGTTGCAAGATGCCATGCTGGTGGAGTCCGGTCCGGCACAACTGCGCCTTACCGTAAACGTCTCGCTCGTGGAAATCAGCGTGGCCGAGGGCGTGCCGCTGGGCCCCTTTGGCGCGGCAGATTCGGGAACGTGGGACACGGCGGTTCAAAAGCACGGGGATTATCTGTTAAAACATCTAGGGATCACGAGCGGAACGAACCGGCTCACGGGTCATGTCACCGGCGTGGCCCCGCCGGCTGAGTTCGATCAAGCCGAGAATACGTTTTATCAGTACGAATTGATTTATCCGGCCAGCGGTTCCCTGCCCGCTTCGCTGGATCTCTCGCAGGACATGCTGAGGGAATGGCCCTATGCCCCCGGCACGCCGTGGGATGTCTGTTATGTACTGCACCTCAAAAAGGCCGGCTCCGACCCGGTCACTTCTTGCCTGCTCACCCGCCGGCAACCGGTGACCATCTCGACCGGAATTGGGATGCTTGCCGGCGGGGAAACGTCGGGCAATAAAACCGCCGCCTGCGCCACCTTCTGTGCTTACCTGTGGCACGGCATCTGGCATATCCTGACTGGCTATGATCACTTGCTGTTTGTGGCGGCGCTGGTGCTGGCCGTGAACAGTTTTTGGGAAGTGGTAAAAGTCATCGCCGCCTTCACCTGCGCCCATACGCTGACGCTGTCCCTTTCGGTGTTCGATATATTCCGGCTGCCCTCGGGAATCGTTGAACCGGTCATTTCCCTAAGTATCTTACTGGTGGCCTTGGAAAACATTTTATGGCCGGAACGCGCCCATTCGCGCGCGCGACTGGCGATCGCCTTTGGGTTTGGCCTCATCCATGGCCTGGGGTTCGCCGGCGGACTGCTTGATGCCATGCAAGGACTGCCGCCGGTCAGCCTCTGGATTGCGCTGGGCGCGTTCAGTCTGGGCGTGGAAATCGGCCATCAAGTGGTGGTGCTGCCGCTATTTGGGTTGTTGGAATTGAACCGGCGTCGCAGTGAATCGAGTTTGCCTGCGCCCGCACTCCGGTATGGCTCGGCGGTCATCGCTTGCGGCGGCGCCGGCTATCTGGTCGTCGCTCTACGAGAACAGTGGTTCCTTCACTGAAGTTTACTGCTGCTCTGGCCTGTTCCAAAAATAGATACAAAGTTTGAATTGGCGGCCGGTTTTTGAAACCATTGCGTCACGCAACACGACCAATCTTGTATCAACGTATGAAAAAACACCTTTTGCCGCTGCTCACCGTCATGGCCATGGTGGCGATGTCATCCACCGGCCAGTCGCAGGACAATTTGAAGTTGTGGTACACCCAGCCGGCCGCCAGTTGGGAACCGGAAGCCCTGCCCATCGGCAACGGCCACATGGGGGCCATGATCTTTGGCGGGGTGAATGCCGAGCGCATCCAGTTCAATGAGGAAAGCCTGTGGATTGGCGACGAGGATGACACCGGCGCCTACCAGAACTTCGGCGAAGTGCGCGTGCAGTTTGCCGGCGCCGATCTGACCGTGTCCGACCCGGATCAAAATCCCACCAGCGGCGGGCAGGATGTGCAGGCGAGTTGCGACGGGCTGGCGGATACCAAATGGTGCATCGAGCATCACGACCATTTCCCCATCCGCTGGCAGGCCTCGGTGGGACAGCGCAGTCCGGTGACCGGTTACACCCTCACCTCCGGGGACGATGTGCCGGAGCGCGACCCAAAGGACTGGCGCTTTCTCGGCTCCATGGATGGCCAGCAATGGACTTTGCTCGACGAACACAAGGACGTGGCCGTCTGGCCCAAACGGCATGCGGCCAAGAAATTCGCGTTCGCCAACGATAAGGCCTACGCCTACTACCGCTTTGAATTTCTCGCAACCCACAATGCCCCCCATTTTCAAATCGCCGAGATTGCGCTCACCCCGGCCGAGAATGTCACCGGCCACGACTATCGCCGGGAGCTGGACCTCAATCAGGCCGTGCACCGGGTGACCTATGAAAAAGACGGTGTGCATTACACCCGCGAAGCATTCGCCAGTTTTCCTGACAACGTCATGGTCTTCCATTTCACGGCGGACAAACCCGGCACGCTCTCAGGTCTGATTTCACTCTGGGACGCGCACGAAGCGGCGACGGTGGCCGACGCCGATGGCCTTAGCATCAGCGGAGCCTTTCCCGGACACCAATACGATGGCGGCAAGAACTGGCTGCCGTTTCATCGCGAAGCGCAGGTACGCGTGTTGCACACTGGCGGTTCGGTCTCTACCAAAGGGGACAAAATCTCCGTGGAAAAAGCCGATTCCCTCACGCTGCTCCTCGCTGCCGGCACAGATTTTCGCCAAGACCATGCCGAAAACTGGCGCGGTCCCCTGCCCCACGGCGCCATCAACGCCCGCCTCGATGCCGCCGCCAGGAAATCCTACGACGACTTGCTGGCCGCGCATATTCGCGACTACCAGCACCTGTTCAACCGCGTAACCCTTTCAATCGGTGGGCAGGCCCGGCCACAGTTGCCCACGAACCAGCGCATCAAGGAATATCACACCACGCCGACGGACCTCGGCCTGGAAGAATTGATGTTTCAATATGGCCGCTACCTCCTGATTTCCTCGTCGCGTGAAGGCGGGCTGCCCGCCAATCTCCAGGGCAAGTGGAACGACAGCAACAATCCGCCGTGGCGCTCTGATTATCACACCGATGTGAACGTGGAGATGAATTACTGGCTGGCCGATGTCGCGAATCTCGGCGAATGCTTCCAGCCCTATGCGGAATGGCTGAATTCCATCCGCGCCGTCCGCACCGAAGCCACCCAAAAGGCGTTTGGCGTGCGCGGTTGGGTGATGCGCGGCGAGAGCGGCCTGTTCGGCGGTTCCACCTGGGAATGGGTGCCCGGCGCCAGCGCGTGGATGCTGCAAAACAGCTTTGATCACTATGCCTTCACGCAGGACAAGGAGTATCTGCGGACGCGCGCGTATCCGGCCATGAAGGAGGTCTGCGCTTACTGGCTCGACCGCCTTAAAGCCCTGCCGGATGGCACGCTTGTCGCCCCCAGCGGCTATTCCCCCGAGCACGGTCCCGTGGAAGACGGCGTGTCGTTCGACCAGCAGTTGATCTGGGATCTGTTCACCAGCACCATCGAAGCTGCCGACGTTCTGGGCGTTGATACCGATTTCCGCAACCTGCTCGCCGCCAAGCAGGCGAAATTGCTCGGACCGAAAATCGGCAAATGGGGTCAGCTTCAGGAATGGATGGTGGATCGCGATGATCCGAACGATCATCATCGCCACACGTCGCATCTGATCGCCGTATTCCCCGGCCGCCAGATTTCGGCGGTGAAAACTCCCGAACTGGCCAAAGCCGCCGCCGTTTCCCTGGAACACCGCAGCGTCCTGGACGACAGCCACCGCGAATGGGCCTTTGCCTGGCGCATGTCCATCTGGGCCCGGCTCGACAATGGCGAGAAGTCCCATTTCATGCTGGAAAACTTGCTGCAATACGGTGTCCTCCCGAATCTGTTCTGCTCGCATCCGCCCTTCCAAATGGACGGCAACTTCGGTTCCGTGGCCGGCATGTGTGAAATGCTGCTGCAAAGCCAAACGGGTGAAATTGAATTGCTGCCGGCCCTGCCCAAGGCCTGGCCCACCGGCTCAGTTCACGGCCTGCGGGCGCGCGGCGGCTTTGAAGTGGATATTGCCTGGGAAAACGGAAAACTCAAAACAGCAACCATCCGCAGCATCGTCGGCACGCACTGCACCGTCCGCTATGGTCAGCAAACCATTGACCTAAAACTCGCGCCGGGCGAGTCGAAGCAGTGGAACGGCCTCTGATCCGCCATCACTGCGGCAGCAGCCGTATATGCGTCGGCTCGTCGCGATTGCACGTGAGCCAGCCATCCTGCTCATGCAGTTCCACCGTCTGGATGGAACTGCGACGCTGCTCGTAGCCATCCTTACGCGCCTCCGATCCGCGACGGCCGGGATGCGTGAAGTAAAATAAGAATCCGCGATCCCCGCTGATGACCACATCCGGGTGTCCGCCCATGACCTGATCGTCCTCCCCCATGCCGGGAATCGCAACGAGGTTCGTCGGCTGCTTGTCCCAGTGGATCATATCATCGGAGCGGAACACGCCGAGGCCCTTCCATTCATCAATGATCACCCAGAATTTGTTGTGCCAGCGAAATCCTTTGGGCCCTTCCCCGCGACTCTTAAAAGCCAAGCCCTTGTCCACCCACGTCTTCAAATCCGTGCTGTCGGCGTAATTGATGGATTTGCCGGCCCGCTCGTTATTGTACCACAGTCGCCAGGAACCGTCCGGCAGATGCAAAATGCTGGGATCAATCACGCGGTCGGAAGCGAGTGCCAGCTTACGCGGATCGCGCCAATGCACCATGTCCGTGCTGGTCAGTTGCACGATGAAACGGGGATGCCCCCAATCCAAAAATACGCCGGGAACAATCGTGAGAAACATCTGCCACGTGCCGTCGGACGCGCGGGTCACATCCGGCGCCCAGCAGGTGACATTGGTGCCGCCGTATTCCACCGGCAACTCGAACTTGGCATCGCCCACATAACTCCAATGCGCCCCGCCGTCGGACGAGGCCGCAATGCCGATCGGTGTGCCATGCACCCAGGTGACGCCGGGCAGATTCGTCATGGTGGCGCGCCGATTGGTGTAATACATCCACCATTGCTTCGCGAGAGGATTCCAGATCAGGGTGGGGTCGGCAGCGCCATTGTAGACTGGGTCGCGATAGAGCGGTTTGGCGGCGACCAAACCAAGGTCCTCCGCCAGTACCGGCAGGGAAAGCGAAATCAGGGCCAAGGCCATAAAGACGGTTTTGCGCATGCAGGCAGAATGAATCAGGCGAACCGTTGTCGCGAGAATTTTTTTGTGGCGGCAGGAAAGCTATCAATCTCGTTTCACCCGTTGCCGGATCCGCCGGAGCTGGGCCGGCACCTGCTGTTTCAACTTGGCGCGCAACACCGATATTTTACCGGTTGGAATATCCCGCTGAAGCAGGTAGGTCACATGCGGCACTGACGTGCGGGAAATATCCTCCGGCGTGGTATTTTTATCCGTCACGCCCGGCGACAGATCAATGCCTGTGCGACGAAACAGCCGTTGCACAAACGCCGAGCAATAAACCGACCGCTCACGCGCCAGCAGATTATCCTGGCCGCGCAATTCCGGCCGATGCAATGCCAGCAACGTCCCGACCAGTTCGCGCAACGAATAACGCTCATGGCTGGCAACCAGATCCAGCCCCTCGCGCAGCAAGGCAGCCACCTGCGATTCGTTCAGGCCAAAATCCAGCACCGCCAGATGGGGATACATTTTTTCATCGTCATATTTCGCGATCCGGTTTTCCTGCACCCCCAGCTGGATGTTTTTGCGGTGAAACTGCAAATCGGATTCGATGATCCAGTGCTGGCCGTCCACGCGGACGCCTTCAAAAAGAAACGCATGCGACCAGTAACTCCAGCGCCTGTTCTCATCCAGCCGCCGTTGCGCATGACGGATCGCCAGGTCCACTGGCGTGCCGCCGCCGCACAAGCCGATGCACCCGGGCTTGGCGTGGCGTTCCAGAAATTCGCGATTCGTGAGTCCGGTGACGATCACCGTTTCATTTTGCGTAGCGCGGGTTGTTTGGGACATGACCGGCTCTGTTTAGCGGGCCACGGCGATTGATGCAAGACTGCATTTCAGACCGATTCCAATACGAATGATAGATGTATGCCTTGGTGGGTGATCCAAGCCAGATCGCTGAAATAATTACCGGTTGAACTTTCATCAACGGAGGCGTATTTTTTAAGCATGGGTCTGACTGCTGAACAGGTTGCCGAAGCAGCGCTGGCATTGCCAAGCGAGGCGCGAGCTTTGCTGGCTGACCGGCTGGTGGAAAGCCTTGATCCCGCCGAGGATGGCTACTTGCGCGAGCTTTGGGTGGCAGAAGCCCGCCGGCGTCAGGATGATGTCCGCAGCGGCCGAGTCAAAACCATTCCTTACGACGAAGCGATGGCGCGGGTTAAGCGTGCGGTTTCCAAGTGAAATTGGAATTTCATCCCGAAGTACTGGCCGAATTTGAAGACGCGGCCAAATATTATGCCACCTGCCGGGATAATTTAGAGCTGCGATTCATTGCAGCCATTGAGGCAATCTTCAAACCAATACTAGAATATCCGGAATGGAATAGAATAATTGAAGATGATATTCGATTTTGCCTGGCCCATGTTTTCCCCTACGCGGTTCTCTATTCAATTGAGCCAGACAGCATCCTCGTTATTGCGGTAATGCATTGCCACCGGGAGCCAGGCTATTGGCGTCATCGTGTCACCCGCAGATCTTGAAGTTGGCTTTTGAGTTGCCAAACTTTTCTAAAGGCATTTCACACCGCCAGCAGCAACCGCTTGATTTCCTTCAGCCGCCCCTTGGCATCCTTTTTGGACAGACGCGGAAATTTGCCGCCGAAGGTAATATAGTCGTTGTGCCGCGTGACCTTCAATTTGTCGGACTCAACTTCGATGTTGGTCACGCCTTTTTCGCTCGCGAGAATTTTTAGTTCACCCACGGCCAGCAGTAATTCGACGGCGGCGGGCAGCGGACCAAAGCGGTCGCGCAATTCTTTTTGCAACGCCTCCAGCAAAGGCTTCTCCGTAGCCTGCGCGACCTTGCGATAAATCTCTATTCGATGGTGCGGCTCGGGGATGTAACTCTCTGGCAGGCTGGTGGTATCCGCCAGAAAATCCAACGCCACGCGCACTTCCACGCGGGGCTTCACCTTCTCGCCCTTGAGTGAACTCACGCTCTGCTTGAGCAACTGGCAGTACAGTTCAAAACCCACCGCCGTGATGTGACCGCTCTGCTCGGCGCCCAGCAAATTGCCCGCGCCGCGAATTTCCAGATCACGCATGGCGATTTTGAAACCGCTGCCGAGCGTGGAATATTGTTTCATGGCGCTGATACGCTTGCGCACATCCGTGAGCAATCGCGCATGGCGCGGCAGCAGCAGATATGCGTACGCCTGATGCTTGTAACGCCCCACGCGGCCGCGTAACTGATACAGCTCACTCAGGCCGAACCGGTCCGCGCGGTCAATCATGATGGTGTTCGCATTCGGAATATCCAAGCCACTCTCAATGATGGTGGTGGAAAGGAGAATGTCCGCCTCGCCATTCACGAACTTCGTCATCACCTCTTCCAGATCATCCGGATCCATCTGACCGTGGCCAACCACAATGCGTGCCGAGGGCACCAGATTCTGCAAGGTCACGCGCATCGTCTCAATGGTCGTCACGCGGTTGTGCAAAAAGAAAACCTGCCCGCCGCGCTGCATTTCGCGCAGGATGGCGTCGCGGATCAGCCGCTCGTCATATTGCGTGGCCACCGTCTCGACCGGCAACCGGTCATGCGGCGGCGTCTGGATGGTGCTCATGTCCCGCGCCCCGGTCAGCGCCAGGTAGAGCGTGCGCGGAATCGGCGTGGCGCTCAGCGTGAGCACATCCACCAGCGTGCGCATGCGTTTGAACTTTTCCTTGTGCTGCACGCCGAACCGCTGTTCCTCGTCAATCACCACCAAACCAAGGTCTTTAAACTCAATGTCATCCTGCACAATGCGGTGCGTGCCAATGATGATATCCACCGCGCCCGCCGCCAACTCCCGCACCACCCGGTTCTGCTCGCGCTTCGTGCGGAACCGCGACAGCAATTCCACCCGGATCGGGTAATCCGCCATGCGCTCGCGAAAATTATTGTAATGCTGCTGCGCCAGCACCGTCGTGGGGACAAGAATTGCCACCTGTTTTCCGTCCATAACACATTTGAATGCCGCGCGAATCGCCACCTCTGTCTTGCCAAAGCCCACGTCGCCGCAAATCAATCGATCCATCGGCTTGGGCCGCTCCATGTCCGCCTTGGTTTCGGCAATGGCCGTCACCTGATCGCGCGTCTCCTCGTAGATAAAGGCGCTTTCAAACTCGCGCTGCCACTGCGTGTCCGGCTTGCAGGCATGGCCGGCCTGCGAATCGCGCACGGCCTGGATGCGCAACAGTTCGGCGGCCACATCGCGCACCGATTGTTCCGCCTGCTCCCGCGCCTTCTGCCAGCGCGCACCGCCCAGCGTGTTCAAAGGCGGATTCGCCCGCCCCGCGCCGACATACTTGCTCACCAGATGCGCCTCGCTCACGGGCACATAGAGCTTGGGCGCCTCGCCAGTGGGATCGGTGGACGCGTATTCGATCACCAGACACTCCGTCTCCGGCTTCGCCTCGCCCGTCGTCGCCTTGGGCATGCCCGTCCGCGTGGCCACATTCTTCAAACCGGCGTAGCGCCCAATGCCGTGTTGCAGATGCACCACCAGATCGCCTTCATTGAGATCCGTGAAATCAATGTCCAGCGCGGACCGCGCCGCCTGCGCATGCGCCGACTTCATCCGGCGCGGCCGCTGAATCTTGTAACGACCGAAAATTTCCGCATCCGTCACCACCACCAGTTTCGCCGCTTCGCAGATAAATCCGCGCGCCAGCGAACCGATTTGAATAATCGGCCGCAACTCCGCCAGCGATGGACGGGGCTTTTTTCCTGTCACAACTTCCGCTGCCGCTGCACCATGGATGTCCTTCCACACCTCCTCGAACCGCTGCCGCTCCCCATCGTTATTGCAAAACACATGCACGGCCACGTCCTGCCGCAACCAGCGATGCAGCTGCTGGAAAAATTCCCGGCGCTGCGCCTCCGCCACCTGCAACTCCGGCGGACGCTCGCTCAGTGGCCGGAAAGCATCCAGCGTTTCAAATTGTGGAAAAGCAGCGGCCTCACCGCCAACAACCTGAATTTCCCCAGTCAGTTCCACCGAAGTAAAACCGCGCCGGTTCAAATCAGTTAAAAAATCCGGCCAGGAAATAAAAAACGGATCGTCCTTGGGAATTTGCTGCGCATAAGTCTCCGCCTGCACCGCCAGAATTTCTGGCTCGGAGAAAAGGAAAATGGTTTCCGTGGGCAAATAATCCAGTAGGGTGGCAAAAACGGCAGGCTTTGCGCCCGCCTCCCGCACGTTCTTCTTCAGAATCCCCAGTTCGCCCGCCGGCGGCAGCGTTATCACCGTAATTTCTTCGCGGGAAATCTGGGTCAGCGGATCAAAATAGCGGAGTGATTCCAGTTCATCGCCAAAAAACTCCAGTCGTACCGGCCATGGACTCGTGGGCGGAAAAATGTCCACAATGCCGCCGCGCAGGGCAATTTCGCCTTTTTGCGACACTTGTGCCTCCGGCTCATAGCCTTGTTCCTCCAGAAATTCAATCAGGTCCAGCGGCGCAATTTTGGCACCTCGTTCCAGAATACGCGTCCGGCGCTGAATTTCGTGCGGCGGAAACGTCTTTTGCATCAACGCCGTAGGGTCGGTGACCACGATACCCGCCCGCCCTTTGCCCGGCTCCGTCAGCCGCACCAGGGTTTGCAACCGTTCACTGATTACATCCGCATGCGGCAGCTTGTCCTCGTGCGGCAATACTTCCCAAGCCGGATAAAACCAGGGAGATGCACCCAGCCACGTCTCCAAATCCTGCTGGAAACTTTCCTGCCATTTCAGATTTTCCGCCACCAGCACCACCGTCCGGTCCGGAAACAGGCTGCGCACCCAGGCGGCAAAAAATGGCTGGGCGGCCACAGCGACGCCCGCCAGCGACAAAGCTCCGCCCGGCGACAGATGCCGGGCCAGACTTTGCCCGGCCGGTGTCTGCTGCACGCGGGCCGAAATTTCCGCGGCCGGCGGTAAAACTTTTATTGCCGACAAACAGGTAGATTCTGACGTTTGGCACCGTGCCGTCAAGACTGACCTGATCTCAATAAGGGGCGCGAATTAAAAACATTTTTTTTGCACTTCGCAACCAAATGGGCGAGATTGTAGTGGTTCATGCAGTTTGTTTATAACGTTATTTTCATTATCGCCTTTGTGCTGGCTTCGCCATATTACTTTTGGCGGATGTGGCGACGCGGAAATTGGGTGGAGGGGTTTGGTGAACGATTTGCCAATTACAGTCCCGACCTCAAGCAGGCGTTGACCAACCGGCACGTCGTCTGGATCCACGCCGTCAGCGTTGGGGAGGTGAATCTCTGTACGCAGCTTATTCAGGCATTGGAACCGCGCGTTCCCAATGTAAAATTTGTGGTTTCCACCACCACCACCACCGGCATGGCCGAGCTGCGTCAGCGCCTCCCTACGCGCATTGCCAAAATATACTATCCCGTTGATCGCCGGACCTACGTGAACCATGCCATCGCCACCATCAATCCCGAGGCGTTTGTGCTGGTGGAAGCGGAAATCTGGCCCAATTTTCTCTGGCGGGCGCAACGGTTAAATGTCCCGGTTTTCCTCGCGAATGCCCGGCTTTCGGACCGCTCTTTCCGTGGATATAAGCGGTTTGCCTTCCTGTTCCGCCCGCTGTTTGCCTCCATGGCCGGGGTGGGCGTGCAGAATGAGCAGGACGCCGACCGACTGCTGGCCGTGGGCTGCCAGCGCGACGCGGTACGCGTGGTGGGCAACATGAAATTTGATACCGCCGTGTTCGCCGAGCGCCGCCGGCTGGATGCCGTGACGCTGCTGCGGCAGATCGGCGTGCCACCGGATGCCCATGTTCTGGTGGCCGGTAGCACCCACGATGGCGAGGAAATTGTGCTCGCGGATATTTTCAAACGGCTGAAAGCCCGTTTCCCCAATCTTTTTCTCGTGCTCGTCCCGCGCCATTTTGAACGTTGCAACGAAGTCAGCCGGCAGCTGGCCGCCCGGGGATTAAAGTTCGCGATGCGCACCAATCTCAATTATCTCGTCAAATTCCAGCCGGGCGAGCTGGATTGCCTGCTGGTGAACACCACCGGCGAATTGCGCTTCTTCTATGAACCGGCCACCATTGTGTTCATTGGCAAAAGTCTGACCGCCCATGGCGGACAAAACCCGATTGAACCGGCCATTCTGGGTAAAACCGTGATTTTCGGACCCAACATGGAAAACTTTGCGGACATCGCGCGCAATTTTGTGACCGCCGGCGGCGCTGTCCAGGTTCCGGATGTTGCCGGCCTCGAAACCGCCCTGGCGGAATTGCTCGCCAAACCGGAACGACGGGCCGAGATCGGCCGCCACGCCAGCGAGGTGGTGCTGCAAAACCATGGCGCCGTGGAGCGTACCGTCGAGATGATTTTGGACCAGTTGAAGCCACGGGGAATTTACGTCGCGCCACAAAAAATGGCCGCCGTGCGTTTACCAGCTTGACGAAACGCGGCGGTCTTTTCATATTCCCGCGTCAGTATTTGAGTGTAGCCGGATAGTGCAGTGTCTATGACCAAATCAAAGACCCACAAGGCAGGAGCAAACGATTCCGTCAAAAACGCCGGAGGCCACGCCGTTGTCACGGCCGTGCCCACCTCGGCGCTCCTCGAAGCCACCCCGTTTCTCGCCGAAAAACTGAAGGAATTGATCCGCCTGGCCCAGGAACAGGGCCGGCTCACCTTCAACGACATCAGCGATGCCCTGCCCGATTCTCTCGTCACCCCCGAACAGATCGAGGAAATCTTCACCAAGCTGCATGAGCTGGAAATCGACGTGGTGGACCCGGCCGAGGTGGATCGCGAAAAAAATGCTGAGGCCGCGGAAGATGAAAGTCCCCGGCTCGATGCCTTGGACGATCCCGTGCGGCTGTACCTGAACCAGATGGGCCAGGTGGCGCTGCTTACCCGCGAACAGGAAGTGTTGATTTCCCAGCGCATCGAGGTGGCCGAGGAAGAACTGACCGCCATCACCTACAGCCTCGGCTTTGCCGCCAAGGAACATATTGCCCTCGCGGAAAAACTGCTCGTGGATCCGCCCCGGGAACGGTTTGACCGGGTGGTCATCGACCAGAAGGTGCAGGACCGCATCTCCCATCTCCGGGTCTTGCAAAAGATCGTGACCCATCTCCGTAAACTTGATCAGGCCGCCGACCTGGCCTACAACGAGTGGGCCGCCAATCCGCATGGCCCCGGCCACGAACACCACCTCGAGACCTTCCGACAGGTGGATAAGAAGCAGCACGCAATGTTTCCCAAATTTTGCTTCAAGCAAAAAGTAATCGAGGAAATGGCCCTCGTGGCGGAAAACATTCACGACAAGTTTCAAAACTGTTTGCGGTCACTCGTCGAAGCCGAAAACCAGACCACCTCCATCGCCCAGCAGCACCTCGTGGAGGCCGAACGCCAGAAGCTCAAGGCTCTGGAAGAATTTGTCCGGATGCCGCACGCCGAATTCCGCGAAGCCTTCAAACGGCTGCGCGATGCCAATGACCGCGCCCTGCAGGCCAAGACCGAAATGGTGGAAGCCAACCTGCGCCTCGTCATCTCCATTGCCAAGAAATACACCAACCGCGGCCTCTCCTTCCTCGATCTCATTCAGGAAGGCAACATTGGCCTGATGAAAGCCGTTGAAAAATTTGAATACCGGCGCGGCTACAAGTTTTCCACCTACGCCACCTGGTGGATCCGCCAGGCCATCACCCGCAGCATCGCCGATCAGGCCCGCACCATCCGCATCCCGGTGCACATGATCGAGATCATCAACAAGCTGCTGCGGGTGCAAAAGAAGCTGCTCCAGGAACTCGGCCGCGAAGCCACCCCCGAGGAACTCGCCGAAGATTTGCAGATGCCGGTGTACCGCATCCAGGCCATCCTGAAAATGTCCCAGCAGCCCATCTCCCTCCAGGCCCCGGTCGGCGATGAGGATGACGCCAGCTTCGGTGATTTCATCGAGGATAAGACCGCCGAAAACGCCCTGGACTTTGCCAGCTTCAGCCTGTTGAAAAACAAACTTGGCGACGTCCTGTGCAGTCTCTCCGAACGCGAGCGCCAAGTGCTGGAACTCCGCTTCGGCCTTGCCGATGGCTCGCCACGCACGCTGGAGGAAGTCGGCTCCCAATTCCGCGTTACCCGCGAACGCATCCGCCAGATCGAGGCCAAAGCCCTCCGCAAAATGCGCCACCCCACCCGCATCCGCATGCTCCATGGCTTCCTCGAACGCGAAGGCGACGACACCAAGCCGCCGAAGATCAAAGAATAATTTAAGAATTTGTAGGAGCCGACGTCCGAAGGCTCAAAAAAGATTGGATTCTACGCATAGGCATAAAGTCTTCTTACATCGACTGCCGCCGGCCCCAACCAGCCCTTACGCCGTCGCCAGATTGTCTTCTAAAACCTTGGAGTGACCGGCATTCCCCGCCGCTCCCGCCACCGGAGAATTTTCCAAAATCCGGATCGGTTCGTAGAAGGTATTGCGCTGCACCGGCGTGCGGCCGACTTCGCGGATGGCTTTGACCATATCCGCTTCTGTCTGCAACTGCGGCGAAGTCGCGCCGGCCATGTGGAAGATGTGTTCCTCAATGATCGTGCCGTGGATGTCATCCGCGCCGTAGCTCAGCGCCACCTGCGCCAGCTTCATGCCCAGACCCACCCAGTACGCCGTGATGTGGTCGAAATTGTCCAGATAGATGCGGCTCACCGCAATCGTGCGCAATGAGTCGTAGCCCGTGGGCGGATGCGATACCGGTATGTTATTATCCTCCGGCTGGTACGCCAGCGGCACGAGCGCTACAAAACCGTGCGTCTCATCCTGCAAGGCCCGCAACTGGCGCAGATGGTCCACGCGGTCCGCGAGAGTTTCCACATGGCCGTACAGCATCGTGCACGTACTGCGCTGCCCAAGCTTGTGCCAGGTGCGGTGCACGTCCAGATATTCCTCCCCCGATTCCTTGCCCTTGGCGATCTGCGACCGGACTTCCTTGCGGAAAATCTCCGCGCCGCCACCCGTGAGCGAGGCCAGACCTGCGTCCTTCAATTCAATCAGCGTCTGTTCCACGGATTTTTTGGCCAGCCACGCCAGGTGCAAAATTTCAATGGCCGTGAAACACTTCAATTGCAGCCGGGGATCCAGCTGCTTCAACGCGCGCAGCATATCCGTGTAATAACTGAACGGCAGCGACGGATGCAAGCCGCCCACAATGTGCAATTCCGTGATGCCCAATTTCAGCGCTTCGCGCGCCTTTTCCACGATCTGATCCACCGACAGCTCAAAGCCGTCTGCATCGCGCTTCTTGCGGGCGAAGGAACAAAACTGGCACGAGAGGATGCAGTAGTTGGAATAGTTGATGTAGCGGTTGACGATGTAGCTCGCCCGGTTGCCAGACTTCCGTTGACGCGCCAGGTCGGCAATGGCGCCAATCGCATTCAGATCCTTGGATTCAAACAACCGCAGGGCATCGGCTTCCGTAATGCGCACACCCGCGGCCACCTTGTCATGGATGTCGCGCAACTCGCTGCGTTGAATGAAAAAATTCATCCCGCACATTAAAGCATCTTTCCCGCTCCATGGCAAATCCGAGAGAACTGCAATGGGCATCCCCGTGAGGGCTGAAGGCCCGTCAGGTTGCAGCCCAGGCTGGAGCGAGTCCGCAAGCGCAGGCCTGGGTATGGCCGATGATTTATTTCCCGGCCTGTATGGCCGGAACCATAATTGGGCACCAAAGCTCTTCCATCCTTCTCCAAGCTATTGACTTTTCATCCACGGAAAGATCACCTCCACCCCCACCACCACCAAAAACACCGCGCCGACGAGCGCGTTCAGCCGGAAAAACGCGATATTGATCCAGTTCAGGCTCCGGCGGCGGGCGATCCAATGCTCCAGCACCAGACAGCCCAGAATGAGCACCCAGCCAATGAGATACGCCAGGTGAAACCGGCAGAGCAACCCAAACGTCAGCAGCAACCCGCACATGAGCAGATGCGCCAGAAACGCGGCGTTCAGCGCATTCTTGGGTCCCCAGGCCACGACCAGTGAATGCAGTCCGTGCGAGCGGTCGAATTCATAATCCTGCAGCGCATAAATAATATCGAAGCCCACCAGCCACAGCACCACCGAGAGCGCCAGCAGAGTCATCTGGATGATTTCCCACGCGGATACATTCGCCCCCTTCACCGCCAGCCACGCGCCCACCGGTGCCAGCGCCAGCGCCACGCCCAGATAAACATGCGTATAATTCGTGAACCGCTTGGTCAGTGAATAAAAGCAAACCATCACCAAGGCCACCGGCGAGAGGTAGAAACAAACCGGGTTCAGAAAATAACTCGCGCCAATCAGCAAAGCCCCGGAAATGGCGCACAACATCAATGCACCGAACAGCGAAATCGTCCCCGCCGGCAAATGCCGGTTCTGGGTACGCGGATTCAGCGCATCAAACTTGCGGTCCACAATCCGGTTAAACGCCATGGCACAGGTCCGGGCACCCACCATGGCCACGAGAATCAAACCAAACGTCCGCCACCCCGGCCAGCCGCGCTGTTCCCGCGCCGCCACCAGCATCGCCGCCAGCGCAAACGGCAGCGCGAAGACCGTGTGCGAAAAGCGCACGAAGGAAGCCCATTTTTGAATTGTAGAAATCATTTTTTAAAAAACATCCAACATCCAACATCCAGTGTTCAGCCAGCGTTGCCGGCTGGGTAACGGGCGGCTGGTTTGCGCCGTTCGGCAAGGGCATTCCGCCGGGCCGTCTGGACGCTCGCATAGAAAATCCGGACCAATTCCTCGGCTTCCGACAACACAAAAACCAAGGCCGGATCATCCTTGCCCCAGCCTTTGCGCTGTATCAATCTCGCCCAGCGCCGGGTTTCCCGCAGTTCCTTCAGGCAAAGTTTGAGTTTGTGAATAAAATCCTCCCGCGATTCCGCATCTTCCGCCTCACCGTGATTGGGATAAGGTGATGTTCCAGACCGTAATATCTGACTGGGCACATGGGTTCCCGCCCGGGTGCGAGGCAGGCTTTCGGACAGGTCAATTACCGCCGAGGAAAATGCCAGCAGCCGTTCCTCCAGATTGAATTGACGGCCATCCCGATTGCCATCCTTCAATTCCCAAACGACCACCTCCCCATCATTGGATGTTGGGTGTTCGATGTTGGATGTTGGATGTTTCCCCTTCTTCATTTTGAATTAGTCCTGCTCCTCAGCCCAACGAGGCGCAAGCTGGTTCGGCAACCCAATATGATCCAGCACCCGCGCCACAACCGTATCTACCAGCTCAACAATCGTACTCGCCCCGGCATAAAAACTCGGATTCGCCGGAATCAGCGTCGCGCCGGCGAGCAGCAGCAGTTCCATGTTTTTGACATGGATGAGGTTCAGCGGGGTTTCGCGCGGCACCAGGATTAATTTCCGTTTTTCCTTCAGCACCACATCAGCCGCGCGTTGCAGCACATCCTCGCTGTAACCATGGGCGATGCGCCCCATCGTGCCCATGGTGCAGGGGATGATGACCATGGCGTCCGGCGGATTCGACCCGCTGGCAAATGGCACGTTCATGCTCTTGAGCCCGTATGGTTTCACGCCCTCCGGCAGGCGCAAGCCCCCGGGCAGTTCCGTGGCGACCACCTGCTGCGCATAGTTGCTCAGCACCACATGGATCTGATGCTCGTGCGGATTCAGATTGTCCAGCAACCGCTGCGCGTAAAGCGCGCCGCTGGCACCGGTGATGGCCACAAGAATTTTCACCGCCCCATCATGCCGCAAAGCTCCGCCGCAAACAAGCCGGGGAAGCAGGCAAGGCCGCTGTCGCCACTGGGAAATTGGCAAAAGTACTGGAATCAACTTGAGTCCCTCCATCCCTTCCGCACAATTGGCGCGTGCTCAAATTTGCGGAATTGATCTTTGGCGCCTCGCTGTTGCTGCTGCTCGCGGGCTGTGCCACCACGCCCCGGGAAGAAACCGGACCGCCGCCGGCGGAAATAACCGTTACCAATGCGGTTGTGGTCCCGCCCAAGCCCGTGGTAATCCGGCCGGTGCTGCCGCCCGCCACCAACAATAGCTCCGACGTCCATATCAATCTGCCGCCCAAAATCACCCGGCCGGCTCCGATTCTCACCTGGACCTCCCTGAACAACTGGGCGGTGCGCCATAAACTTTCCCCGCCGCGCAAGGTGGCCAGTTCCCCCATCACCGCCTACGCCATCGGCTCACCCAAAGGCGTGATGACCCTGATCATTGGCAGCCGCGAAGCCACCTGGAACGGCGTGGGCATCCACCTCGGCTACGCCCCCGAAGTCATTGATAACCAGCTTTTCGTTTACGGTCTCGACCTGCAAAAGAACCTGGAACCCTTGCTGGTGAATGAACCGCTGACGTTTGGAACCAATCGCGTGGTGGTGATTGACCCCGGCCATGGCGGCATCAACGGCGGCACCATCAGCGTACTCGACAAGCGGCCGGAAAAGGATTTCACCCTCGACTGTGCCCGCCGCCTCAAACCCCTGCTCGAAGCCAGCGGTTGGCAGGTGTTTCTGACCCATACCAACGACGTGGATGTGGCGCTGTCCAACAGGGTGACCTTTGCTGAGATGCACCATGCCAGCCTGTTCATCAGCCTGCATTTCAATTCGGCCGCCCCGTCCCACCGGGAATCCGGTCTGGAAACGTATTGCCTGACCCCCGTCGGTCTGCCTTCCACATTGACGCGGGGAAATCCCGATTTTCTGTTCCAGTCATTTCCCAATAACGATTCCGACGAAGCGAACATTCAACTCGCCATGCGCCTGCATACTGCCGTGCTGCGGGCCAGCGGCGAGGAAGACCGGGGCGTCCGTCGCGCCCGGTTCATGGGTGTGCTCCATGGCCAAAGACGCCCCGCCGTGCTGATCGAGGGCGGCTTCCTCTCCAACCCGTCGGAAGCGCAACACATTGAAAATGCTGATTTCCGCCAGAAAATTGCCGAAGCCATCGCCAGCGTGCTGCGCTGAAACAGTCATTCGTGCGGGCTTGAACCTTGCCGTCCAATCGCCCATGCTAACTTGAAAACGCGCCCTGAATAAACGCATGCCCTCCGCCACTACCCATCCTGCCACCCCGTTCGTCCTGGTCACCGGTGGCGCGGGCTTCATCGGCTCACACCTCGTCGGCCGCCTCTTGCAGAATGGCAAATCCGTCGTGGTGATTGATGATTTTTCCACCGGCAGCCGGCAAAACCTCCAGCCGTATGAAGCCAATCCGCGGCTGCGGGTCATTTCCTCCCGCATCTCCGGTTGCGCGGAATTGCCACAGCTCGTGGCCCAGGCGGAATTTGTTTATCACCTCGCCGCCACCGTCGGCGTGGACCTCGTGGTCAAATCCGCCCTCCACGTGCTCGAAGCCAGTTTTAACGAAACCCAGTGCCTGCTCCAGGCTGCCGCCAGATCCGGCACACCCATCCTGTTCACCTCCACCTCGGAAGTGTATGGCAAGAGCGCCAAGCCCGCCTTTGACGAAAACGACGATCTGCTCATCGGGCCGCCAGGCCAATCACGCTGGAGCTACGCCTGTTCGAAACTGACCGATGAATTTCTCGCCCTGGCCCACGCCCGGGAGAACAACCTGCCAGTGACCATCGTCCGCCTGTTCAACACCGTCGGCCCGCGCCAGACCGGACGCTACGGCATGGTGCTGCCCCGGTTCATTGAAGCGGCCAAGGCCGGCCGGCCGCTGCGCGTGTTTGGTGATGGCGGCCAGTCCCGCTGCTTCTGCTTTGTGCTGGATGTGGTGGAGGCGCTGGTCCGGCTGCAAAACTGCCCGGCGGCCCGCGGAGAAATATTCAACATCGGCAGCACTGAAGAGGTCTCCATTCTGGAGCTTGCCCGGCTGGTGACGAACACCCTCGCCTCACCGTCTGCCATCGAACTGATTCCGTACGACCAGGCCTATGCGCCCGGGTTCGATGACATGCGCCGCCGCAAACCGCTGGTGGAAAAACTGGAACGCTTCGTCGGGTTCAAACCGCAGACCTCGCTGCGCGACATCATCCGGCTGACCGCAGCACAATCCTGATCCGCAGCCATTCCCGTCAGTTCCGCCGTCACCGGGCCACCCACAGGCCGGCAATACCCATGGCGATCATGGCGCAAATTTCCGGTTCCGGTACGGGGGTGGGAACCACGTTCGGAGCGATCACGCTGCATCCGGATTCGATGTCCTCATCCTGGGAGCCGCCGCCAAATACCCGGCCTTGCACCACTGAATTCGTGATGATGATCTGTCCGTTGGGATTCAGGAAAGTACCGTACTCCGTTCCGCCGTTGGCATTGATTTTCAGGGTGACGCCTTCATCGAGGTCGGAACCGCCCGGAAAATTGAACATCACCTGATCGGAACTCAGCCCTTTGGCCAGGGTGATGCTGCCGCCAAACGTGGCGTCATCAGAAAAATTAAATACCACCGAGTCGCCCGCCGGGTCGCCACTGATCGTCAGGGTCGTGTTTTTGCCAAAGGAAAAATCCGTCACATTAAACACCCGGTTGCCGTTGCCATCCAGTTTGCCATTGGCGGCGTAGATGGTCTGTTTACCGGTTTCGCCAGTGTCGATGGCCACGGCCGTTCCCGCCTCGCCACCCAGGCTGGCGGACAGTTTGTTCAGATAGTTGAGATCCGACGACACGCTGGACTTGTTCCCGGCAATCTCCCCGTCCTTCTGTTCATAATCACTGCCCGCCTTGCCGGAGACATTGACTTCACTGTCAAAATAAAGGTTCCCGTTGATGATCGTTTTTGAGGCGGAACTGCTCAGTTTCAAGCTCGCGGTCGTGGCTTTCGACGGGGCTCCAATACCGATGTCGCCCGTGATGTTGCCGCTGTCGCATTGCAAAACATTTTTTCCCGAGCCTTCATATAGCACGGCGTAGTTGGTGCTATCCTCCAACCCAAAACCGGCCCGGGCAGACACACAGACACCCGCCATGCCCAGTACAAGCAGCCTGCTGATTAAATACGTATGCTGGAACGACGGTGCTTTCATCTTAATAATTATACTTTCTCAACGGATTGTTTCCTGAATTGTCTTCAACGTAAAATGGGCGGATCCCGCCAAGTTTGCCATGGATACGCCACCCTCTTCTGATTTAGAGAACCAACTGAAATGCTATTGTGTCACAGGTGCCGGCCTTTTTCCATTTGCCGTTTCGCTCTATCTGTCTAGGGAAAACCTTTAGAAAACCACTTTTGGCAGCCGGTCAGGCGGCCTTTATGATGAAAAACCTGATTGATCTTACGTTGAAACGAAATGTCACCAGTCCGGCGGGTAGCCGGACTCACCGCCAGCGGGTTGGCATGGCGAAGTACCCGGCCTCAGGATTTGGTCGGTGGCACGCCAATGAAATCCATGCCTACCAGACACACATCATCATCAAATTCGCCATTCACAGAAAAGGCGCGGATGATGCCCAGCAATTCATCGAACATGGCCGTGGGCGTCCGGTCCAGCAGGCATTTCACATCCATCATCAGCCGCTGCTGGGAATAAAGCTCCTCGTTCTGGCCCTGCACCTCATAGAGGCCATCGGTAAACAGCATCAGAAAGTCACCGGGCGCAATGGCCACTTCCGAGGTTTGGTACGGCGGGTCTTCAAACAAGCCCAAGGCCGGCTGGCTCCGGCCGGTGTCATTCACCAGCGGATCCACGCTGCCCGTGGTACGGTGCACCATCAGCGGCTTGGGGTGCCCGGCATTCGCAAAACGCAACCGCCCCGTCCGGCAGTCCGCCACCGCGTAAAACGCGGTCGTCAGCATGGGTGACCCGGTGTTTTTCAGGATGCTGCACAGATCGTAATTCAGCTTCCGCAAAAAACTGCCCGGCTCGCGGGCCAGCGGTTTTAACTCCTCCGCCAGCGCCCGGATCATGGCCGTCACCAGCGCCGCCCGGACACCGTGGCCGGTCACGTCACAAATGAATACGCCCGCCTCGGTGGGGGAAATGGCCGAGACGCTGAAAAAATCGCCGCTCACCGTCTCCGCCGGCTCATAGCGGTGCACGAATTGAAACGCGCTCTGCTCCGGTGCGACGTGCTGGGGAAAACACGGATACACCTGCGGCAGCATCGCGTACTGGATTTCCCGCGCCGTGCGCAGGTTTTCCTCCATCAAGGCGCTCTTGGCCCGCAACGCCTCGCGGCTGCGCGATAACTCTGCCGTGGCGCGGCGAATCTGCTCCTCCGCCCGCTTGCGTTCCGTGATGTCCTCCACCGTGCCCTCGTAGTACAGCAGCTTGCCTTGCGCATCCCGCACCGCCCGGCAGTTTTCCGCAATCCAGATGATCGTACCGTCTTTGCGGTAAATCTTGGACTCAAAGCCGCTCAGCGTGTCGTTCTCCTGCATGAAGCGGACAAATTCTTCGCGGCGGCCATGCTCCACATACAGGCGTTCCGCAATGTCCTTGATGCTGGCCATCAGTTCCACGGGCGATTTGTAACCGTAGATGCGCGCCAGCGCGATGTTCGCCAATAGATAATGGCCGTCTGGCGTGGTCCGGAAAATGCCTTCCACCAGATGGTCGAAAATGCCGTAGTAATTTTCCTTTTCCGCCACCAGCGCCAAACGCTCCTGCTGGCGGGCAATGGAACAATGGATCGCATGGTGCAGCGTGGGCACCGTCAGTTCATCGCGGCCCAGATAATCCTGCGCCCCGCTGTAAACCGCCTCGGGCAGATAATGCTCATCCCCGTTGGGCCCGATGACAATCACCGGCAATTGCGGAGCCTTGGCCGTGAGGGAGGTGATCTGAAATAACGCCGCCGTGTTCGCCTGCGCAATCTCAAACAGGATTAGGTGAAAGTTGTTGGTTGCCACCATCGCCAGCCCGGCATCCGGGCCCGGCTCGACGGTCAATTCGACCGATGAGCCCAGCAATTCAGTCACGCGGCGCGCGAAGGGGGCGTCGGCGCTGATCAGCAATATTTTCAATGGATGGTTCTCCATGCGGATTCCGTTCGCCTGAAAATACCCTTTCCACGCCAGCCTGCAAGCGTGTTGCGTACCTATTCCGTCTCGGCCGACCTCCCCCTAATATGGTATGCCGGTCGGCGGGTGCAAAAGTTATCATTAAGCGTTTGATTTTATGGAGAGAAACACAAAGTCTTGAAGCCAAGTATTTTTGGCAAAAGCGGATCAATCAAACGAGGCAATATACCAAATAACATGAATGCAAATCTGTCGTTAAACCATCCCCCGGCACACCCTGTCAGCCGCTCTTCACGAGCATGGGCGCTTTCCCTGCTGATTGCCATCACCTGTCTGCTGACCAGCTCCGCCCGGGCCATTTTGGTCACCTGGACCAATGCCGCCACGGCCGTCTGGACCAACCCGGCCGCCTGGAACCCCAATGGCGTGCCCGTTGCCACCAATGATTATCTTGTCTCCGGCGCCTTCACCATGCAGTCGGTGGATAGTACCAATAGCGCCTTCAATGCGAACAGCGTGACCGTGCAAAGCGGCTCCACCTTCTATCTCTACCGCTCCAATAGTGGCACCAGCATCAGCACCACCAATCTTTTCACCAATACCGTTGCGGTCGCTGCCAGCACCCTGACCGTCAGCAACGCCATCATCAAACTGGACTCCTCGCTGGGTTCTGTTCTGCACCATCTCAAAACGCCCCTGGTGTTCAAGGGCACCAACACCATTACCTACGGCACCACGGATGGCTACACGCTCGACCTGTACCTGGACTCGCCCCTGACTGGCTCCGGTTCTGTGAACCTGACCCGCTCCACCAGCGGCACCTCTCATCAGCGTGACTTTTACCTGACCGGCGACAGCAGCGGCTATTCCGGCAGTTGGACCAATACCGGCACCGCCGCCGGCACCACCTCCGGCACGCTGAACTTTTATTCCACCGCCGTCTCCGGCTGGGGCAGTGGCAATATGACCCTGAATGCCTTCGCCAACCTGACCATCAGCGCCGCCCTCACCAACCCGGCCCCCCGCATCACCCTGAACTCGTCTTCCGCCACGCTCACCGTGAGCAGCGCCTCCGTTATCGGCTCCCTCTCCGGCGTGGCCAGCAGCACGGCCACCCTGAATAGTGGACTCACCCTCGCCGATGGCACCAGTACCACCTTCGCCGGCAGCCTCTCCGGCGCTGGCGCGCTGACCAAAAACGGCACCGGCACCCTGACCCTCCCCAATGCAAACCTGAACACCGCCACCACCACCGTCAACGCCGGCACCCTGATCGTCGCCGGCAGCGTGGGTGCCCTGACCATGAACAAAGGCACCACCCTCGCCCCGGGTACGGCGGCGCTGACCGCCGGCTCCCTCTCGGTCAACGGCAACCTCACCTTCAATACCAACATCCTCAATCTGGATGTCTCCAGCTCCACCAGCAGCGGCAATGATTCCATCTACGTCGGCGGCAATCTGGTTTTGAGCGGCGTCACCACCGTCAATCTGAACCTGCTCAGCGGCTCCGCGGCCGCCGGTCCTTATACGGTCATCAATTACAGCGGCACCCTCACCGGCGGGGTCACCAACTTCGCCATCGTGGGCAGCCACTCTGCCACTCTGGACTTCTCCACGCCCAACCAGATCAACCTCTGGTTCACCAACGGCGCCCCCCGCAACCTTGTCTGGCGCGGCGATGGCGGCAGCAATTACTGGGATGCCGGCACCAGCTTTACCTGGTTCAATGGCACCGCCACGGATTACTTCGGCCAGGGCGACAACACCACTCTCGACGACACCGCCACCAACCTGACCGTCAACGTGGTTGGCACCGTTTCCCCCGGCCTGTTCGTGGTTACCAACTCCACCAATAACTTTGTCATTCAGGGTGCCGGCGCCATCAGCGGCGGCGCCGCTCTGCTCAAGGCCGGCACCGCTTCCCTCATCGTCAGCAATATCAACGCCTTCACCGGGGGCACCGCGATTTCTGCCGGCTCCATCATTGCCAAAAACGCCACCAACTCGCTGGGCACCGGCCCAATCACGTTGGGCGATGGCAATACCGGCACCAACGCCGTGGCCCTCTACGTGACCTACAAGGATACCTTCACCAACGCCATCAGCGTCCCCGGCACCGGCACCGGCCCGGTCACCATCGGCAGCGACCAGAGCGGCGGCGCCAGCGGCAATTCCACCACCATCTCCGGTCCCATCAGCCTCAACCAGTCCCTGATCATTGACTCCGGCAACCAGCTCGACCGCCTGCACATTGGCGGTGCCATCACCGGTACCGGCAACCTGACCCTGCTCGGCGGGCATCGCATTGACCTGGGCGGCAACAATTCGTTCACTGGCAATGTTTATCTCCAGGGCGCGGGCACGCTGTTTGAATCTTTTAGCGCCTCCGCCATTCCTTCCACCGCCTCCGTGGATGTCGGCGCCGGCAGCATCTTCGGCAATTACATTGACCAGCACATCGATGCCCTCACCGGCACCGGCTTCGTTGAACCCTATGCCGCCAGCGGCACCCTCTACATCGGGATGAACGGCGGTAGCGGCACCTTCAGCGGTATCCTGACCAACAGCGGCGCCTTTGGCCTGACGCTCGTCAAAAACGGCGGCGGCACCGAAACCATCAACGGCGTGGATTACTTGACGGCCCCGACCGTCATCACCAACGGCACGTTGGCGATCGGCGCAGCCGGCACCATTTCCAATTCCGCCCTCATCGCCGTGGCGAGTGGTGCCACCTTTGATGTGTCCGCCCAAGGTGGCACCTTCACCCTGGCCCCGGGCCAGACCATTGCCGGGTCCGGCTCGGTCAATGGCAGTTTCATCACCGCCAGCAACGCCACCATCTCACCCGGTGGTGCCGGCAGCCCCAACACCCTGACCTTTAACAATAATCTAACCCTCGGCGGCAGCTCCGTACTGGTCCTGGATTTGACCAATACAACCACCGCCGGCAGCGCCATCAACGACCAGGTGACCGTCTACGGCAACCTGAATCTCGCCGGCACCAACCTCATCTCCCTCCCGGCGCTTAGCCAGCAGGCTCTGGTGACGGGCACCTACCAATTGATCAGTTACAACGGCACCCTCACCGGCGGTGCCACCAACTTCGTCATCACGCCCGTGCTGACCCGCCTGACCCTCACGGTGGACACTTCCACCCCCAACCAGGTCAACCTCATCGTCAGCGGCAGCAGCAATCCCAACCTCGTCTGGACCGGCGGCCTGAACGGCAATGCCTGGGATGTCGCCACCACCACCAACTGGTTTAACGGCACCGGACCCGATGTGTTCTACCAGGAAGACGGGGCGAACTTCACCGACTCTGGCGCCACCAACCCGGTGGTCAGCCTTGCCACCGTGCTGTATCCCACCGCCGTCACGGTCAATTCTTCGAGCAACTACACCTTTACCGGCAGCGGCCGCATCAGCGGTCTGGCCACCCTCACCAAGAGCGGCACCGGCACCCTCACGCTGACCACCTCCAATGACTTCGCCGGCGGCATCGCCGTGAATGCCGGTGTGCTGCAAGTCGGCAATGGCAGCACCAATGGCGTTGCCGGCAGCGGCCCCGTCACCAACCTGGCCACCGTGCTTTATTATCGCAGCGACACCAACAGCCTGACCCTCGCCAACAACTACTCCGGCAGCGGTACCTATGTATTCCAGAGCACGGGCACCCTGCTGCAAGGCCCTTACACCTTGACCGGTGATAACAGCGGCATGTCTGGCACCATGGCGGTCAACGCCGCTCGCGTGGCCGCTTCCAGCCAGCTCCATCTCGGCAGCGCGGCGGTGCTCGTCGCCACCAACGGCGGCGAATATTACCTCAGCGCCGTGGACACCTACACCAATGCCTTCAAACTCGCCGGCAGCGGCTGGACCGAAACCGCCGGCAACCTCGGTGCCCTCCGCCTCGGCGGCAATGGCTCGACCATCACCGGCCCCGTGACCCTGCTGGGCAATGCCGTGCTTGGCGCTTACAGCTCGGGCGATTCCGGAACCATCAGTGGTAACATTGTGGACAACGGCACCGGTTATGGCTTCACCAAGAACGGCGCCGGCACACTCATCCTTACCGGCTCCAACTCCTACAGTGGTGGCACCCTGGTGACCAACGGCACGCTGAATGTGTATGGCGACCAAAGCACCGCTGCCGGTGGCTGGAGCCTGCCCTATAACTACAACACTGCCACCCTCAACTTTGAGTCCGGCTCCACCATCCTCGTTTCCGCCGGCAAGCTGGTTCAGGTCGGCAGCTCGCCGGCCGCCGGCACCGCCAGCCAGACCCTGAATAACTTTGGCACCGTGACCAACAATGGCACCACCCTCGTGTCGCGCAGCGGCTTCCTGAACATCAATTCCGGTGGCCTCTGGGTGCAGAACGGCCCGCTCTCATTGAACCCGCCGGCCGCCTCCGGTTACAGCGCGTATCTGATGGTCAGCTACGGTGGCACTCTGATCTACAACCATACCAACACCATCAAACTGGAACCGTCCACCGCCAATACCGGGCTCGGTTCCCTCACCAATTACGGCACCATCTACACCGCCCAGGGCTTTGAACGGACCAATAATGCCAGCGCGGCCACGCCGGTGCTGGCGCTGAATGGCGGCGTCATTTCGCTCCTGACCAACATCCCCGCCCTCACCTCCAGCACCCTGGTGAACACCGGCGGCGTGCTCAGCGTACAGTTGCTCGGCAGCGGCGGCGTGATTGATACCCACGGCTTCTCCACCACCATCAGCAACGTGGTCAGCGGTGCCGGCAGCCTCACCAAAATGGGTGGTGGCACGCTCTCAATGCCCTTTACCAATACCTTCACCGGTGCCACCGTCGTCAGCAACGGCACCCTGCTCGTGAATGGCAAACTCGCTCCCGGCAGCACCGTGACCGTGGCCACCAACGCCACCCTCGCGGGCATCGGCATCGTCGGCGGCCCTGCCACCATCCAGTGGGGCGGGCTGGTTCAACCGGGCGCCGGCACTCTGACCATCAGTAATCTGACACTCGGCGCCAGTTCCACGGACATTTCCACCACCGCCTTCAACCTCGGTGCTGGCGGCAAAGTCGCCACTACTGCGCTGTACGTGGCCGGCACCAATGTGATCAACCTTCTCGATGCCATCCTCACGGTCGGAACAAATAACCTGATCACCTACACTTCCATCAGCGGCAACGGCCTCGCCGGCTTCGTGCTCGGCACGCTCCCGGCCAACACCACCGCCTTCCTGCAGGACTCCGGCACCGCCATCCAGTTGGTGGTGACCTCGGCTGGGGTTCCGCCCACCGTCACCGCCACCCCGGCCAGCACTAATGTCTATGCCAGTGCCACGGTCGTGTTCACCGCCAGCACCACCGGCACCGCGCCGGTCACGCTCCAATGGTTTGATAACCACACCAACGCCATCGCCGGTGCCACCAATGCCACCCTCACCCTCACGAACCTGACCGTGAGCCAGACCGGCAACTACACCGTCGCCGCCACCAACGTGGCCGGCTACGCCTCCGCCGTCGCCGCCCTCACCGTGAACCCGCTGGTCGCGCCCACCCTGAGCGGCGGCACCACGCTGGCGAACGGCACCTTCCAGCTCACGTTCAGCGGTCCCGCCCGTGAAACCTTCAAGGTCGTGACCGCCACCAACGTCGCCGCCCCGATCGCCACGTGGACAGCAGTTACGAACGGCACCTTCGGCGCCGGTCCGGTGACCTTCGCCGACCCGGCCACTGCCAGTCATCCGCAGCGTTACTACCGCGTGACCGCTCCGTAAAATCAGCGCCCGTCTTCAAGGGCCGGGAAGCCACCGCTTCCCGGCCATTTTATTTGCCGCCGCCTCCGTACCCGGAAGCCGCATTCGTCCCCTTTGTATGTTTGGAATTTCTTTGGAGCTTGGACGCTTGGTGCTTGGTGCTTGGAGCTTTTTTGCCCTTGGCAAATCCCTCTCTTTCCAAACCCATGCCAATGCGTTAGATTAGGGCCCATTCTCGAATCATGCCGAGCGTTTATATCAAGACTTACGGTTGCCAGATGAACGAGCGCGACAGCGAAGCCGTCGCCGCCCAGCTCGTCGCCAAAGGCTATACCCTGGCCCGCTCCGAGGGCGCCGCCGATGTGGTGCTGCTCAACACGTGCAGCGTGCGCGATTTCGCCGAGCAAAAGGCCATCAACAAGATGCGCAACGTCGCCGGCACCGCCCGCAGTGAGAAACGCACGCAGATTTTGGGCTTCATGGGCTGCATGGCCCAGAGCCGCGGCCGGGAACTCATCGACCGCCTGCCCGACGTGGACCTCGTGCTCGGCACCCAGAAATTTCATCGCGCCGCCGAATACCTCGATGAACTGCTCGCCGGCAAGCGCGACAAGATTGTGGACGTCGAGGCCGAAGCCAAGAGCGAGGCCGCCATCCGCGAGCATCTCGTGAACGGCAGTTCCAAAGCCGCCACCTCCGCCTTCGTCAGCATCATGCAGGGCTGCAACCAGCATTGCACCTTCTGCATCGTGCCCGCCACGCGCGGCGAGGAACGCAGCCGCACCATTCCCGACATCGTCGCCGAATGCCGCGAACTCGTCGGCCGCGGCGTGAAGGAAATCACCCTGCTCGGCCAGATCGTCACAAGTTTTGCCAAGCGCGACCTGCCCGTTCTCGAAGGCAAGTCCCCCTTCGTTCAGTTGCTCGACGCCGTGCACGAGATCGACGGTCTCGAACGCATCCGCTTCACCTCGCCGCATCCCAAAGGTTACGGCGATGACCTCGCGGAAGCCTACGCCCGCCTGCCCAAACTGTGCGAGAGCGCACACATTCCGCTTCAGAGCGGCAGCGACCGCATCCTGAAACTGATGCATCGCGGCTACACGCGCGAACGTTTCCTGGGCATCATCCAGAAACTCCGCCAGGCCAAGCCCGGCATCGGCATTACCACCGATATCATCGTCGGCTTCCCCGGCGAGACCGAGGAAGATTTCGCGCAAACCCTCTCGCTGTGCCGCGAAATCGCCTTCGACAACGCCTATATTTTCAAATATTCCGAGCGCCGCGACACCCCCGCCGCCGACATGCCCGACCAGGTGCCGCAGGAAATCCGCGAGGAACGCAACCATCGCCTGCTCGAACTGGTGAACGAAATCGCCGCACGCAAATACGACACCTTCATCGGTCAAACCGTGCAGATTCTCGTGGAAGGCCCCAGCAAGAAAAACCCGGCCCGGTTCACCGGCCGCACCCGCTGCAACCGCATCGTCCTCTTCGACGGCTCCGAACGCCATCGCGGCCAGCTCATGGATGTCCTGATCGAACGCACCGGTTCCTTCACCCTCTACGGCAACCCGGCCATCGTGAATTTATAGAGTATTTTAGGAGCCGACGTAAGGAGGCTCAAATATTATTGTACCGCTCTTTTATTGATGAGCCTTCTCACCCCACGGTCGCCTCGTCGCGAAGCGACCACCGGAAATTAGCCAGCCACGAAGTGGCTGGAAACGCAGCAAGAATGATCCGTCCTGCAAGGACGAGAGGAACCGGTATTCGCAAAATCCCCTGGAACCCCATCGGGGTTGCGCCAGGATACTGCAATCCAGCGATTGTGAATGTGGCCGTAACCGCGTTGCGGTTAAAATCGATTTTGGGGTGATTAACCAGGGTAGTTCGTGACCGAGCAACCTGGGCTTTGGGCCGAAATCCCGTTGGGATTTTCGGAGGGTTGGTGGCCGGCATGAGCCGCCTCACCCCACCCTCACCCAAACCGTCTTAAGATACGCCGGCTCGCCCCGGCTCACCGGAAAATCCGGCGGCTGCGGCACGTAATGCTGCTTCACGATTTTCCGGCCCGCTGCGCGAATGGCCGTCTGCACCGCGACCATGAAATCCTCCGGCGGCCAGTCCGCCGCATTCGTGGAAGCCAATAGCACGCCACCCGGTTTCACCAGCGGCAGCGCGGCCGTTACCAGCCGCCCATAATCCTTGTCCGCGCGGAACACGCCGTTTTCCTTGGACTGCGAAAACGTCGGCGGATCCAGCACCACGGTGTCGAACGCGCGCCCCTTCTTCGCCAGCCGCCGCAGCCAGTCAAACGCATCGCCGTAAATGAAATCATGCGCCGCCGGGTCCAGCCCGTTCAGCGCAAAGTTGCGCCGGCCCCATTCGAGATATTTTTTGGACAGATCCAGACTCGTCGTCCGTGCGCCGGCCTTGGCCGCGCACACGGAGAAACCGCACGTGTACGCAAACACATTGAGCACCTCTGTCTGGCCCGGCCCCACCGTCAGGGGAAAATCAGCCGCCACCTGACTGGCCAGAAACCGCCGCCGGTTGTCACGCTGATCCAAAAACAGCCCCACGGAATAGCCCTCCGAAACACTCAGCTCAAAGCGTACGCCATTCTCGCGCATCTCGAACCGTTCCGGCGCGGCCTCGCCCAGCACCGGCTGTGGGCACGCCTGCGCCGTGGTCGTGCGCCGCACCTGGCGCGACAGCACCTTATGATACGCCCCGCGCGCGCCGAAATGTTTCACCAGCCGCGCCAATTCCTCCGTTTGCGCCCCACTCAGCGGTTGCTCCGCCTGCGACAGCAAAAAATCGCCCAACCGTTCCACGTACCAGCCCGGCCAGCCATCGCTCGCCCCGTGAATCAGCCGGAACGCATCCGTGGCCGCCGGTTCAATCACCGCCGTGCGCAAGGCCATCCGGGCATCCGTCGCAAAATTCGCCGGCGCGGCCAAGGTCACCTTTTCCCCCGTGGCCGGATGCGCAAAGGCAATCTCCGCCGCGTGCAAAAAAACCCGCGCCGCCGGCTCCCCGCCATACAGTGTATCTCCCAAAATCGGAAAACCATTCTCCGCCGCATGCACTCGAATCTGATGCGTCCGCCCGGTGAACGGCTCCGCAAAAACCGCTTTCAGTGACCGGTCCTTCAATTCACCCGCCCCGTCCGGAGCCGTCGTCTTCCCGCAAACCGTTCGCACGACGGCTTTCTCTCCCTCTCCGCCATTGGTAAATGGGGGAGAGGGTCGTGGTGAGGTGGCGCTCAGCTTTGCAATCTCGGGGGCAGCATCAAGATGTACCCCGTCCGACGCCGGCGTAAAACGCGTCTCCGCCGGTTCGCCCCCGGGCCGGCTGCCGTATTTTTCGCCCAGCCGCAACAGCGTGGATTTTACGGTCAGTTCCTTGGCCGGCGCCGTGCCCGCCGTGAGCAGAAGATATTTCTTATGCACCTCGCGCCGGGTGAACTGTTCCGTGAGCGACCGGTTGGCCAGCGGCGTTTTGCCAAAGACCAGCACCCCGCTCGTCTCCTTGTCCAGCCGGTGCAGAATGGCTAGCGACGCCCAGCGCGGCTCGCGCTGCCGGAGCCAGTCATAAATGCCTTCCCC
Source organism: uncultured Verrucomicrobia subdivision 3 bacterium (assembly GCA_903820285.1). Lineage (GTDB taxonomy): Bacteria > Verrucomicrobiota > Verrucomicrobiia > Limisphaerales > UBA11358 > UBA11358. The sequence goes on along the minus strand of CAIJGS010000199.1, from coordinate 4,262 downwards.
CGCGTACGGGCTCGGGGCATGCGTGTTCCAGCCGGCCGGTTTGTGAACCGCCAGCAGGTGCTCGTCTTCAAAGATCACGCACGGTGCCATGCCTAATGAAAGCATGTTTCACCCGGGATTAGAAAGCGTCGAATTCAGGCAGGGAAGGACAGCGGGAATGACAAACGTAAATTTTATCGGCGGAAAGTTGACATTATCAGGAACGCCAATAGCATTGTGTTGCATTTCAGTTTGTTACACGAACATTTAACCAGCATTCCGAAAAGTTTAGGCGTTATTTAACCACCCATCATATGAGCGAATTCAGCGAGAGCTATCATCTCCGATCCGAACGGCTTGAAGATGCCATCGAGTTGTTGCGACGGGCCAAACGCAAAGGTTACGTTTTTCAGCCGGTCAATGGCTGGATCACATTTACGGCAGAAGAAGGACAATTTGAGCCAGACGAGCGGATCGTTACCGCGGCGCATCAACCGCTCTTGCATTATGTCTGCGCTGAAGACCATGGCTGGAGCTTCACGCTATTTGATCAGGCCAAAGTTGTCTGCGGCTATCGCTGCGATTGGGACAACGAAATCACCATTGACGATTCCAAATATGATCGGGATATCCTCCTGCCGTTCGTTCCGGAAGCGCAAATTGCTCTATTTGACGACTTCGAGAGCCGGCTGCATCCGCAAGATTTTGATGAACTGTTTGAGGCTGAACCGGCCAAGTTTTTCGCTCAGGCTATCGGTTTGGAGCATTACGACTGGCTTGCTTATGAGGGCATGGCCAATGCTTTCCACGATTCCACTTCAGATAATTCTGATCTGACCGAGGTGGTCTGATTGCCGTGGCTCATATTTTCGCAAATCGGTGGCGGTCTTGTGATATTTTAAAGTTCATGTCCCACTTATGAAACTTTTCAACCTCCGCACGGTTGCCCAACTAATCGTTCAGCCACTGGCGATGATCTTTTTTATGCGGGTAATGAATTGGGATATTTTTGTGTCGGCAGGGTTGGCCGTATTGACCGCCATACTGGCGGTTCTTGTCGTTTATTGGATGCAAAAACGGTTGGCGGCCGGCAAAAAAGACGCCTAAGCGTTTCTTGGCCATCCCGGAAGTAGGCAATGGACGTGCTTCATGATAGCTGTTATACCGTCACTATGAAGATACCGCAGATGATGACCATTGCCGCCAGCCTGCTTGTCGCCGGTTGCGCCTCCGATTCCCCGTCAACCGCCGGCCATCACCCGCCCTCGACGACCGGGACACCCGCCGACTGGCTCGTGATTTCCGCAACCTATGGTACCGGCACGAATTATGCCGATGTCACCTACCGGGTGAATGATTTGCTGCATCAGCCCGATGTTGAATTTTTCGCGCGACCGGAGTGGCTCGCGACCGATCCGAAACCGTGGTGGAACAAAAGCCTCGTGATCGTTTATGAGGTCAAGGGGCACCGGCATATCTTCACCGCCGGCGAAGGCGGCAAGGTAAGTGTCGCCGCCTTGCTGGAGCAGGCACGGAAATAGTTTCGGGCTGATTAACGACCGTGGCTGATGGAGGTGGACCGCTATAACAGGCATAGCCTCCCGGCCGGGGCGCGGCGTTCACGCCGCTTCAGCTTGGCAATACCCACGGGCCAGGCGCATCAATTGCCTCCGTTCGCACCCGGAAGCGCCTGATCGTCTATTTTCACATTTATTGCTTCCAAAACTGGCAAGACGGGTTAAGCTTCAGTTCGAGCGAATGGAGGATACATCGCTGATAAGGAGAAGCTTATGAAAATGAAAATTTTACCCACTCGTGCCGGTTTTGCCGGATTACTACTGCTGGCCGTTTTGCCGTTTCACGCCCAAGCCGGACTGGCTTACGTAAATGTTGGCAGCGACGGGTTGATTTATGATTCGTCGACAGGACTCTATTGGACCCAGGACGGGGATTTGTCCAGTGAGACATTCTCCTGGTCGGACGCCCAGACTTGGGCCGCGCAACTGGATTACGCCGGCATTTCCGCCGGGAATTGGGTCATCCCGGATGCGGACCAACTCACTTCCCTCTACAGTCAGCTGTACGGCACGGATCATAAATATGGTTCCCAGGTGAATTTTGGACCCGGTCCTTATGATTACGCCAGCAACGTCGAGACGGTATACTGGACGGATACCACAACGACGGATTTTAATTTTTACTATGGTTACCCGGGCTATGATCCCGATGACACCGACCTTTACTCAGCCTGGGCGGTAACCACCACGGCCCCGGTGCCGGAACCCTCCGCACTCGCGTTGGGCGGGATTGGCTTGCTAGTGGCAGCCGGCGGCAGATATCGGCGGCAGATTGGTGCGGGTCTCCATTCCCGTTAAACCCGAATCCCGGACGGTTTTTTCTTTCCGGGTCGCCCGAAAAATTCCATTTCCCGGCATAAAAAAAGCGTGCGCCCCAAGGGGCGCACGCTCGTGAGAATTATTTCTTGGGCGATTAAGCCTGGGGAGTTGCCGGCGGAACAGATTCCACTGCCGGAGCTGTTACCGCCACCGGGGTGACTTCAGCAACTGGCGCGGGTGCCACCACCGGAGCCGGAACTTCCGCCGCCACCGGCGCGGCAGCTTCCGTCGGCGTGGCCGCCACGGCTTCCGCCGGGATGGTCACTTCGACTTCCGTTTCCACTACCGTTTCAGCGACCGCTTCCACCTTGGCGGCACCGGCATTCGCCGGCTTGGCGGCGGGAGCCTTGGGCTCTTTCACCGGCCGGGGCGCGGGCTTCTTGGCCGTTTCCATGTGGCCGTTGGCAAATTCCAACACGTGACCCTGATGGATAAGCCAGTGCAAATCACTGATGATCGCCGTCTGCTCGGGCGTGACTTCCGGCTGCGCGGGCTTGGCCGGTTCCACCGCCGGGGCCGCAGCGGTATCGACTTGCGCCACGGGGGCCGATGCGTCCGCCACAGGCGCCGGGGCAACAGGCGTAATGATCAGCGGAGCAGCCTTGGGCGTGGGCGCCAGCGCTTCCACCAATTTTTTGCGCGTGCACTTGGTGTTCAGGTTGATGAACTCCACGATGCGGCGGATATTTTCGGACACGGGCGAATTCTCCACGTCCAGGAAAGAAGGACGGGCGACGCTCACGTGCGTGACGGTCTTGTTCACCTTGAAGAACTGCAGGCCGTAATGGGCGAACTGCTGGCTCAGCTTGGTGGCGATGGGCAGCGGGAAATGCCGCTGGCTTTCCCATTCCTGACGGATCAGGCGCTGGAGACCGCTGCTGCGCAGGGTGCGGCTGGCAGGTCCGGCAATGATGAGCGTTTCCACCGGCTTGATGATCGCATCCTTGTGCGTGGCGCGGAAATGCTGCTCCACATCCTCCATCGTGGCGAGCTTCAGGGGCTCGGGCACGTTGAGGCACTGGTATTCCGTCTTGAAACTCTGTTCTTCCACCCACTGCTTCACGACCGCCTCGTCTTTGACGATCTTGACGCGGGCCTTGAACATGTCAAACGGCATGCGCGAAAACTTGTCCGCATGGAGCTTGTGCAGCTGGTTCTGGTAATCGTGATAGTTCGGCGGCCCGAGGATCACACCGCTCATGCCGCACTGGGCCACGAACGTGTAGGTGCCCTTCGGCGGCTCGGTGGCGATGCGCTCGGCCTGATAGAAGGTGCCAAAATGAGTCTTCAACGCGTGCGCCACGGCTTCCTCTTCGTTCGTCCACGGAGAGTCATCGAGGGCGCAGACAAAAATCTTTTCCACGGTGCCATCGGCCTTCTTCTTGGTGCCGAGCTGGACGGTGTAACGTTCCGCCTTTTCCAGGATCAGCAGGGCGATCTGGAACAGCGGATACGCGCGGCCGGTCACTTTGATCTGACGCGCGAGCATTTCCACACCCTTTTCCTCGGGAATGAACGTGACATTCAGCACCGGCAACGGAGCCAGCACCGGCGCCTCACGGCGTTCGGATTCCTGACGGTCACCGCCACGGCGATCATCACGCCGGCCGCCGCCACCAGGACGCGGACCACCACGACCAGCGCCGCCACCGGGACCACCGGGACGCGGACCACGGTCGCCGCCGCCTCTGCCACCGCGACCGCCCCCGCCGGGACCATCCCGGCGCGGGCCACGGCCACCGGGGCCGCGCGGGCCTCAGGGCCGGTCACCGCCACGGCGTTCCGGCCGCACACCTTCCTGGCCGGTGAATTTTTCATAACGGTTGGCCTCGGTCTTCCCCTGCGCCCAAGCGGGCTGGAACAGGTTTTCCAAGTTGAGGTCTAATT
>CAIJGS010000198.1 GCA_903820285.1 uncultured Verrucomicrobia subdivision 3 bacterium | reverse complement strand
AATATCGGAGCGTGTATTTTTTAGAGCCTCCTTACGTCGGCTGCTACCGCTTAAGCGCTTTGCTAATCTGCCGGACCGGCAGTCCCCATCGACCGCGCCTCCAGAAAGCGCTTCAACTCCTCGGCGGCTTTGCCGCCGAAGCCGGAGACTTCGGCGATCTGTTCGAGCGTGGCGGTTTTGAGGCGCTGGACGGAGCCGAATTTCTTCAGCAATGCGGTTTTGCGACGGTCGCCGATGCCAGGAAAATCATCGAGGATGCTCTCGGAAATTTTCTGGAGCCGCAACTGGGCGTTGTAGCTATTCGCGACGCGATGGCACTCATCGCGCACGCGTTGCAGCAGTTTCACCGCCGGATGATCCAGCCCCAACCGCAGCGGCAGGCTTTTCTCCGGCAGATAGACTTCCTCAAATTCCTTGGCTAGCCCGATGACGGGTATGCTGACTAGGCCAAGTTTTTTCAATTCGTCCACCGCCATATTCAACTGGCCTTTGCCGCCGTCAATCAGGATGAGGTCGGGCATGGGCTTATCCTCGCGCTTGAGGCGGGAATAGCGGCGCTGCACCGCCTCGGCGATGCAGGCGAAATCGTCCTGGCCGGTGACCGTCTTGATCTTGAACCGGCGGTAGTTCACGCGGTCGGGCCGGCCGTTCCGGAAACTGACGAGCGACGCGACGGCGAAAGTGCCGCTGATGTTGGAAATGTCAAAGCCCTCAATGCGTTCCGGCGGCCCCGGCAGGCCGAGGACTTTGGCCAGATCCACGAGGTCGCTCGCCGGGTTTATTGATACCGGCAGGGTGTAGGGCACGCGCTCGAATTTTTCGGTGCGTTTCCAGGTGTGTTCGAGATCGCGGATGAGGTCGCGCAATTCGGCGGCCTTTTCAAAATCCTGCGCGGCGGCGGCTTTCTTCATGTCCGCCTCCAGCGTGGTTTGCATCTCGCGACACTGGCCTTCCAGGAAATTGCAGGCGGCGCGGACCTGCTCGAGATACTGTTCGTGTGTGACATTGCCGACGCACGGGGCGGTGCAATGTTTTATATGCCCGTAGAGGCAGTGTTTGTAATCCGCCTCGCCCGGGGTGAACACGCGGCAGCCGCGCAGGTTGAACTGTCGCCGCGCGAGCGCCACGGTGTTGCGCAGCGCCATGGAATTTACGAACGGCCCGAAGTAGCGCGCGCCATCATCCTTCTTAAACCGGGTGAAGGTGAAATTGGGGATGGGATCGTTCAGGTTCACCTTGAGCATGAGGAACCGTTTGTCGTCCCGGAAACTGACGTTGTAGCGCGGCTTGAAATCCTTGATCAGCTTGCCTTCGAGCAGGAGCGCCTCGGGTTCGCTGCGGACCACGTGGAAATCGAAATCGTAAATCGCTTCGACGAGCGCGTTGAATTTCAGATCCCACCCCATGCGCCGGGACGGGTGGAAATACTGGTTTACGCGTTTCCGCAGATCGCGGGCCTTGCCCACGTAGATGACCGTGCCAAAGCGGTCCTTGTGCAGGTACACCCCCGGCTTGTGCGGGAGAGTGCTGAGCTTGCTGCGGATGACTTCGTTGACGGGCACGGGGCAATTTCAACTGAAAGCGGGCAATGAGCAAAAGAAATTTTGGGGAATCCGGTCCGGGTGGTTCATCCTGAACATCGGAGATGAACGCAGATGGATCAGGTTTTTGCGGCAGGAGTTGATGACAGCAAAGCTGGGGATCCGGATTATTCCAAACCGTTGAATTTGGATTCGTTATCCGCGTCCATCGGCGTTTAGCTGCGGTTGAACTCCCTCTTCCGGCCTATTTCCCTTCCGGGGGCTTTTTGCCGGCCGCCGACATCGGCCGGTGGACGAAGAAATAATACAACGCACCGGCGGCGGCTACAAAGGCGATCAGCGAGAGCACCACCTTGTGCATTTCGCCCTTGTCAATCTGGTCGCCCACTTTCACCCCCAGCCAGCACAGAACCGTACACCAGATGGCCGCGCCCAGGATGGTGAAGATCGAAAACAGTTTATAATCCATTTTGGCGATCCCGGCCGGAATGCCCACCAACTGCCGGGCACCCGGCAGCAGCCGCGCCACAAAGATGCCCGCCGCGCCGTATTGGGCCGACCAGCTTTCCGCCTTGGCCAGTTTTTCCGGCGGGAAGAGGAAAAATTTCCCGTAACGCATCACCAAGGGCCGTCCGGCCAGCCGGGCGCACCAATAAACAATCGTTGCCCCCAGCCAGGATCCAAGGATGCCGCAGAGGACGATGCCGACGTAGTTCAGCGGAATCTGTCCGGTATTGGCCAGGTGGGCCGCCGGCGGAATGATGACTTCGCTGGGCAGCGGCAGCACGGAGCTTTCCATGGTCATCAGGAGGACGATGACCGGGTAGCCGGCGGTTTTGAGCGCAGCCAGATACCAGGCGATGAGCGGGGCGAACAGATTTTTAAGCATGCCGCCGTGGTTATAGCCTAAAACCGGCCGGTTTGGACAGGTTTTTCCGCGCCTTTGGGCCGTTACAATTCAGTGACGGCGGCGCTGCTCGCTCTGATAAAAGGCATCTATCTCCGCCGGTGTGGCGGGTTGCGGCCAGACCCAGTCATGGGCCTTGGGGTTAAGCCAATAGAAGGAGGTGCTCCCAGTGTCTTTGGTCAGAGTCGGATCACCGCCGTTATCAACACCATCATTACCAGCCGAGTAGAGTAGTAAGGTGCCGTCTAATTTACGGTGGTATGGAAGGGGATGGCCGGTCAGGGCATCTTGGGGAACTGCCGGCAAATACTGCGGCACCAATTCGGCCAGCTGATCGGGCCACTGGCCATGTTGCAACTGGTAGCGCTTTAAGGCGATGGCGGTGATGACGATTTGGCGGGCGGTTTCAAACATCATCACCCTTTGCCCGGCCCCGGCATGGACGCTGATGGACTTGGAAAGAAAGGCGTGCAATTCCACCGGTTCCGAGAACAACGAGGAGACGTAGGTAGGGCTTCCCGGTTCATCGTTGAGTTTGGATATGCCCAACAGATTTAGACCAGCCTCCTGATGCTGAAACGCGGTCAGACGGCTGTCCGCTCGTTTAATTTCCCGGACCGTCTGTTGTAAAACTTCATAGCCGTGCAGGGCGCGTAATTCATCGGAATAGGACCACCAATACCGCCAAAGGTACATTTGCACCGTCTGCCGGGCGCGGCCAAGGGGACCGGGTGGCGCGTCCGCCAGGCCGAATTCCGCCCGCGCCGAAGTCCACGCCGCCAATTCCGCTTGCAAGGCCGCATTGGACTGACGCCACCGATCCAGACAGATGTCGCCACAGCATTGCTCCATGGTGAGGGCATGTTCATAGCCGGTTAGAAAATTCAGTTTTTCATAATCGGATTGCAAGCTGGCGAGTTGGGCTTCGGTAAGGTCCCGCGATTGTAGAATTTCCCACGTCAGAGAATTGGCAAACGAAACCATCGCCAAGCTGACCAGTTCAGAAAGCATCAACCGTTCATCTTGGACGGCGGCGGTCAGGGCCAGCATTGATCTTGTTTTGGTGATGGCGGCGGCCGAATCACCAGCATGCAGGTCAACCAAACCGGCCAGAGACAGGTATTGAACCGACTTTTTGACCGAACTAAGGTTTAAGACGGCGAAAGAAGAAACATCCTCAAATCCTTTTCCATACTGCATTTTAAAATCGACTTCGGGGCGTTCAGCCATCCGGGATAGCAAATCCAACGCTTTCTGATTTTGCTGCAACGCCGCCGATATGGCTTCCCACGAATTCGTGGTTTCAAAATCGGTGACTTGGGGTTGACGGGAGGCGACCAAGACCCGACCCGGGGCGACCATTTTCATGCTGGTGGCATAGTTGGTCGTCAGCAGCGAGCTGTCTTTATTGAGCAACTCGATGGCTTGCATCAATAATGCCGCGCCATCTTTCTCCGGCGCCACCGGCGGTGGCACCGCCTGGCTCAATTCCACCAAATCCCCTTTGGCCTTCAGTTCGGCGCGGTATTGATTCACCGCCGCCCGCAGTTGGTAGTGATGGATGATGGAAATGATGACACCCGCAGCCATGAGGAGCATGCCGCCAATAAGAATTCTTCGGAAGAGTTTGTTCTTATTCATGGGGTCCAGCGTCACGCAGGTCATGCTGTCACGCCGGTTATGCCGCCTTCAAAAAGAAATTCCGCTGCTTGGTGCTGATGGGCATCTCCAGTTTTTCCATCACCTGAAGCATGTCCTCCCACACTTTGCGTTTTTCGGACATGGCCTGGTTGCGCAGCAGGTAGGCCGGATGAAACGTCGGCATCAGCGGAATGCCGCGATACGTCTGCCAGGTGCCGCGCAGTTTGGTGATGCCGATGGTTTTGCCGAGCAACCCTTCCACTGCCGTGGCCCCGAGAGCGACGATGGCTGTGGGCTGGATGAGGTCAATCTGCTCGTGCAGAAAGGGAATGCAGGTGGCCATTTCGTCCGGCGTGGGCTTGCGGTTGCCGGCAGACTGACCGGGCGTGTCGGGTCGGCACTTAAGAATGTTGGCAATGTACACGTGTTGACGGTCCAGTCCCGTTGCCTGGATGATCTTGGTCAGCAACTGGCCGGCCGCGCCCACAAATGGTTCGCCCTGGTCATCTTCATCGGCGCCTGGAGCCTCGCCGATGAACATCAGGCGGGTGTCAATGTTGCCCACGCCAAAGACCACGTTTTTGCGCGATGAAGCCAGGTTCGGACATTTCACGCATGCCAGCGCACGTTCGCGCAGTTCCGCAAAGGCAGCGGCTTTTTCAGCCGGTGGCAGCTTGGCGGCAACCGGTCTTTCCGCCATGGCCGGAGCCGCGACTTTCGCGGGCACCGGAGCTAAAACGGGTGCGAGGCGGGCCGCCTGGGCAGGCGGGGCCGACATGGTCCGGGGTTGGGGGCTGCCTATGGGCGTACGCCCTGGCAAACTGGCCGACTGCCGCCCTGGAGCCTGCCCAAGGGCGCGCAATGTTTCGGGCGACACGGCCACATGGCGGACGCCGCGCGATTTCAGACTTTCAAGGTGCTGAATCGTCGCATCAAGCAGTTGGCGGTAACCGGCAGACATAGGGTTATCGTAACGGGTGCGCGGCGAAGTGCAATCCGGCATCAGCACCATCAACAGTTTGGGTGATTGCATGAATGTCACCTTTGCGGGAAGCTAACCGTCCTAATCCAAATGAAATGGCTTCCCATCATCGTGCCGGCGGCCCTATGCCTCCTGCCACTGACCGTACCGGCCCAGCGGGTAACGGATAATTTCGACGCCGGCTGGTCGTTTCTTAAAGCTGATGCCACTGGCGCCGAACAGGTTGCCTTCGACGACACCACCTGGCGCAAGCTGGATTTGCCGCATGATTGGAGCATTGAAGGTCCTTTTGCCGCCACCAATCTGACCGGCGGCGCGGGCGGGTTTCTGCCTTCCGGGGTCGGCTGGTATCGGAAACATTTCACGCTGCCGGGCGGGGAACCCAACCGCCGCATCTTCGTGGAGTTCGATGGCGTGATGCAAAACAGCGATGTCTGGATCAACGGCTTTCACCTGGGCCATCGCCCGTATGGATACTCAAGTTTTAGCGATGAACTGACCGGCCACGTGAATTGGGGCGGTGAGAATTTAATCGCCGTGCGCGCGGATACCTCCGCGCAACCGGCCTCGCGCTGGTACTCGGGCGCGGGCATTTACCGGCATGTGCGGTTGGTGCGAACCACCCCGGTTTACATTCCGCCCAACGAAGTGTTCATTTCCACTCCGCAGGTGAGCCTGGGGTTGGCGACCGTGCATGCCCAGGTGACAGTGACGAATGTATACAGCACGCCCGTGGAAGTGTTTCTGAATATCACGCTCATGGCCCCGGATGGCACCGTGGCCGGCAGCGGCCAGACGCGGATGCAAACCATTCCGGCCGCCGGCACGGCGCAGTTTGAGCGCGACCTGGTGATCACCCATCCGCAACGTTGGGAACTGGCCCATCCGGTGCTCTATCAGGCCAAGGTAACCGTGGCCGGCCCGCCGCCCGAACCGGATTCAGCCAAGGCCGCCTCCGATCATCCGCAAACGGCGGGGGCCTGGCATGATGAAACCAAGGTTTCCTTTGGCGTGCGCGAATTTCATTTCTACGCGGACACCGGCTTTTGGCTGAACGAAAATAATTTCAAACTCAAGGGCGTCTGTCTGCATCAGGATGCCGGCGCTTTGGGCGTGGCCGTGCCGCTGGGCGTATGGGAGGAACGGCTCGCGACCTTGAAATCGCTCGGCGTAAATGCCATCCGCACCGCGCACAATCAGCCGGCACCGGAGTTTCTGGATCTGTGCGACCGCATGGGTTTTCTGGTGATGGACGAGATGTTCGATTGCTGGACTGTGGGCAAAAACCGCTACGATTATCATTTGTTCTTCAACGACTGGTCACAGGCCGATGAGCGTGACGCCATTCTGCGCGACCGGAATCATCCCAGTGTGATTCTTTACAGTGTGGGCAACGAAATTCACGACACGCCGAATGCCCCGCTGGCCAAACGAATTCTGAAAGGGCTCGTGGCAGTGGCGCATGACGCCGATCCCACGCGCCCGGTCACGCAGGCGCTGTTTCGTCCCAATGTGAGCCACGATTACGACAACGGTTTGGCCGACCTGCTGGATGTGGTGGGACAGAATTATCGTGAGAATGAAATTCTGGCCGCACATGAGCAGAAGCCGGATCGCCGGATTGTCGGCACCGAAAACAAGCAGGATCGTGTCAGTTGGCTGGCGCTGCGGGATCATCCGGCCTATGCGGGACAATTTCTATGGACCGGCATTGATTATCTCGGTGAGGCGAAAAACTGGCCCGTGGTTGGTCACGGTTCCGGTCTGCTGGATCGCACGGGAGCCATCCGTCCGCTGGCCGTGGAAAGACAAAGCTGGTGGAATGACAAACCAATGGTGGCGATTGCCCGTCGCATTGCCCCCACTGATTTGATGCCGACCGATCCGGGCTATGGCGCGGAAGAGCGGCATACGCAAGTGTTGTTCTCCGACTGGACCCCCAAGGAAACGCAACCGCATAAGGAAACCGTGGAGGTTTACTCGAACGTCAAGGACGTGGAGCTATTTGTGAATGGCCAATCGCTCGGTACCAAAACCATCGCTCCCGATGCCTGGCCGCGCACCTGGCAGGTGCCGTTCGCGCCCGGCGAAATCAAGGCGGTCGCCAGCGCTGGTGGCATCGCCCTGGCCACGAATGTGCTGCACACCGCCGGCCAACCATCGCGGATTGAACTTATCACGGAGGATCCCGTGATTGGCACCGGCTGGGATGACGTGGCGTTGGTTCGCGCGCGCATTACCGACAAACAGGGCGTGGAAATTCCCCGGGCCAGGGATCTCATCACGTTTACGATCAGTGGACCTGGCGCGGTGGTGGCTGTGGACAATGGCGACAATGGCAACCCCGAGCCATTCCAGACCAATGTGCGGCACGCCTTCCAAGGCGAATGCGTCGCCTTCGTAAAAGCCGCCAAAGCTGGCACGCTCCGACTCTCCGCCTCGGCTCCCGGCCTAGCGGGTGGCAGTCTGAAACTCAAGGCGGTCAAAGGAACCATCTT
>CAIJGS010000197.1 GCA_903820285.1 uncultured Verrucomicrobia subdivision 3 bacterium | reverse complement strand
TGAAAAACTGTCCGCACGACCAGTTTAGCGCCCGAATGTTCGCTGACACATCAGGCAGACCGGTCCAAATGGTTCACTTCACATTATCCATCATCAGAGCCATTGCACCAACCCAGCTTTTAAGTCCGACAGGCTGCTAGGCGGCAACAATTCTTCCGGGGGCAGGCGCAATAACCTTGCGTCGGCCCAATCTTTGGCAAAAATCGGCGCATGACCGAAGCATTTGACACCGCGATGGAACGCTTTGATGCGGAGAACTCGCGGGATCCCAACCAGGAAAACGGCCGTCCGCGCGAACTGCTCTACGCCGAACGGCTGACGGCGTGGGTCTTGAAACTCGCGCCGGCGGCCTCCGAAATCCTGCGCCTGGCCGCACGCTCGCAGCATATCTGCCGCTGGGAAAGTCCGCGCGAAAACTACCCCATGACCCGGCCCGGCTATTTGAAATGGCGGGCTGACCTGAAGAAATTTCATGCGCGCAAAGCCGGTGAGATCCTGGCGGAGGTGGGCTATGACGACGACACCATTCGCCGGGTGCAGGAACTAAACTTGAAAAAGAATTTTCCGACCGATCCAGAATGCCGGGTTTTGGAAGACGCTTTGTGTCTGGTGTTTTTGGAATTTCAGTTCGCCGCGCTGGCCGCGAAATCGGAGGACGAAAAGATGATCAATGCCCTGCGCAAGTCATGGGAGAAGATGACGGAAGCGGGCCGGGCGGAAGCCTTAAAACTGAATTATGGTCCACGGGAATTGAGCCTGATCGGCAAAGCGCTGGCGCGTTAACAACCAATTTACCATGTAGCAGCCAACGTGAGGCTCTAAATAAATGTACGCTTCGATGGTTTTTGAGCCTCCTCACGTCGGCGGCTACTTCCATTTAAAATCAACGATCACCGGTGCCCAAGCGATGTGTTGCAGGACGCGTTGCAGGGATTTGGAGGCGTCCGGCGGGGTGACTTTGGCGTAGTTGCGGATGGTGACTTCCACCAGTTCGGGATGGGCCTGCAACCATTGCAACGGCCCCTGAAAACGGCGGTAGAAATCATATTGCACGAGGATCATCCGCGCGGGCTTGATGGCGACCATCGCCTGGCGGTCGCATTCTTCATCCGAGACACCGGTGGAGGCGGGGTGCAGCCAGTCATCATGGAGCCAGACCAGATCGCTGTGCCGGGCAGACTCATAGAGAAAGGCGGAGGAAGCCACCACGGTGGTACCGGCGGGCAGGCTGTTCAGATTCGAACGGACCAGTTGCAAAGCGGCGGGATAACTGACATCCGCCGCGCAGGCCACGCCCCACGTGCTCAGGCCGATGGCGCGCACGGCAGCGAGCAAGGCGAGCGCGCGAAAAGCCCCCTGCCAGCAGCGAAGCCCCGGGGCGGGCGCGGCTGAATCTGACGCGGCAAACCGCCACGCCAGAAATCCCCCCACGGCGAGCGGCTGAAGATAACGGGCGAAGTTGATCCAGTCGGCGGTGAAGGCGGTGAGCGCACCCACGGTCACAGCCAGACTGGCGAGCGAGCAGACCACGGCCAGTTGAAACTGCGGCTGCGACCAGTTCTCCCGGTGCCAATGCCACGGCAGGACGGCAATCACCAGCAACGCTCCTGGAATGGCGCGGATGACTTTCAGGAGGTCATTCAAGCTGGGATAGCGCAGATGGGTGAAGGACGGCGTCTGGCGGGCATGTTCCAGAAAGCCGGTCCACAGCTCAGGCTGCCAGGTTTTGAAGGCCAGGATGGACAACGGTGGCAGCACCAGCAAGAGTAACAATGGCAGCACCGGCCATTGACGCCCGCAAAACCCACTGCGCATCAGCGTCAGCGCCGTCACCAGGCCAAAATAAAGGGCACCAATTTCCGGATTGGTCCACAGAGACAATGTCACCAAAACGGCGGGTAACCAGGCGGACCGGCGGCGTTTTTCAATATCCAGCCAGAGCCAGAATGCCAGCAGTCCAAAGACCTGCGCCAGACTGTCCGGCCGGTCATCAAAGGTCATGGCCAGCAAGAACAGGCCGGCCAGGTTTACGCACCAGGCCGGGGTCTGCAACCGGCGAAAAATGGCCGCCAGCAGGAACAGGTATACGCCGAAGATCAACAGATGAAACCACATGGCGGACAGGACACTGGGTCCGGCCACGCCCATCCAGGCCCGCAGGGTCAGCGGATAGAGCGGCGGATAGGCGCAAAAAATATTGGTGGCTGAAAACGGGGTGTAGTAAATGACACTGGGATTGGCAAACCGGCCATGGAGCACGCTGTTGACGGCCGGGCCATCGAAAAAGAAGGCATCATTGGCCGGAATGGGCTGCGCGGTGAAAATCAGCAGGGCCAGCCGCCATAAAAAGACGAGGCCGAAGACAAAAAATGGATTTCGCAGGCTGAAATTCACGGCGTCAGGCTAGTTGAAGTCTTGCAAACGGACAACTTTATCCGCCAGCATACGCAGCGATGGCTGATATGCAAAACGTCCCGCTGGCGGTGGACCTTGACGGCACGCTGATCCGGACGGACATGATGTGGGAATCGCTCGCGCGATTGCTCCGGCGGAATCCTTTGGCCCTGTTCCAGATTTTTTACTGGTGGTCGCGCGGTCGCGCCCGGTTGAAACAGGAGTTGGTGGCCCGGGTGAAGATAGACCCAGCCACCCTGCCCTATCACGAACCGTTTCTGGCCTGGCTCCGCAGCGAAAAGAAAGCGGGGCGCCAACTCATTCTCGCCACGGCCTCGGATATCAAGATGGCGGAGCCCATTGCCGCGCACGTGGGAGTATTCGATGAGGTCATGGGCAGCGATGGCAAAATCAATCTGCGCAGCGAAAACAAATTGCGCGCGCTCACGGAAAAATTCGGCGAACGAGGGTTTGATTACGCCGGAAATTCCACCGCCGACTATGCGGTCTGGCGGGGTTCGCACGCAGCGGTGGTGGTGAATGCCAGTCCGGCAGTGCTGGCCGAGGCCGGCCGGTGTACCCAATTGGGTCCGGTGTTCTGCGAGGGTTTTTCGCACATCGCGGTGGCGAAGCGGGTTTGCCTGGAACTGTTCTGGCGGAGCGGCTATCTCATTGCCATGCTGGCCGGGTTGTTGCTGGCGAGCGCCTTCCCGAACCTGAACTGCGCGGGATTTGCCTGGGTGGTGCCGGCACTGATGCTGGCGGCGGTGGCGGGCCAGTCGGGCGGCGACAGTTTCCGGACCGGCTACGTGGCGGGCCTGACTTTCTGGCTGGTCTCGCTGGGCTGGCTGCTGCTGATTCCGGTGGCAGGTTATCCCATTCTGGGCTGGCTGGCGTTGTCCGGCTACACGGCCCTGTTCAGCGGCGTGTGGGTCTGGTTCATGAACTGGACGGAAGCCCAGGGAGCGGTAAAGGATTCGTGGTCGGCCCGGAATGTCCGCGCACTAAGCGGCGCAGCGGCATGGGTGACGCTCGAGATGTTGCGCGGCTGGCTGTTCACGGGTTTTCCGTGGGGGTTGCTCGGCGTCTCGCAATTCAAAATCGTGCCGTTGATTCAGATCGCCGCGTTTACCGGCGTCTATGGGGTTTCCTTTCTGGTGGCGTGGTTTTCCATTGCGCTGTTTTATGCGGGCAGGATGATTCTGAAGAATCCGACGCGGCGGTTCGTGTGGCAGGCGGAAATGGCGCTGCCGCTGATCGCGGTATTGGGGACGTTTATTGCGGGATTTATCGGGCAGAACGGCGAGCCGGCGGCGCAAAGTTCCGTGCGGGTGGCGCTGGTGCAACCAAGCGTGCCCATCATTACCATCTGGAATCCGACGCCAGCCAATGATGCCCGGCGGTTTCAGGAGTTGCTGGATCAAAGCCGGCGGGCGCTGACCAACCAGCCGGCGGTGATTGTCTGGCCGGAATCAGGGGTGCCGGATGGCGACGATGACATCTACCGCGGCATCGTGCAGTTTGCAGTATCGAACCACGTCTGGATTATTTTCAACGCGGAAGATTCGGAGGTCACCACGACAGCGACCAACTTTTTCAATGCGGCGCTGCTGCTCAGTCCGAAGGGCGAAATGCGGCAGATTTACCACAAGCGGCAACTGGTGATTTTCGGCGAATACGTGCCGCTCATCCGCTGGTTTCCGTTCATTCAATGGTTCACGCCCATCACTGGCGGCTGGACGCCCGGCACCCGGCCGGTGCAATTTGAGATGGAACGGCCGAAGCTGACAGATGATCCGGGCGGCAAAGTCATTACGGTAGTTTCCGCCGAAGATAAAAACCGCCCGGCACCGCGCTCCCGTTTCAAGGCCGCCCCGCTGATCTGTTTTGAGGATGCCTTCCCGGGGCTGGGCCGGTCCTCGACGGATGATGACACGGATTTCCTGGTGAACCTGACGAATGACGGCTGGTTCGGGCCGGGCGCCGAGCAATGGCAGCATGCGGCCCTGGCCGTCTTTCGGGCGGTGGAGAATGGTCGTCCATTGGCCCGGTGCGCAAATAATGGGATTACCTGCCTGATTGACCGGCATGGGCGGGTGACGGATTTGCTCACCGACCGGACTGGGGATGTGCATGGTCAGGGAACATTGACCGTGGATGTGCCACTGCCGGATGAACCGGCGAGCACCTTCTATCACCGGCATGGCGACTGGTTTGGTTGGAGCTGCGTGGCGTTGACGGGATTGGCATTACTGCGCCGGACAGCCGGGCAACGACGGGTTGTCTGAACCCCGGCTGGTAGGATTTTGCCTAAAAATCCCAATTACCGCGCTGGACAAACCCAAAAAACTTCGGCAGCCTCAGTTTTGTGGAGACACCGCCTGTATTGAACCCGACAAACGCCGCTGCCGGACCCAAACGCAAGGGACGCGGAAAACTGATTGTTTTTATCATCATTGTCCTGGCCGTCGTGGCTTTGGCCGCCGTTTGGTCGTGGCAAAAGAAAGCCCCGGCCATCACCGTGCAAACAGAAAAGGTGGCGCGCCACAGCATTACCGAAACGGTGACGGCCAACGGCAAAATTTACCCCGTGGTGCAGGTGCATATCAGCCCGGAAGTCAGCGGCGAAATCACGGAGCTGCCGGTCAAGGAAGGACAGTTTGTCCACAAGGGCGACCTGCTGCTGAAGATCAATCCGGACGTTTACATCGCCGGCTTGAACCAGTCCAAGGCGAGTTATGAATCCTCCCTGGCGGCCAAGGACACCGCCCTGGCCAATCTTGAAAAGGCGGAGACGGATTTCAACCGCAATGTGGAGCTCTTCCATCGCAAACTGATTTCCGAGTCGGATTACATCGGCTTCAAAGTGGCGCTGGACGTGGCCCGGGCCCAGGTCAAAAGCGCCGATGACCAGGTGAATGTTTCCAAAGCCTCGGTGGACAACGCCCAGGATCTGCTGAACAAAACCACCATCGTGGCGCCGCTGGACGGCACCATCACCACCCTCAATTCACAGCTCGGCGAACGCGTGCTGGGCACGGTGCAAAATGCGGGCACGGATATTATGATCATCTCCGATTTGAGCGCCATGGAGGCGCGGGTGGATGTTGGCGAAATGGATGTGGTGCTCCTGCAACCCGGCCAGAAAGCGAAGCTGGAAGTCGATTCCTTCAAGGATAAGAAATTTGCCGGCCTTGTCACGGCGGTGGGGAATTCTTCCGAGGGTTTAAATGCCGGTTCCGGTCTGGGCGGCTACAGCAGCAGCAGCTCCTCCTCCGGCCAGTCGGCCACGCAATTTCAGGTGCGCATCCGCATCACGGATGTGGAGCAGTTCCGTCCGGGCATGTCAGTAAGCGCGGAAATTGAGACCCGTTCGCATACCAATGTGCTGGCGGTGCCCATCGCGTGCGTGACCACCCGCGTGATCAAATCCGCGACCAACGGCGTGGCCGGTGCCACCAATGCCCCGGCCAGTGCCGCCGTCACGAACCTCGCGGACGCAGCGGGCACGGATGGCAGGGCCGACAAGAAATCCACGGATGCCAAGAAGCCGGTGGATGTGGTGTTTGTGGTGCACGGGGACAGCGTCAAAACCATGCCGGTGAAAATTGGCATCAGCGACAAAAATTACTGGGAAATCACGGACGGCCTGAAGGAAGACGAAGAAATTGTCACGGGCGGTTACCATGCCATCATGCGCGACCTGGATGACGGCAAGAAGGTCGTGAAAGGCGTGGTGGCGGCCGAAACGGAAAAGACCACGCCGTGAGCCTCATCCGTCTCCAGCAAATTTCGCGGCGCTACCGGATGGGCACGGAAACGGTGCACGCGTTGCGCGAGGTGTCGCTTGATATCCAGCGCGGCGAATATGTGGCCATCATGGGGCCCTCCGGCTCCGGCAAGTCCACGCTCATGAATCTGCTCGGCTGCCTGGATACTCCCACCTCCGGTGTTTACGAGCTGAACAACGCGCGGGTCAGCGAGATGAACGACAACGAGCTGGCGGAAATCCGGAACCGGGAAATCGGTTTCATTTTTCAGACGTTTAACCTGCTTCCCCGTTCGGATGCCCTGCGCAATGTGGAGTTGCCGCTGATCTATGCCGGGGTTTCCGCCAGCGAACGCCGGCGCATCGCCCTGGAGGCGCTGGCCAGCGTGGGGCTGGCCGATCGCGTCCATCACAAGCCCAATGAACTTTCCGGCGGCCAGCGCCAGCGCGTGGCGGTGGCGCGCGCACTGGTGAACAAGCCATCCATCCTGCTGGCGGACGAACCGACCGGCAACCTGGATTCCAAAACCGGCCAGGAAATTCTGGCCCTGTTCCAGCTTCTGGCAGATGGCGGGAATACGATCATTGTGGTCACCCACGAAGAAGACGTGGCCCTGCACGCCCGCCGGGTGATTCGCATCCGCGACGGGCTGATTGCCAGTGATGAGATTGTGCGGAAATGATTTTTTGACCGAAGCTCAGCCCATGGATTCTGACCATTCTGTCATTCTGTCAAAAGTGCCTTAAATGAATTTTTTCAGCGAACTGTGGGAGGGCCTGAAAATCGCCTGGAGCGCCATCCGGGCGAACAAGCTGCGTTCCGTGCTTACCACGCTGGGCATTGTGATCGGAATTGTCACGGTCACGCTGATGGGCACGGCGATTGAAGGGCTGAACAGTTCGTTCATGAAAAGCGTCTCGTCCATCGGGGCGGACGTGCTGTATCTGCACCGTTACAGCTGGTTCATTCAATCGCATCAGGAATGGGTGGAGGCGATGCGCCGGCCGGCCATTACGGAATCAGACATTGACGCGTTGCAGCGGCAGATGACGCTGGCCAGCGCGATCGCCCCGGTGGCCGAAGATAACAATCCGGTAAAATACCAAAAAAAGGGCTCCGGCAGTGTGCCGATCGTGGGTACCACGGAGGAATACCAGCAGACGGCCGGACTGACGGTGTCTGCCGGGCGTTTTCTATCGGGGGCGGAATGCGATGGCGGGCGGCCGGTCTGTGTAATCGGCTCCGATCTGGCGACCAATCTGTTCATCAACGAAATCCCCACGGGCAACAAAATTTCGCTGCTGCACCATGAATTTGAAGTGGTGGGCGTGCTGGAAAAACAGGGCGGCTTTGCGGAAAGCGGCGGCGCGGACAATGAGGTTATCATCCCGCTGCGCCAGTTCACGGGCACAGTGGAAGAAAATCCGGACTATGAAATCCAGGTGAAGGTGAAGAGCCTTGATGAACTGGAAGATGCCAAGGAGGAATTGCGCGCGGTGATGCGGCGCTTCCGCCACATTGCGCCGGGCGATCCGGATAATTTTTCCATCAACCAGCAGGACCAGTTTCTGGAACTGTTCCACCGGGTGGCCGGCACCATTGAGCTGGTGGGGCTATTCATCACGGGACTGTCCCTGTTCGTGGGCGGCATCGGCATCATGAATATCATGTTCGTATCGGTGGCGGAACGTACGCGGGAAATCGGGGTGCGCAAGGCGATCGGAGCCAAGAGCCGGACGATTCTCCTCCAATTTATCATCGAAGCGGCGTGCATCTGCCTGATCGGCGGCGTCATTGCCCTGATGATCGCCTGGCCGGCCACGCTGCTGATGCGCAAGGCCATGCCGGCGGAACTGTCGCCGGGCATCGTCGGTATCTCCCTGCTGGTGTCGGCCCTCACCGGGGTGCTGTCCGGCTTTTTTCCGGCGTGGCGTGCCGCCCGCATGAACCCCGTGGATGCCTTGCGCAATGAATAAACCGCGCTTGAAACATCACATCACCTTCCTCACGGAAGTGCGCGAGAGCTGCCGCATGGCCCTGGGCGCACTCAAGGCGCATTTGCTGCGCTCGGCCCTGACGCTGCTCGGCGTGCTGATCGGCGTGTTTTCCATCATTGTGGTGATGACCGCGATGCGCGTGATGCAGAGCAATATCAACCAGCAGCTGAGTTCGCTGGGCAGCGATACCTTCATGATCAAGAAATGGCCGGGCGCTTACTTTGGCTATTCCGGCGACCTGGAAAAATACTGGCGGCGCAAAAACATCACCATCGACCAGGCCAAAAAACTGGCGGACAAGACCACCCTGCCCCTGAACATTGGGGTGGAAACGGCTTTCTGGTCGGGCGAAATCAAGACTCGTTACAAAACCAGCGCGCCGATTGTGCGGGTTTACGGCGAGACGCCCGGCAGTTTTCCGGCGCACAACTGGAATCTGGGCGAGGGCCGGCTGCTGCTGGATGCGGACGTGGATGGGGCCCGCAGCATCTGTGTGCTGGGCAACGCCCTGGCGACAAATATTTTTCCCAACCGCACGGCCGTGGGCGAGGAACTGAAGATTGACGGCATCAATTATCTCGTCACCGGCGTGCTGGAAGCCAAGGGCGGCGCGCTGGGCGGCGATCAGGATAACTTTGCCGTGATGCCGCTCACGACCGGTCTGAACCGCTATGGCCGCTGGTATCGCAGCCTGAACATCCTGGTGCAGGCCCGCGACCGGGAAGCCTATGAGTCCACGGTCGAGGAAGTGCGCGGCGCCTTGCGAGCCATCCGAAAAACTCCGCCAGGCGAGGACGATGACTTTGAAATTTCGTCCAACGATTCGATGATCGAACAGTTCAACAACTTCACCAAATCGCTGCGCATCGGCGTGGCGGTGATCAGTTCCATCGCCCTGCTGGCGGCGGGCATCGGGATTATGAACATCATGCTCGTTTCCGTCACGGAGCGGACGCGGGAAATCGGCATCCGCCGCGCCATCGGGGCGAAGAAACGGAACATCATGGTGCAATTCATCATCGAAGCGGTGGTGCTGTGCGAGGTGGGCGGAGCCATTGGCGTGGTGCTGGGCATCCTCGGCGGCAACCTCCTGGCGCTGGCCTTAAAACTGCCGCCAGTAATTCCCTTTGACTGGGTGGCCATCGGCCTGGCGATCTGTTCGGTGGTGGGAATTGTGTTTGGCACCTATCCCGCCTGGAAGGCGGCCAATCTGGATCCCATTGAATCGCTGCGGTACGAGTAGTTTTTGGGTTTATATTTTCCACCCCGTCCGCGCTGGCAACCGGACGAATCGTTGGGCCTCGGCAGCATTGGTGGCACGCATTTCCGGGCCGTTCCAATCCAGTGCCTTCTGGGTGCGCAAGGCCACCACGCCGGACAGAACAATCTCCGTGAGGTGCCCGCCAGTTTCAAAGTTGGAGAAGGTTGCCGGCCCGCCGCCGCAGGCATTCACCCATTCAGGCAGATGCCCGGGACTGCGGGGCAACGATATGGGAATGTCCTTCGTCGCTGCATGGTGCTGGATGCCCGACAGGTTTTTCTCGCCTTTCAGCTGGATGTATTCCGAGCCGTTCCAGGCATCCCCGAAGGTGAAACCGTTTTCGCCCAGTATCAACACACCCGCCTTGGGCATTTCACCAAAATGATCCACCACCGTTTTAGGCACCACTTCGGCCGGCGGCATGAGCTTGCAGTCATACCACCACAGGGTCACCGGGGCCAGTTCACCGCGCGCGGCGAAGTCGAAGCGCATCCGGTTCCGGCCTGAATACGCGGGCAAACCCACCAGGTCGCCGTGGGATTCAACGCGAACCGGGTAATCCAGTTTCAGCGCGCGATAAGGCAGGTTCAAATTATGACAGCCGAAATTGCCGATCACCCCGCTGCCAAAATCGAGCCACGCGCGCCAGTGCCAGGGATGGTAGCAACCGTTCTTGTAAGCCCGCACCGGCCCCGGTCCCAGCCAGGCGTCCCAATGCATGCCGGCGGGAACCGGATCGCCCACGGTGGGGATGGGCTGCCCGGGTGTGGTGCCAAAGGGATCAAAAATCCAGCAATACACTGCGCGGATCGGGCCGAGTGCCCCGGCTTGTATGATTTCAATGCCCCGGCGCAGATTTCCGGAGGCGCTACCCTGATTGCCCATCTGGGTAACCAAACCAGTGCTTTGACGGGAGAGTTCGCGCAGCTGCCGGGCCTCGTCAATCGAATGGGTCAGCGGCTTTTCACAAAAGACATGTTTGCCGGCCTGCAACGCAGCGGTGGCAATGGGGGCATGCCAGTGGTCCGGCGTGGCAATAACCACCGCATCCAGATCCGGCCGCGCCAGCAGCTCCCGGTAATCCACATAATGGGCGGGCTTGAATGCGGTTTTGGCCAGAGATTTTTCCGCCTCGGCAAACTGGTTTTCATCCACGTCACACAGGGCAACGACATTGGCATTGCAGCCGAGCATTTCCGTGAGGCGGGTGCGTCCCATACCACCCAGACCGATGTGGGCGACGTTCAGTTTGGTGAGGGTGCCTTTGGCTTTCAGCAGCGTGGGCACGCCCAAGGTCAAGGCTCCGGCGGCCACGCTGGATAATTTCAGAAAACGGCGGCGGCTCAGGCCGTTCGGTTTAAGCTTTTTGACCGGCAGATGAGGCATCTGAGACATATCTGGTTCAGACCTCAAATGAAGCGGTTGGGTTACTGGATATCAACAATATAATTCCGTGCCAAGCCGACGGTCCATTTGAAGAAGGCCATGACCAGAGGGGACAGCAGATGCCGCTGCGGTTGAAATACCCTGCCTTTGCCGGCTTACGCCTCGCGCTCGGCGATGTATTTTTTGGTGGCGGCGGGCAACTGATGCCAAAGGCTGATGGTCACGCCCAGTCCAAGGATGGCAAAGGGAATCATGAATAACGGCCACCAATGCCAGTCGCGCGTCAGGCCCAAAAAGGTGGTCGAGGCCCCGGCCCCTTCACCGGGCACCAGTCCGCCGATGAAAAAGGATTGAATGGCGCTGCCCAGATACGTGCAGCCATCCACAATCCCGGAACAGGTGGCGGTGGCCTTGCGTCCGCCAAAATCCGTGGCGGCCGTGCCGGACATTAGCGAGGTCAGCCCCACCGAGGCCATGACCACCAGCACGCAGCATAAGCCGAGAAAAACAGGTGCGGAGAACAGCCAGACCGCCATCAGCGCGGTCAATACGATCACCAATCCGGACAAAATGGCGGCGGGCGGCGCGCGCCGGCTTTGGTAAAGGTGATCCGAAACCCAACCACCGAAAAACCCACCGAATATGCCAAAGATGCACAGGAGCAGGCCCCAGTGGTCCTTATAAAATTCCGCGCCAGGCTGCTTTACTTCGGCGGCAAAAATGAAATACCAGTTCTGGATACCATTGCGGAAAATGCCCGAGGTCAGGCCAACGAGTGCGATGAGCAGCATGAGCTTGCTGGCAAACACCTTTTTCAGAAGGTCCAGTGTGGTCAGTTCCACATGCATCTGCCCGGAAGAGGCATCTGCCGTGTCGAAATAGGCAAACCCTGCCTCTTCCGGCAGATCTTTGATCAGCCAGAGGTCGATTAGCAGCCAGCAGAGGATGATGGCCGAAGGGATGAAAAAGACGGCCCAGGTGGCATCCACCAGTTTGCCATCCACTTTGATGGAGGAGGCGAACACCGTTTGGAGCAAATCATGAAACCAGCCGCCGGCGGTTCCGGCCTTGGTCAGGGCCACGATGGTTTGCCCCCAATCAAATGCGAAATACACCCCAATGGAAATCAGCGCGCCAAAAATCGCCCCAAACACGCCGCGCTCACGTACATGAAACCAATACGCCTTGACCTTAATGATGGAAACCGCGCCGTAGCTTTGGAAATACATGTTGATCGCATACAACGTTGAATAGGCGATGACGGTGTTGAAATGGACTTTGCCGGTCACGGTCAAATAGGTCAAAACACCGAGCAGGATGTTGGCGATGGATGAACCGAGACCGGCAATGAGCATGCCTTTTTTGCCGCCAATCTTGTCCACCAGCGGGCCATTCAGCAGAAACGAGCATCCGTAAACCAGTGTGCCAATGCCAAATATGACCGAGAACTGCTCCTTGGTCATCAGTGTGCCAAGGGCATTCTTGGAAACATTCAGATTGTACCGTCCCATGTAGAGGAACGAGTAGGTCATGCCAAGGGGAAACCAATTGATGAAGCGGCGGAACATGAACCACCGGCTGTGGCCCAAAGGATTGTTGCGAAAATAGAGGAAGATGACCGCGGCCAGACACAGGCTGACCAGTGTCTTGTCGTGGCTTAATACAGATTTGAGCAGCTCCATGCGATGCGTTCGATGCCCCGCAAGGAAAACAGACCGGCAGGCGGCGGTCAAAGGATTTCACGAAAGAAAAACGCCACGGAAGCAGGGCTTCCGTGGCGTGGCGCTGAGTCCGCTGACCGGGAACTCCGTCCGGAGACGGAATCCAAGCCTCAGGGAGAGACGTTGAAGGTTTGGGTCCAGGTGTCGGAAGCTGCGGACCAAATAACAAACCCTTCGCCGACCTGAACCACCGGCTCCTGCAAAGTCCCATCGCTTAAATACCACCCAGCCGGATAGATTGTACTGTCAAAGCTGAATGCTGCCGTCGCATCCGCTGAATTATAATATGTCCAAGCTGCTTGCCATCCCTGTGCAGCAGGTATCCACTTGTAAAAATTATCACCCGAATTGGGGGAGTAATTCAAATTTGATGTTATCTTTCCCGCCAATGGAATGGTTGACCCCAAGAGGTTGAAGGAATTCGCGGGGGTGGAGGGATCGTGAAAAATTGAGCGAGACAATTGTCCTTCTCTGACATAACCGGCGAAAATGATATTAAACGGTTCGCTGTTGGTGGGGGTAAGAATAAATCCCCCCTCGCCGGGAGCCAACGTGACAGTCGAGTCAGACCAACTACCGCTAGAACTGCTCCAAGTGTCTACCGCTGGATAAGATCCTTCTCCGGTTGTGGTTTGTTTGCAAATTTGCGTGCCATCCGGAATGGCAGATGCCGTCCAAGCGAAAACAGGCGTCACCGTATCGTCAGATGAACTTTGACCAGACGTCACATCCAGTTGATTGGCGACGGCCGTATAACCGGGCACGCATGTAATCTGCTCAAACCCGATGACCCGTGACACCGTCTGGCCATTGCATACCTTGTAAAAGCGGTAAGGCACACCGGTGGTATTGCTGAAGCTGCCGGAGCCACTGTCATCCAGCGTAACAGCACCAACGAGCACCCAATTCTTGAGATCTGAACTGTCGTATATGGCCCAGAAACTATTGGGATAGTTGGTGTCCGTAATGCTAAAGGCAAAAGTGTTCGATGAAACCGAAGTCACCGCAACGATTGGACGGGTGTCGGGCCAATCGCTGTTGGTCGCGCCGTATCCCGTGAATATCTGTGCATTGACGGTGCCGTCGTTGTCACCGACGTTGCCGGTGAAGGCATCGTCATTCAAGCCCAGCCAGAGCCAACCATTGGTATTGACCACCAACTGACGGCTACTGCCAATTTCAAAGTACTCGGTCTGATCATAATAGTTTGTCGGCCAGCCAACGGTAGGGCTGTCTCCGATGTAAGCAATTAAGCTTCCATGAATGCCATTGGCCAAGAATAAATCACTGCTGCCATCGAAGTTGCCATCCGGTACATTTCCATAGCCAAAAACGCTGTCGCTGATGCCATTCACAGCTCCACCTATGGACCAATTGCCATTGGCATTGATGGTGATGGCCTCGCCATTGGTTACATAAACATATGAGTCAACCCAGAGTGAAAGTGCCGGTACGCTGACGGTAACGCTCTGTGCCTGCGCTAAGCCCAGCAGCAGCGCATATGCGGACATGGTTGCAATTAGTTGTCGTTTCATGCTTTTCGTTGGTTGGTTGTTGATTTGGTTGGAATTACACTTCTCTTTTAGAAGCGGAACCATTAACAACACGATCCGCCCAACATGGCAACCTCCGGCGATTATCTCACAGCGACAACTTATTATCCATTAGCGACATGCGTCTATAATTTGACTGGAAATAGCAAATTGGGTCGGCGTGAGATGGTAATAGTTTTTGAACTGGCGGCAGAAATGGGAGGTTTGCTTGTACCCCAGATCCATAGCCACTTTTTTCACGGACTCACCGGATGTGAGGCGCAATTCCGCAGCTTTCAGGCGCTGCACGTTCAGCCAAACCTGCGGCGGCAGGCCAAACTGGCGGTGAAAATCCCGTTGCAACTGCCGGATGGACTCATTGCATAGACAGGCCAATTCCTTGGCGTCGTAATGAGCAACCGCTGCCAATTGTTCCCAATCCCTTACCCTGGTTTTACTCATAAACATTTCCTATGTTTCCCAATTACTAATCCCCTGAAGTCCCAGTTACCACCCGGCCGCCGGGCTTGCGGGACAATATTCCCATATGAATGACCACCCCAATAACGTCCAGTTCGCTTGTATTTTGAATACAAACAACACAATACAAAACGATTAGGCCTAATTTACATCGCGATTCTTTCAGAATATTTCCGGCTGCCAAGTAAAAAATTCAGAGTGTCCAGTGCGTCCATCCTCTTGTCGGCCTTTGACTTCAGGTGGGTGACCTGTCCATTTTTTGAATAGTGCTTTTTCTCGAACACCAGCAGTCAATGGAAGGATTCCAAGCCTTGCCAACCGGCTAATCGCATCCCTATGGCCAAATCGGGCGAAAACCGGCTTGTTTTTGATTTACCCGACGAATAGTCAAAAATGATTCAAAAAGTAGTTGACTGGTCGGTCTAGTTGATTCATAGTGTCTGCAACGAAACATTAACTAAGCGACGGATTATGAAAGACATTGACGAAAACAGCGGCGGGACGGTGAAACCAATTACGGTTACGGATGTGGACTTTGACCAGCGGGTCTTGGAATCCTCACAGACGGTACTAGTGGATTTCTGGGCCGAATGGTGCGGACCGTGCAAGATGATTGCCCGGACGGTGGAAGAACTGGCGGGCGATTATGCCGGCCGCGCGACCGTGGCCAAAGTGGATGTGGATGCCAACCAGGACATCGCAGCCCGCTACGGTATCTCCAGCATTCCCAGTCTCTTAGTATTTCGGAATGGCCAGGTAGTGGATCGCGTAGTCGGCGTGCAATCCAAAAAGACGCTGGCGGCTAAGCTTGACGCGCATTTGAACTGAAAATAGAGTAGGGCTAATCAGTTCAATTCAGATTTAAAAAACCTATGGGCCGTACCAGTACAGCGAAAGAGAAATTGTTGGAGGTAGCTTTCAAGCTTATCTGGGACCAGAGCTACGGCAGCGTGAGCGTGGACGACATCTGTCAGCGGGCCGAGGTGAAAAAGGGCAGTTTTTACCACTTTTTTGAATCGAAAGCAGATCTGGCGATAGCGGCGTATGAGGAACATTGGCGGGTTAAGCAGCCGGAAATGGACCGGATCTTTTCCTCGCAAATTCCTCCGCTGGAACGGCTCGCCACTTGGAGCCAGTTCATTTACGAGGCCCAGAAGCTGAAGGCGGCGGAACACGGTCATGTCTGCGGTTGCCCCTACGGCAGCATCGGCAGCGAGGTGGCCACGCACGATGACAAGATCCGCCTGAAATGCGAAGAAATGCTTGGCCGAATGTTGCGTTATCTGGAATGCACGATTTCGGAAGCCAAGCAGGCGGGGCTCGTGGAATGTTCCTGCCCCAAGGCAGCCGCGAATCAGGTCAGTTCTTTTGTCATGGGTGCCATGATGCAGGCCAAGATCCAGAATGACGTGGAAGTATTGAAGAATTTGGGCCCGACCATCCTCTCCATCATTGGCGAGAAAAAAGCGGTCGGGACAGTCGTAGCGTAGGAGCCGTTTTAACAAACAAATAATTTTGACAGTCTAACTATGCCCACGCATTAGTTGACCAGTCAGACAAGTATCAAGCATAAACCATCAACGAAGTGTGATTATGAAAAACGAATTGAAGCATGAAAGAGTGAATAACGAAGTCTGTGCCCCGGCCACCAGCGGTCTCCGCCCCTTTTCGGCGGCGTGCCTGGCCAAATTGCAGGAATTGAAAGAAGTCGTGACCGGCAATCTGGCCGCGGAATACGGCGCGCTGCTGAATGACCGGCAATTGCAGCAGGTCGTGAATGAGGCGGATGCCCTGGCGGCATTCACGCCCTTCCCGGCGCTATTTTTGCCCACGCTGGCGGAAGAAAAGGTCCTGGCCGCCGCCGCCTGGAACAAAAAGCAGCAGTCGCTGTTCGCCAAAAACGACGTTATCGCCCTGGCGGCCTGAACCACCCTTAACGCAACCCCGAACCTTTTAGCCCCATGAGTACGAAATTCAAGTTGAAGCATTTTTTCCGACCGGCGCTGATGGCCGGCGTGGCCATTATCCTGACTGCCGGCTGCACCAAGAGCGCGCCGCCCCAGGCGATGGCTCCCACCGCCGTCACCGTGGCGGTCGTGGAGTTGAAGAATATTGTGGAATGGAATGAGTTCACCGGCCGCGTTGAACCGGTGCAATCCGTCGAAATCCGTCCGCGCGTTTCCGGCTACATCCAGGAAGTGAAATTCCAATCCGGCCAGCTCGTGAAAAAGGGTGATGTGCTGTTCACCATTGATCCGCGCTGGAACCAGGCGGTGTTTGACCAGCGGCAGGCCGAGTATGACCAGGCCAAGAGCGAATCTGGGCGCACCGCTGTGCTGCTGAAAGGCAACGCCATCTCCACCGAGGAAGCCGATGCCCGCAAGGCGCATTACGAAGAAGCCAAGGCCATGCTCGATTCCGCCAAACTGGATCTCGAATACACCGTCGTTCGCGCCCCAATTGACGGCCGCGTCAGCCGCGCCCTGCTCACGGAAGGAAATTACGTTAGTGGCAACGCGGGTAATGCCTCGCTACTCACCACGGTAGTGTCTGTGGATCCGGTCTATGTCATTGCCGACATTGACGAGGATACCCTGCTGAAATTCAACCAACTCGTGCAGGCCAAGAAGCTCGGGGATGACAACGGCGGACGTGTGCCGGTGGCATTGCAACTCGCGGATGAAAAAGATTATCCGCACCAGGGCTATATCGAATCGTTCGACAACCGCCTCAACCCGGACACCGGCAGCATTCTGATGCGCGCCGTGTTTGCGAACACCGACGGGATGATTGTGCCCGGATTGTTTGCACGCATCCGCCTGCCGCTGAGTGAAAATCACCCGGCTCTGCTCGTGGATGAACGCGCCATTGGCACGGACCAGGCCCAGAAATTTGTCCTCACCCTCACCGCCACGAACACCGTCCAATACCGGCCGGTGGAACTTGGCCCGGTGATTGACGGCAAACGCATTGTGCGCTCCGGCCTGACCGTCGGCGAAAAAATCGTGGTGAACGGTCTCTCCCGGGTGCGCCCCGGCATGCCCGTGACGCCGCAGGATGAGACCTCTGCGGTGCAAACCGCGTTAAAGTAATCATCAGGCCAAACCTTAGCCAACCGCCACTATGAATTTTTCCAGTTTCTTCATTAAGCGACCGATCTTCGCCGGTGTGCTATCCATCGCGATCTTCGTGATGGGGCTCATCGCGATGTTCCGGCTGCCCATCGCCGAATATCCGGAAGTGGTGCCGCCCACCATCGTGGTGAAAGCCACGTACCCGGGTGCCACGCCCAAAACCATTGCCGAAACCGTGGCCTCCCCGCTCGAACAGGCCATCAACGGCGTGGAAGGCTCCCTCTACATGTTCTCCCAGGCCACCGGCGACGGCGTGATGACGCTAACGGTCACGTTCGCCCTGGGTACAGACATCGACAAGGCGCAGGTGCAGGTGCAGAACCGGGTTTCCCAGTCCCTGCCCAAGCTGCCCGAGGAAGTCCGCAACCTGGGCGTGACCACCACCAAGCAATCGCCTGACCTCACGATGGTGGTTCACTTGTATTCCCCGAATGGGCGCTATGACAAAATCTACCTGCGCAACTACGCCACCTTGCAGGTGAAGGATGTGCTGGCGCGCATCCCCGGCGCCGGTGACGTCGAAGTCTTCGGCTCCGGCGATTACGCCATGCGCCTGTGGCTGAATCCATCCAAGCTCGCCGCGCGAAATCTCACCGCCAGCGATGTCGTCAACGCCGTGCGCGAACAGAACGTCCAGGTGGCCGGCGGCGTAATCGGCCAGCAGCCCGTGGGCGACCCGGTGAACTTTGAATTGCAGGTGAACGTCAAAGGCCGCCTCGTCTCCGAGGAAGAATTTGGCAACATCATCGTCAAGACCGGTGCCAATGGCGAAAAAACGCTGCTCAAAGACGTCGCCCGCATTGAACTGGGCGCGGGCAGCTATGGCCTGCATTCCTTGCTCAACAACAAGACCGCCGTGGCCCTGCCGATCTTCCAGATGCCCGGTGCCAACGCGCTGGAGCTGTCCAAGAATGTCCGCAAGACCATGGAGGAATTGAAAAAGAATTTTCCCGAGGGCATTGATTATTCCGTGGTGTACGATCCCACGGTGTTCGTGCGGCATTCCATTGAAGCCGTGGTGCACACGCTGTTGGAAGCCATCCTGCTCGTCGTGATCGTGGTGATCGTTTTCCTGCAAACGTGGCGCGCGGCCATCATCCCGTTGGCGGCGGTGCCGGTGTCGCTCATCGGCACGTTTAGCGTGATGCTCTGGGTGGGCTTTAGCATCAACGCCCTCTCCCTGTTCGGCCTCGTGCTGGCCATCGGCTTTGTCGTGGACGACGCCTTCGTGGTCGTCGAAAACGTGGAACGTAATATTGCGCGCGGGCTTTCCTCCACGGATGCCGCCCGGCAGGCCATGAAGGAAGTGACCGGCCCGATCGTGGCCACCGCCCTGGTGCTGTGCGCGGTGTTTATTCCCACGGCGTTCATCAGCGGCCTCACCGGCCAGTTCTACAAGCAGTTCGCGATCACCATCGCGATTTCGACGCTCATCTCGGCGTTCAATTCGCTGACGCTCTCCCCTGCCCTCTGCGCCGTGCTCCTCAAGGATCATCACGCGCCGAAAGACTGGCTGACCAAGGCGATGGACGCGGGCTTTGGCTGGTTCTTTAATCCCTTCAACCGCGTGTTTGCGTGGGCTGGTGAAAAATATTCCGGCGGCGTCTCCGGCGTCCTTCGCAAGAGTTTCATCGCGCTGGCGCTATATGTCGGACTGGTCGTCCTGACCGGCTGGAGTTTCAACAAGGTACCCACCGGCTTCGTGCCGACGCAGGACAAACAATACCTCGTGGCCTTCGCGCAGTTGCCCGATGGCTCATCGCTCGACCGCACCGAGGCGGTGATCCGCCGGATGTCGGACATCGGCCTGAAGCAGCCCGGCGTGGAAGCGGCCGTGGCGTTTCCCGGCCTGAGCATCAGCGGCTTCAGCGTTGCGCCGGACGCGGGCATTGTGTTCTTCACGCTGAAACCGTTTGAAGAACGCACCACGCCCGATCTGAGCGGA
Source organism: uncultured Verrucomicrobia subdivision 3 bacterium (assembly GCA_903820285.1). Lineage (GTDB taxonomy): Bacteria > Verrucomicrobiota > Verrucomicrobiia > Limisphaerales > UBA11358 > UBA11358. Next base: position 8,321 of record CAIJGS010000197.1, on the reverse strand, counting down.
CCGGCCGTTGCCGCCGCGCTTAACCAGAAACTCTCCGCCATCCAGGACGCGTATGTGCTCACCGTGCCGCCGCCCGCCGTGATGGGCCTGGGTACGATTGGTGGATTCAAACTCTACGTGGAAGACCGCGCGGATTTGGGTTATGACGCGCTCTATCAAAACGTGCAGGGCGTCATCGGCAAGGGATATATGGACCCGAAGCTCGGCCTGGCCGGCATGTTCTCCACCTTCACCGTCAATGTGCCACAGCTGGATGCCGCCGTGGATCGCGTGAAAGCCAAGACGCAGGGTGTGCCACTGCAAAACCTGTTTGAGACGCTGCAGATTTATCTCGGCTCGCTCTATGTGAACGACTTTAATCGATTCGGTCGCACCTACGAGGTGATTGCCCAGGCGGATGCGCCGTTCCGCGCCCATGCGGAGGACATCACCCGGCTGAAAACCCGCAACGACAAGGGCGAAATGGTTCCCCTCGGCGCCGTGGTGAAGGTCACCGAAACCCACGGCCCGGCCCGCGTGATGCGCTACAACGGCTACCCCGCCGCCGAAATCAATGGCGGTCCCGCCCCGGGATTTAGTTCCGGTCAAGCCGAGGCCTCCATGAGCAAGCTGGTGCAAGACAATCTGCCGCGCGGCATGTCCGCCGAATGGACCGAGCTCACCTATCAGCGCATCCTCGCCGGTAACACGGCAGTATACGTGGGACCGCTCTGTCTGTTGCTCGTGTTTCTCGTGCTGGCGGCGCTGTATGAAAGTTTCCGCCTGCCGCTGGCCATCATCCTGATCGTGCCCATGTGCCTGTTGTTTGCCATCGCCGGCGTGTGGCTCAAGCATAGTGATAACAATATCTTCACGCAGATCGGGCTGATAGTACTCGTCGGCCTCGCGTGCAAGAATGCCATCCTGATCGTGGAATTTGCGAAGATCAAACAGGACGAAGGCATGACGCCGACGGCGGCGGCCATCGAAGCCTGCCGCCTGCGGTTGCGACCCATTCTCATGACCTCCATCGCCTTCATCGCCGGTGTGTTTCCGCTGGTGGTGTCCAAGGGTGCCGGTGCCGAAATGCGTCAGGCCATGGGGATCGCCGTCTTCTCCGGCATGATTGGGGTGACGCTGTTCGGGCTGTTCCTCACGCCGGTGTTTTATGTGACGCTCATGAAACTGGGCCTCAAGAAGAAGCCGGCGACCGATACCAAAGCGCTACCGCAAGGCAGTTCGGGCGCCGTGATTGGTTTGATTACCGTGGCCCTGCTGCTGGGCCTGTCCACCACCCGCGCCGGCGTGCTGACCGTGGGACCGGATTATCATGCGCCGACCAACGTCATCCCGGCCGCGTATAAAGACGCCAGCCTAGGCAATTGGAAGGAAGGTCAACCACTGGACACCGTCGCCAAAGGCAACTGGTGGGAGATTTACGGTGATCCAGGATTGAATGCGCTGGAGGGACAGGCCTTGCAATCTAATCAGGCTCTCCAAGCGGCGGTGGCTCGCGTGGATCAATCCCGCGCCGTGGCCCGCGTGGCCCGGGGCGCGTTGCTGCCGAGTGTCAGTTTTGATCCGTCCTACACGCGGCAACGCTATTCGCCGAACCAGACGCCGAGCTTCGGCAATGTGACGGCAAACACGTTTAGCACACCGCTGGACCTAAGCTATGAAATTGATCTCTGGGGCCGTGTGCGCCGGGGTTTTGAAAGTTCACGGGCGGATGCCCAGGCACAACTCGCCACGTTCAATAATATATTGCTTACGCTGGAATCCGACGTCGCGCAGAACTACTTTGCGCTCCGCTCGCTCGATGCCGAAATCGCCACCGTGTCCGCCACCGTGGACTTGCGCCACGAACAGGTGAAACTGGTGCGCAGCCGCTTTGACGGCGGAATCGGCAGCGACCTCGAAGTCGCCCAGGCCGAAACCGAACTGGCCACCACCGAAGCCGATCAGGCCGCGCTCGCCCAGCAACGCGACCAGTTGGAAAATGCCATCGCCATTCTCGTGGGCGAAAATCCGGCCAGCTACAAACTGGCCGCGTTGACCGCACCGAACTGGAATCCGGCACCGCCGGAAATTCCCGCCGGCCTGCCCTCGGATTTGCTGGAACGCCGGCCGGATGTGGCGGCAGCCGAACGGCAGCTCGCCTCTGCCAATGCCAAGATTGGCGTGGCCAAAGCCGCATTCTTTCCGGTGCTGAGCCTCACCGGTTCCGGCGGTTATCTGAGCGGCGATGTGGATTCACTGTTCAACTGGAGCAGTCACACGTGGTCACTCGGTCCGAGCCTGTCCCTGCCCATTTTTGCAGGTGGACGTAACCGTGCCAACTATCAGCGCACCCAATCCGCCTTCGCCGAAACCGCGAGTCTTTACCGGCAGCAGGTGCTGGTGGCGTTTGGTGAAGTGGAGAACAGTCTGTCGGACATTCGTCACCTCGCCGACCAGTCCACTGCCCAGACCCGGGCCGTGGTCAACGCCCGGCGCGCGGCCGAACTGGCGACTGAACGTTATCGCGCCGGCATTGTCTCATATATCGAGGTGGTGGACGCCAATCGCGAAGCCCTCACGAACGAACGCGCCAACGCGCAACTCGCCGGCCGGCGGCTCGTTGCCAGTGTGCAACTTGTGAAGGCTCTGGGCGGCGGCTGGACGCAACAGCAACTTGTGGCCGCAGCATCACCGACTCAATCTCAACCCGCAAATCACAAATAAAAATGAAAAAGCCATCCCGCACCAAGGCAAAATCGGTGGCCCCGGCACCGGATTTTGAAATTGCAGCGCCCGTCATCAAGACCGAACCGGCCGCGCCGGTTACCCGGGACTACCGGCAAGGTGACACCCTCCAGCTCTATCTCAATGAGATCGGCCAGGTGAAACTGCTGACGGCCGAGGAGGAAGTCGCCCTGGCCAAACGCATCAAACGCGGCGATAAGCAGGCCCGCGAACTGATGATCACCGCCAACCTGCGGCTGGTGGTAAAGATTGCGCGCGATTATGAAGGTCTCGGCCTGCCGCTGCTCGACCTGATCAACGAGGGGAACATCGGTTTGATGAAGGGCGTGGAACGTTTTGATCCCAAGCACGGGGCGAAGCTCTCCACCTACGCCTCCTGGTGGATCAAGCAGGCGGTGAAACGCGCGCTGGCGAACCAGTCCAAGACCATCCGGCTGCCGGTGCATGTCGTGGACAAGGTCACCCACATCCGCCGCGCGGAGGTGAAGCTGCGGGAAGTGTTTGACCGCGAACCGACCGACGAGGAAGTGGCTGATCATCTGGGCCTGAATCCCCGCCGCATCCAGCAATACCGCGATGCGTCGCGCTCCCCCGTTTCACTGGACGCGCCATTGGAAGTTGAGGAAAGCAAAAGTCTTTCCGAGACGATTGCCGACAGCAATGCCGAAGCACCGTTTGCCCGGATCCTGAAAGAAAACGACAATGGCATGGTTCGCGCCGCACTCGCCACCCTGAGCGAACGGGAAACCAAAATCCTTTCGCTGCGGTTTGGCCTGGAGGATGGCAACCAGCGAACGCTCGAAGAAATCGGCGAGTATTTCGAGGTCACCCGGGAACGGGTGCGCCAGATTCAGGAAGAGGCGCTCCACAAGCTGCGCGTGAATATTGAAAAACGCGAGCAACCGGATATGGACGACGAGGAACAGATTCTGGTGACGGCGTAAAATTCAAACGGCCCGTGGCGCTCTCCAAACGGAGGATGACACGGGCCGCTAATCTTACCACTATGGCGGCTGCTTCAACGGCAGCCGCCTTTTTCATACCTGCGGGCTATTTCGTCGCGCTGGTATTCTCATCCAACTCCAGCCGCAGGTAATCATACATGATTCCGTTCATTAGTCCGCCGGCGGGGACGGTGAGTTTCAACACGTTCGGACCGGCTTTCATGAGGGTGGCGTCAAAGGTCAGATCGTGTTCCCCCCAATAGCCGCCAATGCCGTCGCGATTGATGGTGGCGTTGTAAATAAGTCCATTGACCCGGCCGATGGACTGGTCGTTGAGGGTAACTGCCAGGTTCCGCGAACCAATGCCGCAGATCGCCAGGCGCAGTGTTGCCTTGCCACGTACAGCCGCCGGCAGATTGAAGTTAATGGACCAAGTGGTGCTGCGGCCCTGACCGCTGCCGGTGGTATTGTCGGGATTCTCATTATGCGGTACCTGCTCGAGAAACCAGTCCTTGTGAAAATCACTTTGACCGATCGTGAAGTTCACGTCGTTCGGAAATAACTTCGGATATTCCAGATACCAGCCCCAGTGGAAATAGTCGTCGCCCTTTAGGAACTCGGAGGCATTGCGGTTCGGAATACCCACGTCCCAAAGTTGCCGGCCATAACGCACCGGCTGCCAGTTTACCGTGCCGAGATTCAGCTCGCTCCCGCTGCCAACGGTCACGTTGGTCTGGGAGAAATCGCCGAGCACGCCATCGGCAATCGCGTGGAGCGTGTAATGGCCGGGCCGAACGTTGGGTATGCTGAAATTTCCCTGGGCATCCGCGCGCACCCAGAATTCATAATTCTTCGCGTCGTTCTGCCATTCCACAATGCGCGGCAATCCGCCACCGCCGCCACCACGTCCGCCCCGCGTCCCAAAACGGCGACGGCCAAACTGATTCGTGCCAGTGCCACCCGCCATGTTGCCATAACTGCCATAGGCCGGCCGGTTCGTTGGATTCATCGCCATTCCCGTCTCGCCATTGGTATTGGCGGTGATGTCCCGCAAATAATTGGTTTCATCCTCGCCGCCGCCGGCGGGACCAAAACCGCCGCCAAAGGCTCCGCGCCCGCGCGGATTGGCCGGCGGGGCGTAGTCAGGTGCGGACAGGCCAACGAACACATTGGACATCTGGAGCGCCGGCATCAGCGGGTCGTTCAGCACAATTCGGCCGGAGACGGTGGCGCGTTCGCTTTTGTGCGGATAATCCACGCCCGCCACCCATTCAAACGGCCACGCGTTGGCTTCGGTTCCAGCCTTTGCCAAAGCGTCGTGCCACATGGCATCAGGTGTGGAACCAGTGTTGCAATAAATCAGAAACGGTCCGATGACTTTGGTCCAGGCCTCGCCCTGCCCCACGTTGCACAAACTGCCGCCGTAGTGACTGCCGCGCCAGTAATTCAGCAGCGTCGGCGGCGCGGCGGCGGTGAGACTCGTCGTAAAAGTGGCATCGCGATGCGAGGAGAGTTCAAATTTCGTGGGGCCGCCGCTGAGATATTCTACCGAAGGATTCACGAACCACAGGCCGACATGTTCGGTGGTGCTGGACCAACCCCACGCCCGGACATCAAACTGATTCGCGGAGTAATCGTATTTGTGTTCCACCTGTCCCTGATAAATACCGGTGTTCATGCGGCGCGCTTCCTTCATGTTCATCGGCGTGCCGTGATTCCAATCGGCGGTGGAGATCATCTTCAGGTTGCGATGGGCATCCACGGTCATCCAGTCCAGCATTTCATTGAGCTTCACGCAAAAGCGGGCCTCCCCCACGGAGGTGGCGGGATAATTCGTCGGATGAGAAAAAATTGAGTAGGTGTAAATGCCGGCATCACCGCGCCCGAGGGCGTAACGAATTTCAATATCCGCAACCACGCTGCCGCCGGGGCCGCTACCCATCTGGCCGCCGTCGGATATGCCCTTGATGGAAATTTCGGCGCGGGCACCATCGTTGACTTTGGGATCAATGGTAATGCCCGTTTCCTGTCGGCCGCGGGCGGCGTTATGCGACCAATACCCCGCCTGGCGATTGCCTTCCTGCAGCATTTGATGTCCCTGATATACCAACGATGTCAGATTGCCGGAATGTCGCGAGATGTTCGCAGTGACGATACCGTTGGCGAGAGTGAAAGTGTCGTCCGTAGCCACCACGGTAACCGGAGCATCAGATGCGGCACACAGGATTCCGGGCAGGAAAATAATCAACGCCAGCGCGGCCAGCTTCGGAGATCTCATAAAAGTTTGGAATAATCGGGTCGTGATTCCAGACGCCACCAATATCCCAACCGTTACAAATTGTTTGAAAATGGCAGCTTGGACGCAGCCGCGCCCAAACAACCTTTGCCGAAAGAAGTTACTGCACCGAATGCATGCCGTCAGGCCGCCAGCACCGGCGGTTCCGGCATGTCCAGCAGATGTTGGAGCAGGACGGTGTCTTCACGGGTTGCCAGATGTTTCGCCCCATTGCCATTGGTAACCACGATGACGTTCATGGGCCGTCCGCCATTTTGGATGTAGTAGGAAAAGGACTTGCCATCGATGTAGAGCACAGCATTTTCCGAGGTGTGACGCCAGCGGGAGCCAGCCCAGTTGCCACCGATAAAAACCACGCGCCGGCTGCCGTCCACCGCGTCGGCATGCCCCACCCATTCAACTTTCAGCAAAATCGGCATAAGTCAGATTTCTAAAGCTTTTTCCTCATGGTTTGATCCTAGCAGGGTTATTGAGAGGCTCATAGTCATATCGGTCTATATAATTTTGAACAGTGCTGCCGAATTAGCGTTGCGCCAGCGCGTCAAACGTCGTTGCTTTAGTTCCAGTCCAAATCGATATTTTCGCAAAACCCCCTTGACAGGATTCACCTCCCATGGCAACATACCAACCAGTTTGTATGACAAATAAAGCAGCCACGGCAGAATCGTCCGATACCAAGCGAAAGCTTTTGGATGCCAGCGTCAAGTTGATGCGATCCAAAGGTTTTAATGCGACCACAGTGGATGATATCTGCGGGGTGGCGGGCGTGACCAAGGGCGGCTTTTTTCATTACTTCCAGAGTAAGCAGGATATTGCCAAGGCCGCCGTTGACCGCTTTCGGGAAGCCCGGCGGCTGGCATTCGAACAGGCCCCTTTCCGGAAACTGGCAGATCCATTGGATCGCATTTACGGCCGGTTAAATTTCATCAAAAAAGAACTGCTGGAGTCCGTGCAAGTCACCGGCGGCTGCTTGGTGGGTATGTTTGCCCAAGAGATGGCCTTCACCAATCCCGAATTACGCGCGGCCTGCCAGGATTCATTTCTACATCTGGCGCAGGATTTTGAAAAGGATCTGGCCGCCGCCAAGGCACACTATGCACCTAAGGCGGATTTCGATCCCAAGGGCTTGGCAATCCTGTTCGTGGCCACGTATCAAGGCTCGGTCCTCATGGCCAAGACTACGGATAACAATACAGTGATAGGGGAAAATTTCGACCAATTTGGCCGCCTCCTAGCCGCGCTGTTCAGCCAGAGTGCCACGCCAACGACATCGATCGTTCCTCCGATAGCGAACCATTCGCTCAACTAAATCCATTTCACGTAAATTGCATTAATCGTTCATTATAAGTATTATACATTCATTTAATTACAAAACATACCAACTGGTTGGTATTTGCAATTTAGTCAACCTAAAAATAAACAGAAAACACGCTTAAACATATGAAAACAAACAATAAAACCGCATTTATTACGGGGGGCAATCGTGGATTGGGATTCGAAACCGCCCGCGAACTCGGCGAGCAAGGGGTACACGTTGTGCTCGGCGCGCGCGATCTGGCCAGCGGCGAGGCCGCCGCCGGGCGCTTACAGGAAAAGGGCATTTCGGCAGCCGCCATTCGCTTCGATGTCCTCAAACCCGAAGATCATCAGGCCGCCTACGCCTACTTTGATCAGCACCATGGCCGGCTCGATATTCTGGTCAACAACGCCGGGTTCCTTTACAAGCCGGAAAGTGCGTTCAACGGGGATACGCCCGTCAACCATACCAGCACAGCCTCCCCCGAAATCCTGAAGCAGACCTTTGATATCAACTTTTTCGCGCCGGTGGCACTCACCCAGACACTGCTCCCGCTCATTCGCAAATCCCCGGCCGGACGCATCGTCAATCTATCGAGCATTCTCGGCTCGCTCACCTTGCATGCCGATCCCGCCTCGCCCATTTATCACATGAAAACACTGGCGTATGATGCCTCCAAAGCGGCGCTAAATGTGTTCACCATTCACCTCGCCCACGAACTGCGCGATACCAATATCAAGGTGAACTCAGCTCACCCGGGCTGGGTGAAGACCGAGTTGGGCGGCCCCAACGCCCCCATGGAAGTGAGTGAAGGCGGTAAAACCAGCGCCCAACTCGCCACCCTGCCGGCCAATGGTCCGACCGGCGGCTTCTTCCATCTGGGCCAACGCCTCCCTTGGTAAACCTGCCACTCTGAAATATTATGAGCACCGCCAATCTAACCGCCACGATCCCTGAACGGGGCTTACCCACCGCCAGCCTGACGGCCCGTTTGGAAACCAACGGAACCGGACAACCCGCGCCCACACCGCGGCGTCGCCAGTTCCCGCTAAAACAAGCG
>CAIJGS010000196.1 GCA_903820285.1 uncultured Verrucomicrobia subdivision 3 bacterium | reverse complement strand
TGCCGTACGGTAAATTTCTCCGGGCGTGATGTAAATAATTTTTGCCTGTTTATCACGAGCTATCAAGGTGTGTGAGGGCTGGGGACATTTTTTACTCCGTGTACCCAGTTATGGTGACATGCGGAAAAACCGGGGTGGTATATATTGATCTTGTTGCTGGCAGTAACCCGCAACAAAGAGTTTAAGCGCTTGTTAAAAAGAGGCCGGAGTAGTGTCCGGCCTCTTTCTTTTTTCACCAATGGAAATCCCCCTTTTTTGAATTCAAACCATCATCAGGCGAATGATGCCATCTGCAAAGTTTACCAGAGGCCGACGATTTTCCCGCCCAACCGAATCCACAGGGGAATGGTGATCAGGCCGGCGGCGGAGGTGCCGAGGATGACTTGCAGGGCGGTGCGGGTGTCGCCGCCGTAATGTTTGGCGAGGACGACGGGCAGCACGGCGGAGGCCATGGCGGCCTGCACCACGATGACGCGTTTCAATTCCACCGAGCAGGGCAGGTAGCGGGCCAGCAGCAGGAAGAGGATGGGCATGATCAGCAACCGCACGGCCATGGCGGTGGTAATGACTCTGGCCAGCCGGCCGCCGTGCAGTTCGGACAGATGATCGGCAATCATGGCGCCGATCATGAGCAGCGCCAGCGGGATGGCGCATTGACCGAGCCAGTGGACGGCGGTCATCATTACCCGGCTGGTGTCCAATACATGGGCGGGCACGGCGTTGACGGGAATCAGATTCAGCAGCAGGGCAAGCAATAGTACCACCAGGGGCGGGCTGAAAATCTGGCCAAGCTGCGGACGGCCTTGGCGTCCGCTTAAGACCCGGATGCCGACAGTCCAGAGGGTCAATTCCACGCCCACATTATGGACGAGCAGCACGCCGACGGTGCCGGGATCGAACAGCATCTGGCAGAGGGGCAGGGGAATGTAGCCGTAGTTTTGCAGGCCGGTGGTGAGGGCAAAGGTGCGGCGGGCGGCGGGGCTGTCGAGTCCGGCAAACCGGCTGGCCAGTCCGGCGATGCCAATGCCGGCCAGCACGGTGACGATGGCCACCAGCGGCGGCAGGAGGAGATTTTCCGGGCGGTGCAGGGCGGGGTTGCCGAGCACGGATTCAAAGATGAGCGCGGGGAGGAGCAGGTTTACGCACAGGCGGAGGAGGCTTTGATCGGCCTCCGCCGTCAGCCAGCCGAGCCGGCGCACCCAGAAGCCGATGACCATGATGGTCATGACCGGCAGGACGGCGGCAAACACAACACTTAGTTCGTTCACGCGGGAAAATCTAGCGAAAGCCGGTACGTTTGGATAGAAATTCGCCACAAAAGGCTGGCGGGGAAGGGTCTGCGTTGTTAACTAAAGAGCAGCGGCGGTCTCAGCCTGTTTCTTGTTGACGTGGCTGGATGTATTAAGGTAGATTATGATATAATCACTGAAAAAGACGCCTTTTTTGAAAGGGTTTTGGTTATGAAAAAGCTAGGTTTGGTTTCCTCCTTTAACTGCCAGTGGTGCTTTGTCTTGGCGGTCACGTTTCTTGCATCGGTGGGATTTGCCCAGTTCTATAATCCAATTGATCCGGTGTTCGGGCCGGAGGTGCGCATCACCAGTCCGCCGAACCATGCGGTTTATCATGCGCCGGTGGATATTCCCATCTTCGCCTACATTCGGTCAGACCTTCGTTATACCAATCTGGAATTTTATGCGGGCGCCACGAAGCTGGGCGTGGGCAATAATCTGGGTTCCACCAACCGGCCGGTCGCTTACGCCAATTTTGTGAGCTTCAACCTGCTCACCCGGCTGGGTTCAATGTATTGCTTCGTGTGGACCAATGCGCCCGCCGGTTCGTATGCCCTGACGGCCGTGGCGCGCGGTTTTTCCTCGCCGGTGCTGCCCAGCGAGGCGCACACCTCCGCGCCGGTGAACATAACCATTATCAGCACCACCAACAGCACCAATCCCACGGATATGGTGAGCATTGTGGCGACGGATCCGATTGCAGTCATGAGCACCAATGTGCCGTGCATCTGGCCGGGCATCACCAATGCCACGCCGGCCTGGACGAACTGGCCGCCTGCCCACTGGCAGTATTTCACCAATTGGGGGCCGAAGAACGGTCTGTTCACCGTCCGCCGCATGGGCAATGCGGCCGCCGCCATCAATGTGAACTATGCCATTGGCGGCACGGCCAGCAACGGTGTTAATTATGCCCAGCTGCCGGGGTTCGTCACCATTCCGGCCGGCGCGGGATATGGGTTGATTCCCGTGGTGCCGGTGGATACCGGCACTTCCAGCGTGCCCCGCACCGTGGTGCTTACCTTGACCGCTTCCAGCAACTCGCCGGCGGATTATGTGGTGGGCCAGCCCAGCCGCGCGGCCGGGCTGATTGTGTATACCTGGCCGCGACCGCTGCCGTGGGCCGTGCCGGATGGCAGCTTCCACGTGAATGCCAGCGGCCCGGATGGCGCGTGGTTTATTGTCGAGAACTCGACGAACCTGTTGAACTGGACACCGGTGTGCACGAACCAGGTTTTCCAAGGATCGATCAATTTTGTGGATCCGAATGCCGCCGGCAGCCGCGCTGGCTATTATCGTACCATTCCATTAACGAATACACCGTCCCAGTAATTGGCGCGCTTGCTGGGTAAAACAGGGTGACTGGTGAGTTTTTGCAGCATTCGGGCCATACGAATTGACTGTCGTGGTGCGAACAAAACCGGACAGGTTTGTGCGACCAAAAGCGGAATAATGCTTTGGATCCATTGTCAGAGATTTTTTGATGTGTATTCTCCTTGGTTGCTTCAGGG
>CAIJGS010000195.1 GCA_903820285.1 uncultured Verrucomicrobia subdivision 3 bacterium | reverse complement strand
GCCGTTGGTGGCCTTCACTTCGAACACGCCGTCGCCGATTTCGAGCACGGAGATATCGAACGTGCCGCCGCCGAGGTCGTACACGGCGATCTTCTCGTCTTTCTTCTTGTCCAGACCGTAGGCGAGGGAAGCGGCGGTGGGCTCATTGATGATGCGCAGGACTTCGAGACCGGCGATGCGGCCGGCATCCTTGGTGGCTTGGCGCTGCGAATCGTTGAAATACGCGGGCACGGTGATGACGGCCTGCGTGATGGTTTCGCCCAGGCGGGTTTCGGCATCGGCCTTGAGCTTGGCGAGAATCATCGCGGAAATTTCGGGGGGCGAGAACTGCTTGGGCTTGCCTTCGATGTCCACTTCGATGGCGGCGTCGCCATTCGAGGCGCGCACGACCTTGTAGGGGACGCGCTTGATCTCTTCGCCGATTTCATCGAACTTGCGGCCCATGAAACGCTTGACGGAGTAAATGGTGTTGCGCGGGTTGGTGACGGCCTGGCGCTTCGCGGCGTCGCCGACGATGCGTTCGCCCGTTTTGGTGAAGGCGACCACGGACGGCGTGGTGCGCTTGCCTTCGGAATTTTCGAGAACGAGGGGTTCGCCGCCTTCCATCACCGCCATACAGGAATTCGTCGTGCCCAAATCAATACCTAAAACTTTTGCCATAAAATCGTATTTTTAAATGTTTATTACCTGACCTATCTATTGCAGGAACAGTGCCAGTCGGGCCGGAAACGGAAAACTGCGGAAAATAAGGGCAATATTGAGATATTCCAGGAAAACGCCCCACCCAAAGTGTGCCATCTGCGCCATAATGACACAGTTAAAACGGGCAAGGCTGACTTTTATGGCACACGTGGCGCACCGGGAGGGGCATTTACCATTGGCAATTGCCAATGGCCAATTTGCTCTGATATGGGAGGGGTGATTGCGCCCCATGCTTTGCCGTTCCCGGTGGAAAAGCGTTGCCAAGTTGCCGGCACCTGCGCTTAATAATTGGTTTAAGGATAGCAATGCGACGTTTTCTCTGGATTTTCTGTTTGCTGGCGGTGTGGAACCGTCCGGCAGCAGCCGCATTGGCGGCGGGCCCGAGCCTGCCACCGGCACCGCCCCGGGAGTTCCGTGCCGCGTGGATCGCCACGGTGGGCAATTCTTCCTGGCCTTCCAAACCCGGCCTGACCACGTCCCAGCAGAAGGCCGAACTGACGGCCATTCTCGACCGCGCCGTGGCGCTAAAGTTGAACGCCGTCATTTTTCAGGTCCGCCCGGCGTGCGATGCGCTGTACCAGTCGGATCTGGAACCGTGGTCGGAATATCTCACGGGCGCGATGGGGCGGGCGCCGTGGCCATATTACGATCCCCTTGCCTTTGCCGTGACCGAGGCCCACAAGCGCGGATTGGAATTGCACGCGTGGTTTAATCCGTTCCGGGCGCATCATTTTCAGGCCGTGTCGCCGATCTCGGCCAATCACATCAGCAAGACGCATCCGGAATATGTGCGCAGCTACGGCAAATATCTGTGGCTGGACCCGGGCGATCCGGCGGTGCGCGCCTATACCCTCAAGGTGGTGATGGATGTGGTGAAGCGCTACGACGTGGACGGAGTGCACTTCGACGATTATTTTTATCCCTATCACGAGAAGAACTCCGCCGGGCAGGACATTGATTTTCCGGACAACGGCACCTGGCGGAAATACGGGACGCCGAATTTTTCCCGCGACGACTGGCGTCGCCACAACGTGGATCTCTTCATGGAGCAGATCTACCACGACATCAAGGCGGCCAAGCCCTGGGTGAAATTTGGCATCAGCCCCTTTGGCATCTGGCGGCCGAAATATCCCGCCACGGTCACCGGTTTTGATTCCTACGCCGAACTGTATGCGGACTCCCGCAAATGGCTGCGCGAGGGCTGGTGCGATTATTTCGCGCCGCAGCTTTACTGGTCTACCAGTTCCAAAGGACAAAGCTTTGGCGCGCTGCTGGGCTGGTGGAACAGCGAAAATGTGCAGCACCGCCACGTCTGGCCCGGGCTGAACTCGCTCAAAGCCAGCGAAGGCTGGCCGGCCACGGAAATTCTCAATGAAATCAGCCTGACACGGAAATTTCCCGATGCCGGCCATGTGCATTGGAGCATCTCGGCGTTGATGAAAAACCCCACGCTGGATGCTTCGCTGGCCCAGGCGGCGTACCGCGAACCGGCGCTCATCCCGGCCTCGCCCTGGCTGAATGCCAAGGCACCCGCTACGCCGCAGTTTTCTGTCTCGCTTCGGAATAATTCCATGCGCGCCCGCTGGGACAATGCGGTGGGCGAACCGGCCCACTGGTGGCTGCTGCAACTGCGCACGAACGGCAGCTGGACCACGCAAATCTTCCCCGCCAGCCAGTCGAATCTGCGGCTGGACGATATGAGCACCGATGCGCTCGCCCTGCGCGCCATCAGCCGTACCGGCATCGCCAGCGCGCCGGCGCTGTGGGGGCGGACGAATGATTTTCAGAAACACTGAAGAAAATGGTCTGACGCTCGCCCTCACCCCAGCTCTCTCCCCCGAGGAGAGGGGGAACAGGTTGCCGCGTTTATCGTAAATCAAGCGGCTGGATTGGTCGGACTGGTGGACGAGTTCAATACCAGTGTAACAGGAAAAAGCCCTCTCCTT
>CAIJGS010000194.1 GCA_903820285.1 uncultured Verrucomicrobia subdivision 3 bacterium | reverse complement strand
TGGATTTGCGCCGGCGTCACGCCCGGCGGCAACGGAAACCGGTGCCAGCACCAGTGACTCATCGTATTGCCGCCGACCGTCTCCAGGCCGGTGCCATCGGCATTGAAGGCAAAATTGCCGTTGCCCAGGGGAATCTGCCCGGCGAGGCTGGGCCAATCAATATCGTGGCGGGACACGAGGGCCTGCCGGTCAATCGGCGGCTGCGCGTCTGCGGCTGCGACGGCAAGTCCACTGCCGAACAGCGCGATCAAAGGCAGGCTGAATAATTGCTTCATGAGATCAAGGCAGGGTGGTTATTTCCGCGGTTTGGAGCTGCACTGGGCCCAGCAGGCCCGACGGCAGCAATGGTGCATCTTTCGTCCAATGATGCCACGTGGTGAACGTCACCCGCCCGTTTGGACTGGGCTTACCATCCAGCAACCACTGCGGCCAGGCGTTGAGTTGATTGCCATTCCACGTGCCCGGACCGCCCCATTGACTGTCCGCCGGCAACTGTTCATCGCCGATCAATCGGTTGGGCCAGAGGTTGGTTACCTTGACGGTCAAATGATTCACGCCCGGTTTGGCCACCCCGGTGAGATTCACGCGGAAAGGCGGTTTCCACAGCACGCCGAAATCGTGACCGTTGCAGGAAACTTCCGCAAAATTATCCACCGCCCCCAGATCGAGCCAGAGTTCGCGCCCGGCGGTCAACCGGTCGGCCGGAATTTCGATTTCTTTTTCATACGTGGCCGTGCCGGAGAAGTAGCGTACTCCGGGAGTGGTATGGTCGCTCCAGGAAATCAGCTTGTCCAAAGTAACGGCGGACGGCGCGCCCCGGTCTGGCGGAAAATTCACCTGCCACGAACCGGTGATTTCCGTCGGCGCGGGCAGGTCGCTCGCAGTCGCGTGCAAAATCGTTCCACCGGCCGTGCGCAAAGCCACCTGGCCGTTGCCCCACAATTTAACCACGGAGGACCCGGTGCCAGTCACACTCGTCTCCCATTTCGGTGCCAGGCCGAGGGCGGCCTCCGACGGCAGGGAGAGCGTTTCATTTTCGGGAATCGTGGCATGATGCGGCTGATCATCGAGCGTGTATTCCACGCGCAGTTCCTTGACGTGCATGTTCGCCGGGTCGCCGCCAAAGGAACCGTTGCTGGCATCCGTCACCAACTGGCCGCCACTGGCCATTTCGACGAGCTTCGCGGTGACATCCATCTGACCGGCCCCATCAACGGCAGTGTAAACGGCGTGCTTGATTTCCAGTTTCGGCCAGTGCGGATTACGGCCGGACAGACTGTCGTCGCCATTCGCAGCGACAAGGTGATCCGCGCTGGCAGCCGCGTTACGGAAAATGACGAACACGGAGTCGGCGGGATCAAAATTCACCCGCACAGTCGTAAGTCCGCCAGCCTCATGCCAGACGGGCGCGGTTTCAATCAGGCCGGTGTCAGGATGCCAGAGCTCGGGGATTTTTCCGGTGACGCGAAAGGTGCAATCCGCCGAATCAAACTGTCGCCGCTGGTTGGAGACAAAATAAATGTCGGCCGGGCCGGCGATGCGGTGCGCATAGGCCAGGCGGGCATGACCATCCACACCTTTGCTGGAAAAATCCGGGCTGAGATATTGGGCCGCCAAGACGTCCGCCAGAGACTGCCCCCAAATGACCCGCCCCTTCCCGCAGGCACTTTGCAAAACGGTGGTGCCGTCGCAGGCACCCCACAGATCGTCCGTCAGCTTTTGCACCTGGGCGTCACAATCGGGATAACCCGCGAGACTCGGCGAATGTTGGGGCCGGGGGCCAACAATGGTCGCCCCGTCGCGTGCCAATTCCAGAATACGCGCCAGGACGGGCGGGGTCATATTGGAATCTTCCGGGGACAGGATCAGGGCGGCATAACTCGCGCCACCGTCCAGCGTGAGGCGACCGTTCTGCACGGACGCATGATGCAGCAGCACATCGGCATTCACCGCATCGTAGTCGTAACCGGCAGGCATCGCGGGGTTGTTGCCGCGCATTTCCACGGGTGCGCTTTCGCCGGTAAAATAAGCGGCGTCGGCTACGGCCCGACCCTGCTGAAGCAAAAATTCACAGCGCGAAATGTAATCAATCCAGGCTTTCCCCTGTGTCCACCACGTTTCCGTGCGTTCAAAGTGAAAACCGTACTCGCCCATCGTCATGCCCGGCCAACGGTTCGTCCATGGCTGCATGGCGTAACGATGGAAGTAATAACGGTTCAAGCCCTGGCAAAACATCAAATCACCGAGCGTTTTGAGGGAGTAAGGATATTCGAGCCACCGGCCCGTGCTCGCTCCCGGGGCGGCGGTAAATGATTCGGCGCCTACCACGGTCTTGCCATAAATATGCGCCACCGACGCGGCGAGCTTGATGGAAGTCTCGCCCTGGCTGCCGCTCCAAAACTCGCCCATGACGATATCGGCCGGCGCACCGGATTGCAGCGATTCAAACGGCCCGGTGTAAGGTTCCACCGCACTTTGCAAACCGTGCTGGTGACAGAGTTCCGTGAAATGACCGAAATAATTATCGGCGAACAAATCGGCAATCGTGCGGCGGATGTCCCAGAGAAAACGTTCGCTGATAGCCGGGCTGGCCACCACGCGGCCGGTGAAAGCCGGCAAATATTTCACGAGGTCATAGCCGCGGCGCTTTTGAAATTCCGCCCGGAAATCAGCCGTCCAGTTCTGGCCACCGACCTCGTAGCTGTCGATCAGCGAATTGTTGAGCGCGCGGCCGGCGAGCGGCCCGATGTCATCCAGCACCTTTTGCATGAAACCGGCCCAATGCGCATCCAATGCCGTTTTGCTCAGCTTGTCGCATTCAAGCCCCAGGCCTTCCGTGGGCGCGGGATGGTTATTCACCCCGATCGGCGTGTAGCCCACCCGCAGAATCGTCCATTGGCCCGCCGGTGCCTGCCAGTTCAAGTTGCCATCAGGCGACATTTTGTCGGTGAGATCCACCACATCCTGAAGCGGCACCGCCCCGGTCGCCGAGACATCAGCGTTGGCAGCTGATAGCACGGCGTCACCCGAGAAACCGGCTTTGGCCGCAATATTATCAATGGTCAATGGCTTGGCGGGCGTCGGAAATGCCAGCACCGCGATGTCGCGATAAAAACCCAGATTGGTGGGCGGCTGCGGCAGATGGGCGGAATAATTCACGGGACCGGTCACGCTCACTTCGCTGCTGGTGACCTTTTGCATGGCGTTGGTCGCCGTGATCCACGGACCGCCGCTGCTGGACCAGCCGGCACAATTTTCCACGCACAGCTTGAAGCCCAGCCGGTCTGCCTCCGATATGGCAAATTTAAAATCCTCCCGCCATTCCGGGCTCATGAACGGCACGTTGCCCCGGGGGATGCTGCAATCCACATTCACAATGGTCGCGCCGCCCAGCCCAATCTGCTTCATCGCCTCGAGGTCAGCAGTAATGCCAGCCTTGGTGATGTTGCCGTTCATCCAGTGCCACCAGGTGTTTGGTTTGGCCGTATCCGGCGGATTCTGGAAGCCGCTTTCCATCAGATCTGTGGATGCAGCGGAAGCCGTGAAGGCGAGGCACAACGCGGTTAAACCGAGTTGAAGACGTGGCAATTTCATCGTATTGGTTTGAAAATTATGGTGACAGTTTTGCCGCTGACAACGGCGGTCCGGCCTCGGCCGAATGATTCTTACCCGCGCTCATGTCCGGCCTAATTGCCTACGAGCCGGTAAAATTTCTGCGGCGCGTTGGCAATGGGATTGGTCAGGGCAACGGTTGCTTGCGTGGCCACCCAATTGGTCTCGGTGGACCAGGCAGCGGAGGTGAGATTGGTCGTACTTTGGAGTGTATAGTTGCGGCCAGTCACCAGGCTGCCGCCGAATAAGATGAAACCCGCCAGGCCCACCTGCAGCGTCCCGCTCAATTTGGCGGGCACGGCCGGCGGGAGATTCACGGTGCCGAACACGTTGATGGCCGCATAGCCGCAATAGCCATTCTCCGAGCTGGGACTGGTAAAATCAAACTTCAAGGCCGCCACGTTCGAAGCCAGCAAACCGGTGGCTGGGGACAGCATGATACGCGTGGCTGACTGGGCATTCGCCGAATTGGCGGGATTGAAACTGACACTCGTCAACGTGAGGAAATTCGTCGGGGCCGGCACCGTCGAGTAATACAAGGTATACGCCTGCTGATCGCGGCCGGCATCCGACCAGCCACCATACACCACGATGTTGGTGAGGTTGTAGCCGGTAGCCGAACCCGTCAGCGGATAAACCAGCATGGCCCCTGCCCCGCCGCCGCTGCCGCAAGTCAGATAGTTCGTGGTGGTGGTGATGGGATACGAGGTATCGCCCGCAACCTGTGTCAGGCTCAAGTCGCCGCCCGCCGTCAAAGAATTGACGCTCCGGCCGGCGAGTTCCAGACTGAAATTGCCACTGCTGGTGCCGGGCGCCTGCCCCGCAATCAAACTGCCATTGGTCGCCGCCGTCCAATCCGGCGTGAAGGTGCCGGTGCCCAGACCCGTTTGGGCGGAAATGCTGGTAACGATGTTATTCGCCGCCGCCGGCACATTGCCAACCGTGAGGGAGGC
>CAIJGS010000193.1 GCA_903820285.1 uncultured Verrucomicrobia subdivision 3 bacterium | reverse complement strand
GGCCAGGGGGCAGACGGCCCCATCTTCCTGCCTGGCTTGCAGCCAAGCAAGGAAGATGAAAAGAAAGATACAAGAGGGCCGGGGTGAGGTGGTGCTCAGCTTTTTAGCCTCCAAAGCAGTGTCAAGCTGCGCCCATGCCCATGCCCCAGAGGCACCGTTGATAATAGCGCAATCTCCGCAAGGCTGAAATGGCTGGCAAGAATTTCACACCCTCCGGCCTGATTGTTTTTGCCATCTTCAGGTTTCACCCGCAAATGCTGCAAATGACACTGGACAAGCCGGATGAATAGGTTTAGAACCAGCGTCATGAAACGGGACCATCACTTTTTGGAGGGGCATCCCACTGTAGTGTGTTTGCCTGAGTTATGTCGGCATTGAATCCAGACCAAAGCGAAAGAATTTATTGGCCGCCTCCAACTTGGAGCGCGGCCCCAAAGGAGGTTGTGCCGCTACCGCCAGACCCGCCAATAATTGGACACGTCACTTTGTCAGAGAAGGTTTCAATTCATTACGTGGCTGAAACCTCCGGGCAGGAGTTATCCACCATCGTTGAGGACTCGTGTCGACTCCGTTGCTTTCTTGGCCTAAACCGAAGTCTGGATTTTGAAGTCGCAGCCAGACTTTTACGCAAGTATGGCATTTCTGCCACCAGAGATGCCTGATCCACCACCAAAACCACCCCAAAAAAACCTATGAAAACCCCCGTTGCTGTAACCCTGATCATCATGGGAGCCCTGCTGGTGATGACGCCGGCCATATCGGATTATCTGTTCCAGCGGAATCTCGTGGCCTTGCTGTCCCGTCCGGGCATTGAAACCGCAAATTTGGATGGCAAGATGAGCGACCTCTACCGGGCTGGCTGCTGGCTGACCGGCAGCATCATGGTCGGCGTAGCCGTGCTCTGCTCACTTTCCGCCGGAAAAGCTGCGGCCAGACAGGATGCCCTGGCCACCCATGCGGCCTGACCGGCAAACGAGGGCGACGAATTTACCACCAGCCCATAAAACGCTGACAACATCATCGTGCATTGCGCCACGATGATTCATCTATGCCCAATCGCATAAACGGGCCATGAAAACGCCCGCCATCTTCATTTCCCTTTTGCTCTGCCTGCTGGCGCAATTTGCCAGCGCAGCCCCGGGCCCCGCCTCGTTTGCCTATATCCTGCAAGCCGATTCCTTCGCGAAATCCAAGCCGGCGGCGGTCGCTCAGCTCGCCGCGTGCGGACGCGATTGGCTGGTGCTCGATGCCTCGTTCAGCAACGACACACCATGGGAGCGCACAGACCTCGACACCATCCGCAGCGGACACCCCACGCGCAAAGTCATCGCCTACATTTCCATCGGCGAGGCCGAGGATTACCGGCCCTATTGGCGCCTGGAATGGGGCCATCAGGGCCGGCTCACCGCCGCCGCGCCTGCGTGGCTTGGCGCGGAAAATCCGGAATGGCGCGGCAACTACCGCGTGAAATACTGGCACAAAGCATGGCAAACCCTCATTCTCGACGCCGTGGATAAGGCGATGGCACACGGTTTCGACGGCGTGTATCTCGATATCGTGGACGGCTTCGAAACCTACGAGCAGTCGGGCAATGATTTTATCGCAGACCGCCTCAACCCGGAAACCAACCAAAGCTACCGCCGCGACATGGTGGATTGGGTAAAACTCATCGCCGCCCGCGCGCGTTCGAAGAACCCCGCCGCCCTCGTCATCCCGCAAAACGGTTCCCAACTGCTTGCACAACCGGATTTCCTCGCCACCATCAGCGCCATCGGTATCGAAGACCTCTTCACGAGCGGCAACAAACTCCAATCCAAATCCGACACCACGGAACAACTCGGCTACCTGCGCAATATGGCCGAGGCCCAGAAACCCGTCCTAGTCATCGAATACCCGAAACGCGCCGACCCGCAGGCCCTGGCCAAACGGTTGGCACAGGAGCACGGGCTGGTCTGGCTGGTAACGGACCGCCAGTTGAAGACACTTGGAGAGTCCGGAAAGTAAAATCCCGCAAAATGATCCGTGGGTTAATTCAGGCAAGGCAGAGGTTGTCCGCACGCGTCTGGCGGACGGCCGAGAGGATGATACCGGGGGCAAAGGTCGGTCACCAACCGCCCGTCATGCTTGGTGGCCAAGGCCAGTAAATAACAATCTCCCCCAACCAGCGTCCAGTGTTAAGCATCCCGCCCCATCAGCCCCTTTGCGCTTAGCGTCTCAGCGTCTTTGCGTTAAATCGAATTAAAGGGCGCTCTCTGAAAAAAATTGGCGCAGACATTTCTGTCTGCGCCAATCTGAGATACAATTTAAATGCCCCGGGCCGGCCTTATTTCTGCACCGCAGCAGCCGCCGGGGTTTCCACCTGGGCCGCCGCCTTGGCGTTGGCCGCGTCTTCAGAAACCTTGTTGCCCCAGCCGATAATGCAGGTCGAACCGACCAGGAACAGCAGCATCACGACCA
Organism: uncultured Verrucomicrobia subdivision 3 bacterium; assembly: GCA_903820285.1. Lineage (GTDB taxonomy): Bacteria > Verrucomicrobiota > Verrucomicrobiia > Limisphaerales > UBA11358 > UBA11358. Next base: position 4,841 of record CAIJGS010000193.1, on the reverse strand, counting down.
CCAGCGATTTGGTCAGCGGCTTCGCGCCGCGCCATTCCTTGAAGAAGATGCCCCACAGGGTGCTAAAAATGATGATGCTCGCCATGTGCAACGTCCAACTGGAGAATTTGTAGTTGCCCATCTGGCTTTCGCCCATTTGATAGAAAAAGAATTGGAAATACCAAAACGTTCCTGCCAGCGCACAGAAGAACCAGTTGCCGAGCACGGGAATTTTGAGATCGAGAACCGGCGCGGCCGCCCCCACCGGGCTGGCCGGACCATGCTCGCCGCCGCCCGAGCCGCCGTGGTGCGCATGTTCCTCGCGGACATACGAGGCAAAGTATTGATAACCGGTGCCATTCTTGAAGTTCAACAAAACGCACCACAGGAAATTGGTGGTCAAGCCGCCGAGCAAAATCACCAGGATGACCGGCAGGCCAACCCACAACGGCCCGGTGCCATGGCTGGCGGAAATTTTGGTGATGGGGTCACCGAACTGAAAACCATAGGAAAAGCAGGAACTCATCACGCCGGAGAATGTCGCGATGGCCAGCCCTTTCCACAGGCTGAATTCCTTGATCGCCGAAGATTTTCCGTCGTTCCCCATGTCGCGTTCCTTGCGCACGCCGGCGAAACCGCCGAGCGCAATACCGAGCAAGCAGATGAACACACCCAACAATACCAGCGGGCCACCGGCACTCGTGCCGGAATGGTTGAGCAGTTTGTCGGCGAATTCACCTTTTACCAGCGGTGGCACGAGGGTACCGAACGCCGCGCAATAGCCCAGCGCCACCGCCATACCCAGCGACATGCCGAGATAACGCATGGTCAGACCGAAAGTCAAACCGCCCAAGCCCCACAAGGCGCCCATCAAATAAGTCATCCAAAAGGTATGGGCCGGAATTTCTTTCAGCACGGCAAACAGGTCGTTCGTGAGCAGCAGCGCGCCGATCCACGGGCAGATCAGCCAGCTGAACAGGCCGCCGGCCAGCCAGAAGGTTTCCCACGACCACTTCCGCACGCCCTTGTAGGGCACATAGAAGCTGCCGGAAGCGAGACCGCCCAGCCAGTGAAAGACGACACCAAGTAAGGGATTGGGTTGCATGAGTTGATTATGATTGGATTGATCCGATTAACGTTTGCTCAAAACTTCGGTTTCGTAGCGCTTCACTTCCGCCAGCCAGGCTTCGCCCACGGGCACGCCCTTGCTTTCGCAGTAGAAGTCCCACACCGCGCCAAACGGCAGCGACTTCGCCTCTTCCTGCAAGGCCAGACGGGTGGTGAAATCACCTGCCAGTTCGCCGGTGCGAATCAACGGTGTTTCCAGCAGCGCGATGAGCAGTGCGCGCAGCATGTTGCGCGTGCCAATGGTCCAGGCCGCCACGCGATTGATGCTGGCGTCAAAATAATCCAGACCGATGTGCACGCGCTTTTCAAAGCCGTTCACGGCAATCTCGCGGGCGATGGCCAGCAAATCGTCGTTCAGAATGACCACGTGATCACTGTCCCAACGAACCCCGCGGCTGACGTGCAGCAAAATCTCCGGCAGAAATTCCAGCACGCTGGAAATTTTGTCCGCGATGCCTTCGGTGGGATGATAATGGCCGGCGTCGAGCGTCAGCAGTTTCTTCCGGCTGACGGCGTAAGCGAGGTAAAACTCATGCGAGCCGGCCACGTAGCTTTCGCTGCCGATGCCGAACAGCTTGGGCTCCACGGCGTCCAGATTGAGCTTTGGAGAAATCGGTTTCTTGAAGATCGCATCCAGCGATTCCGCCAGGCGGGCGCGCGGGGCCACGCGGTCGGCGGGCGTGTCCTTGTAACCGTCGGGAATCCACACATTGGTCACGCAGGTCTTGCCCAGCGCTTTGCCGAAGGCCGCGCCGATTTCGCGGCTGCGGATGCCGTGCTCAATCCAGAACTTGCGAATGGCCTTGTCCGGGCTCGTCAGCGTGAAACCATCCGCCGCCTTGGGATGGGAGAAATAAGTGGGATTAAAATCCAGACCGAGCCCGTTCTTTTTGGCCCAGGCGATCCAGTTCTTGAAATGTTCGGACGTGATTTCATCGCGATCCACCTTCTTGCCGCCGAACTCGCCATAGAAGGCGTGGAGGTTCAAACGGTGCTTGCCGGGCACGAGCGATAGGGTCATGTCCAGATCAGCGCGAAGTTCTTCCGGCGTGCGGGCCTTGCCAGGATAGTTGCCGGTCACGGCCAAACCGTTGCCCAGCGCACCGCCCGCGTTTTCAAAACCGCCCACGTCGTCGCCCTGCCAGCAGTGCAGCGAAACGGGAATCGTCGCGAGGGTTTTCAGCGCATGGTCCACGTCCACACCCAGAGCGGCATAACGCTCCCGGGCCAGGACAAAAGCTTGTTCAATATTGTTGTGAGTCATCGGAATCAATAAAAATGGGAATTGGCTGCGGGAAATTACCCAAAAATTCGAAGTCAAACAATCACCATTTATGGTTATGGTCCCCGGTGCAGGTTTTCCGAACGAACCTGCCACTGGCCGTTGTGCGGAAATCCCGGCGCATTCCCCTTCGGCGCACAGTCCCAACCGGCCGCCATCAACGCCGTGGCATAGAGCAAACCGCCATTGGCCGGCAGATAAATCGTCAAATTCGCCCGCTGATAAACGTGGCCATTCAGACCATAATGATTCTTCGGCGTGTCCAGCAGCAACGCATCAATGGCCCGCTCCGGCTCGCCCACCCGCGCCGCCGTCATGGCGATCATCGGATAATCCCAGCCCCACGTGTCCGGCCAGTTCCAATTGCCCCAGATCCAGTCCAGCGTATGACGCATGGTGTCGGCGTCCACGCCGGGACCGGGCACAAAACTCAGTGCCCCAACCACCGCCGGATGATCGGCATTCCACTTGGGATTCGTGTAACAGTCCGGCGTGGTTTCAGCGAACAGGTATTTGCCCTCCGCGACTGTCGGCTTGGCCAAGCCTTGCAACACCTTGTCCCACTTTGGTTCGCGCGCCAGGCCGAGTTGCTCGCGCCAGGATTGCGCCATCTCCAGCGCCCAGCGCCAATAGGTCAGCTCAAAGGTGGGATTATACGTGTGGTTCTTCGGAAAAATCTCTTGCGCACATTGCAGGGTCGGCCCGAGCACATAGCGATGGGTGGCTTCGTCCCACGTGGCGTAACTGGCCATGAACTCCGCCGTGGCAAAAACAATATCGCGGTACTTTTCCAGCGTGGCGCGGTCCCCATGAATCCGCCGGCACAGCTCGGCATAGAAAATCGGATGCGGCTGCTCCCACACCAGAAACGGCCCCACGGGCGAAGGCGACTCCGCGCCGCTGGGGCTCGTCATCTTCGGCCAGCGCGCCCCGTCATAGCCCTGCTTCTTCGCCGTGCCTTCCGCACGTGGGAGGATTTTTTGGTAGAAACCCAAACTACGTTCCAGCAGCGGCAGCCGATTCCACAGCGCAAAATGCGCTTCATGCCACCAGTGCATTTCCAAATGGAACTTACCCTCCCACGAATTGTACGTCAGCCCCGTCTCCTGCGGCGGATTATTGCCCGCATCCTGAATGGCCGTCAGGTATTGCGAGAGCACAATGCGCCGCTCCAGTTCAAACCAGCGTGGATCCTTGCTGCCCGATAAATCAATCACCCCTCCCGTCAGCCAGAATTGCTGCCAATGCTGCGCGGCCACGTCCTTCATGAAAGCAAACCCCGCCAGCGGCGTCGCCGCCTTGCCCGGCGGCAGGAACTCGCACGCCAGCTCCAATTCCTCGGAGGTATTCTGCGGCCGGATTTCAAACTGATGCCGCGCCGTGTTCGTAATCACCGCGCTCACTGACCACACCGCCGCCACGCTGTAAGTATCGTTGTCCAACTTGCGCTGAAACTGGGCCGTGTTGATTTTATCCTGCGAGAACAGTGTCTCATGCGCTTCCGGCTTGCTCCAATCCGCCGTGACCGTCTCGCCCGTGCCGTAAGGAAAATGTATTTGAATGGCCAGGCGATGCGCCTTCACCAATGGCGACACCACATGCACCGCAATGGCATCCTGCCGGGGATCGCAAACCGTTTTCACATCCACCGCTTCACCATCAAACTTGAAGTGGCTGCTGATTTCGCCATTCCACAAATCCAGCGTCTGGTGGATGTCCGTCAAATCATTCGTCCCGGCCGTCGTACCATCGGCATGGGTGAGCACAAAACCGATCTGCCCCAGATGCAACCGGTGCGGATTTTCCCGCAGCCACTTGATTTCCGGTGTCGTCTTGTTGCCCGGCACATCGGCATACGGCACCATGCGGCCGTTCAGGTCGGCATACTGTTTGAATTCAAAATGATCAATGTCCCAGCCGTTCGTATTCGGAATGGTGTGCCAGCCCCAGTCGGAAAGCGTTCCCAGTGGCGTGGTATGGGCGAAGGCTTCCGGAAATGTCTGCAGCCCGGTGGCATCCACGGAAAAAGCGAATTCACCATTGCCGACCGACAGCGGATTGCTCACGTCAAACGCATGCAATTCAACTTTGTGCCGGGTGACCAGCGCGTGCCGGTCAATCGGTTCGGCGGCAACAGTGATGGCCGACAGCCACAGGCAGGCGGCTGGGGCAGACAAAACGCAGGCAAGGCGAATGTTCATGGAATGGTGCTGATGCCCGTCAACATCCTGAAAATGCCGGCGAAAAACAAGCGCAGACCATCCAAACGGCCTCGGATAAAAATATGACCTCACGCGGGTTGCATGACTGACGGGCTTGTATACTTCCCAAACGCATTGGACAGCGGATGTCCTAGGGATGAGGTCAGGCTGGGGCATGAATACAGCCAAGACGGAGGCAGACAAAACGATTATGGTGCAGTTGACGGAAGCCTTTGGTGATGAGGATCGGG
>CAIJGS010000192.1 GCA_903820285.1 uncultured Verrucomicrobia subdivision 3 bacterium | reverse complement strand
GCTCTCGATCTCGCGCAAGGGGCGGGGACCCGTTGGTTTTGTATTCATCCTCTTCCTTTGGTTGGTTGGTTTTTTGCCCGTTGGTTGAGGAACCTCCTTTTTCTAACCCTATTTCGGGGGCAGTGTCAAGATGCGCCCCCTGATGATGCTTACGGCGATGACCTTGTCCGTGACGGCACAAGACAAAACCGCCAACATCATAACCGCCGCTCCCGCCACTTTGCCGGGCGATGGTCTGGCCCGGCATGATTTCTTTTACGCCGGAGAATCAAAGTCGGAGCGGATGTATATCGTGCGTGGCGGTCATATCGCCTGGGACTACACGCATCCCGGCAAAGGTGAAATCAGCGACGCGGTATTGCTGCCAAATGGCAATATTCTTTTTGCACACCAGTTTGGCGTCACTGAGATTTCCGCCGACAAAAAGGTACTATGGAATTACGACGCGCCCCCGAAGACGGAAATCCACACGGCCCAGCCCCTCGGCGCAAACAGTATTTGGTTCATCCAAAACGGAAGCTCCCCTAAGTTCGTGGTCATCAACAAGGCCACCGGCAACATCGAGCACCAGTTTCCTTTGGCGGTGAAAGACACCAACAGCGTGCATGGCCAATTTCGGCAGGCGCGAATGACCGACAAGGGGACGGTTTTAGTCGCCCACATGAGCATGGGGAAAGTTGTCGAATATGACTTGGATGGCAAGGAACTGTGGTCGGTGGCCGTCCCGGGCGTTTGGTCGGCCAAGCCGCTGGCAAACGGCAACATTCTCGCGGCGAGCAGCCGGAAATTTGTGCGTGAAATCAACCGCCGGGGCGAGACCGTCTGGGAATGGACCGCCGCCGATGCTCCCGAATACAAATTTTCCAACATCCAGACAGCCCTGCGTCTGTCGAATGGAAACACCATCATCAACAACTGGTTCAATCAGTGGTCTGACAAACTGGACGCGACCAATTTGCCGGTGCAGGCCATCGAGGTCACACCGGACAAAAAAATTGTTTGGGCTCTGCGGTCCTGGACTGCGCCTGCCGACCTTGGCCCCGCCACAACGTTTCAAATTCTTGACGAAATTTCCGCTACAAAATGAAAAAGCTAAAAGAAATCCTTTTTCCAATGGATTTGGTTTCCAATCAGTATGGCTTGTCACTAATTCTTAGCCAAACACGCCAACTTGTATGTTCTGAAGTGCACATTAGGGTCAGTACCAATATTTCTTAGCATGGCCTTCGTGGTGCGATACGAAATATCAAAGTGCGCCGCCGTGCCAGCCTCGTAGGAAAGGTTCAGCAGCTTCACCCCAGCCCTCCAGGGTCCAAACCGAGGGTGAGCCGGCACTTGCTGGTTAAAATAGTTCCTCAGCCGCAGCCTCCAATCCTTTACCGATTTCACCGCCCCCCAATTCCGGCCCGGCACAAACTTCTGGCACGATGGGGTCACCCCGACCGTCGCAACCAGAGCATTCGCCGGATTGCCAAAGGACGGTATGGGCCATTGGCGCTTGGGCTGGATGTTTGCCGGAAAAACATCCCTGCTCGCCCGCCAATCCGCCAGGACATCATTCGAATAATCAGAAATGTCCGAGTTGGTTCTCATATTGTCACTTTAAGCCTATCCTGAGCACAACCGCTCACTTCATGCAAATATCGTGAAACCTCAACTTTTACGGCTCACTGACACGCTTATCGTCGTTGCCGAATTTGGTCATCAGGGAAAGCCGGAAGGCCCAGAGCGAAGCACTGACGGTCAAATGTCAGACGAACCTGGGGTACGGCCAAGGGGTGCGAGTTGTGCAAGGCACGAGCAACCAGAGCTCATGAGCATTTTCCATACCCCGATCCGCAACTACACCATAGCTTTTCCCTACATGGGTGAGAGCAATCGCAGGATTGCCAACAGATATGGTCCTAAAGTAGTACCCCTGCCCAAATCCAACGGGTACATATCGACGGACGGATAGTGCAATTTGAGGAATTGATACCTTAGGAATTAATACCTTTTGACTAAGTGCTTGCTTAACAGGCCGTTTAGCAACTATTTTGATTTGACGTGGTGGCATGACGTTAACTACTATCGTCATCCGGCGTTGTTTGAATGTTGTGTTTTTGTTGCGCTTGGAACAGGATGTTTTGTGAGTTTTGCATGTGGTTTGCACCACAGTCGTTGCCCTGAAGTGGGGGCAATTTGCGAGTATGGCAAAAATTGAGTGGTCGTTAGGAATATGGCCGTTAATACTGGGGCTGGATGTTGTCTTGACAACTCACCCCTCGTGGGCCTTTTATGGAGCAATAGTAAATTATCTATGAGCAGGTTGCCCGTCATTTTGTCCGCCAGTTTTTTCCCAATGGCGTGGGTTGTTTGCAGATTTGTTAATGCAAGGACGCGGTGCGCTATCCGCGAGATATGCCTGCACAAATCATGTTATGGGCACAAGTCATGCGGTGGCCATGGGTATTCCCCACTCGAACAGCCGCCGTTTAAACCAATGGTTATCCTTGGGAAAGAGTGTGATGAAATAAAAGCGCTGGTAGAGAAAACAGCCGCAGAAGAAAACGACGGAATAAACGATTGGAATGAAGTGGTGAAGAATGCGAGTTTTTATTCTGTGCGACCGCAGGTTTCAGGATGTTTTGGAAAGCTTTCTAAAACGGCAGCGGCATTGACATATCGATTGAGTCTGCCCAAAAGGGTGGGAACTTTTATTGGGAACCGAGAATATGCATGGCGTGTATTCGGCTATGCTGATAAAAAAGGGGCAAATGATC
>CAIJGS010000191.1 GCA_903820285.1 uncultured Verrucomicrobia subdivision 3 bacterium | reverse complement strand
CGAGCTTGAAACAGCATGGGCTTGCTCGGGCGGAGCGTGGGGTTCAGCCCGCTCCAATGACCAAGGTGGAGGCGTCAGCAAAGCCATGCCCGCCTTCGTTTTGGACGTTGAAGCGGCGTGAACGCCGCGCTCCGCTCGCGCCTAACGTGCGCATCCCTCGTAGACGAGGATAATAGAGCGGTTTCAAACTGCAAATGGTATGAGACAGGCCGTCATTAGTGTGGTTTCAAACGGCAATCGGTATAAAGCTGTGATCAATGCCTGGTCGTTTCGGCGGGATGAATGTTGACTCACTTCCCCAATTCAAACGTCCCCTGCAAGACGACTACCGTATCGACGGGCGAGACGGCCTGACCGGGCAGCGTCAATTCGGTGCCGGCGTCCGTGGATTTGACGGTGATGGCACCGTATTTGTCGCCAGCGAGGAAGGCGGCGGTGGGAGCGGCACCGGTGGTTTTTACGGGCACGGGCAGTTTGCCATCGGCGGGCCAGTCGAAGATGTGGAGATAGAGTTTGCCCGGCTTGGCGGTGATGCGACCCCAGGTAACGGCGCCGAGCGGGTTGGCGGTGGTGCCGTAGATGGATTCATTGTTAACGTCCATCCAGGCGCCGATGTCGTGCATGGCCTGGATGCTTTCCTGTGGGATGGTGCCATCGCCCTTGGGTCCGATGTTCAGCAGATAATTGCCGCCCTTGCTGACGACATCCACGAGATTGTGGATCAGGGTTTCGCTGGTTTTCCATTTATGGTCGTGGTCGCTGTAGCCCCAGGTGGTGTTCATGGTCATGCAGGTTTCCCAGTCCACGCCGGGCATGCCGGTGGCGGGAATGTGCTGCTCGGGGGTGACGAAATCGCCGTACTTGGTATCGAGATGATTCGCATAACCGGCGGTGGACATGCTGGTCCAGCCCGCATCGGAGGTACGGAAGAGTCGATTGTTCATGATGATATTTGGTTGCTTGGAGCGCACCAGTTTCATGAGGTCAAACGCGTGCCAGGCTTCCTGGCCTTGAAAGTCTTGAGCACTGTAATCCCACCAGACGACGTCCACCTGACCGTAATTTGACATGAGCTCGTTCACTTCGCCAAAGAGGTAATCGAGATATTTCGCGTGGTCGCGCGGGCCGTTCGGATACGGCTGGCCGTGCAGCGGATGGGGGAGTTGCTGGGAACGGTTGTATTCATACTGGTCGTGATGCCAGTCAATGACCGAGTGATAGAACCCTACGCGCAAGCCTTGTTCGTGCAGGGCGCTGACGATCTCTTTCACCAGGTCGCGATGCAGCACCGCGCCGGCGGTGTAGGTGCTGACCTTGGAATCATGCAGGGCAAAACCTTCGTGATGTTTGGTGGTGAAAACGACGTAGCGGCAGCCGGCGGTTTTGGCGAGCGCGGCCCAGTCCTTGGCGAAATCTGGTTTGGGTTTGAAGAGCGGGATGGCGGCCTTGGCGTAGGTATCGGTATCCACCTTCACATAATCTTCCAGCCATTCCATGCCGCCGGAGGTGCCGACGGTTTTGCCTTGCCAGGTGCCGGCGAGACCGGAGTAAAGTCCCCAGTGAACGAACATGCCGAACCGCGCATCGCGCCACCAGCCCATGCGGGCGTCGTGCTGGGCGGGGGTTTCCACGGCGTCCTCGGCGCGCACGGGGGCGGCGAGGGTGACGATGGCGGTGGCAATGGTCAACAGGATGGTCCGGGAGCAGGTGTTGATATTCATGGCGGATGATGAATGATGGGTTCCAGCCTGGTTGCGCTGGTCGATGTGGCCGATTCTTCTACATTTCCTTTCCGGGGACAATCAAAAGTTGCCAAAAAATGTCTTTTAGCGGGAGATAAATAGGGGGTTTATGATTTGATGCCCAGAGTTGTGAGCATTGCGAGGTTGCGCAATAATAAAAAGACACAGCAACCCGAAAAGCGGATTTAAAAGTCATGAGTCATCAGTGGGAGCGACCGGATTGTTAGTCGCTGAGGAGGTAGCGAAGATTTTCCAGTCGCCTGGCTCTGGCCGCACGGGACTGGAAAGTCCCGTGAACCCGCAGGCTGGAAAGCCTGCGCTACGGGAATTGCGGGGCAGCCTCAGGGGTAAGCGAGCCGGTAGAACTCGCTGGCGTTGGTTTGATTGATGAGGAAATTCGTGGCGCTGATCAACGTTGAACCGGCAACCGTTGCCCAATCGTTGGTGTTTTGGCTGAAACCAAGATTCAGATGGCCGGTCTGCATTAGCAATCGCCAGCCGGTGTGGTCGGCCGGCCAGGCCAGATTCAGGCGGCCGGAGGTGAGGGAATAATTGATATTGGTGGGCACCTGGCTGATCGCGGCGACGGCGATGGCCCCGTTTACCGCCAGTTGGTTCACCCAGTTCAAGCCGGTGCCCGGGGAGGGGGCGATGGTCAGGGTCGAGCCGCCCACCAGGGCGCGGCTGAATAATTTGAAGGTGTCGCCAACGGCGAAGGCAGGGCCTTCGTTGGTCACCGTTACCGTGCCGGTGCCGGTGTTGGTCAGGTTGCCGGTAACGATGGTCAGGTCGTTGGATGGGGACAGGGACTTGTTGATTTCAATGCGCAGATTTCCCGCGAGGGTTAGGTTGTTGCTGACGGTCAAGGTGCCCAGCGTGACGCCGGGAGAGAGGGTGGCTCCGCTGGCGACGGTTACGGCACCGGTGATGACTCCGGTGCCACCGAGGGTGGCGTTGTTAGTGACGATTACCTGGCCGGTGGTGAGCGAACCATTTACCAGCAGTGTGCCTTGGTTCACCACGGTGGCCCCGGCGTAAATATCGGCGGCGGTCAGGGTGAGGGTGCCGGTGCCGTTCTTGGTCAGGCCGCCGCCCTGATTGGCGAGGGCCTGGCCGATGGTGATGGCGTACCCGCCATCGTCAATGACGGCACCGCCGCTCTGCACGTTGGCAGCGGTGAGACCGGTCAGGAACGTGGTGGAGGAGGCATTGGCCCGGAGCGTGCCGCCGTTGAAATTGAAGGTGCCGGAACCGCTGCCCTTCACGACTTTCGGGACGGTGATGGTGCCGCCATTGAGATTTACCGTGGCGATGCCGGTGCTGTTGGCACCGAGGGTCAATTGGGTGCCGGAAACGGTTAATTGGCCGGTGCCAGAAATGGTGGCCGTGCCGGTGCCGGATTCGCCAATGAGCAGGGAGCGGGCGGCATTGGTCTGCGCCACGGTGCCGGCGGAAAGGTTCAGCGCGCCGGTGCCGCCTGCCATCCGACCCACGGAAACATAACCGGAGAGGGTGGCGGTGCCGCCGCTGACATTCAGTGTGCCGGTGCCGTAACCGCCCACCCAAAAGTTGCCGCCGTTGGCCATGTTCAACGTGCCGCCGCGAAGGTTGTAAACGCCCACGCCCAGGGTGGTGGCGGAACTGCGGCCGCCGATGATCAAGGTGCCGTCGCCGGTGCTGAGCGTGGTCACCGTGCCATTGGTCTGGTTGATGGTGCCGTTCGCGCTGGAACCGGCGGCATTGGCCGAACCGAGAAACAGGGTGTTGGCCGTGAGGCTGGGCGAACCGGTCAGGTTCACAATGCCCACACTGCCGCCAGAATCGCCGATATT
>CAIJGS010000190.1 GCA_903820285.1 uncultured Verrucomicrobia subdivision 3 bacterium | reverse complement strand
CGGAGCGCGGGCTTCAGCCCGCTTCAGCGTTCGCCCACCCGCAGTGTCCAAAACTTATTTGGCGCTCAATTCCATTCGCCCGCTGAAGCGGCTTGAACGCCGCGCTCCTGCCAGTCGGGTTTTCCACCCTCTCGCCTTCGAGACCTTTGGAAATTATGGCGAATTCACCATCAATGGAAGTTTGACGAACTTGTCATTTCAGCCGCCCGCGCAATTCCGCCGGATTTCGCGAACCATGCCAGATGGTGCTGATAATCACCTCGGAAGTTGGGTGTTTAACGACGAAAAATACAGAATATGGCCACGGGGCGGGCATTTTTGCTTTTTGAGTCAGCCGGCTGGCAAAGGGAAAGCGGGTGGGATCTTGGCAAACGGTTTTGAAAAAAGCCTACAAATCTTTGGCGAATCTTTGACCGACTCCCGGCTCGCGCCCGTCATAATATTTAACGGTTTCGGCAAATTCCCGTTCCGCCTCCGCCTCGATGGCAACGCGCAAACTCATCGCCCGGCGCGAAATTGTTTTTCAAGGTCGGCAACCACTTCGTCCAGCGGGCGGCAGCGTTCAGGATGCGCCAGCGCGCGTTCGGCACGGCGGTCAAGCTCGGCAGTCTGTTCTGGCGTCAGCCGGTCATCGAATTTATCGCGCAGCTGCTCGAAAACTTCACGCTGTTCTTCAAACGGAAGCCGGTCTAGTTGTTCCAAAACTTGGATTTGGGCCGCACTCATGTCCCTAATTTACCCCGTCACCGGTGCCATGCAAATGAAAACTCAGCCCCGGGCAACCGCCATTTTGTCATGATCCCCCGCGAAATCCTCAAGAAAATCCGGCAGATCGAGCTCCGCACGAATCGCATCGTCACGGAGACGCTCGCGGGCCAGTACCATTCCGTCTTCAAGGGCCAGGGCATGAACTTCGACGAGGTGCGCGAGTACCAGCCGGGCGACGACGTGCGCGCCATTGACTGGAACGTCACCGCGCGGATGAACCATCCGTTTATCAAGAAATTTGTCGAGGAGCGCGAGCTGACCCTGATGTTGCTCGTGGATGTCAGCGGCTCGGGGCTGTTCGGTTCGGTGGAGCAATCCAAGCGCGAACTCGCGGCCGAGATCGCCTCGGTGCTCGCCTTCTCCGCCATTCGCAACAACGACAAGGTGGGCCTTATCCTGTTCAGCGACGAGGTGGAAAAGTTCATCCCACCGCGCAAGGGACGCAGCCATGTGCTGCGCGTGATCCGCGAAATGCTGTTCTATGAGCCGAAGCACCGGGGCACGGATTTGAACGAGGCGTTGGAATTTCTGCTGCGCGTGCAGTCGCACAAAGCCATTGCCGTGGTCATCTCGGATTTCATCGGCTCGCCCGCCATTCCCCGGCGCGAGGGCAGCCGGCGGCCGCGGCCGCAGATGATGCTGCTCGAATCGCTCGCGCAAGCTTCGTTCACCCTGCTGCGGCAGGCCAACCGGCGCCATGACCTCGTGGCAGTGCAGGTGACCGATCCCCGCGAACTGGAACTGCCCGCACTCGGCCGCCTGATTTTCCAAGACGCCGAGACTGGCGAAATCGTGGAGGTCAACACCGGCGATGCCCGCAATCGCGACGCCTTTGCCGTGCGCCAGGCCCGCGCGCAGGAAATCGTCGCGCAGGTGTTCCGCAAAGCCGGCATTGACGCCATCCAATTGCGCACCGACCAGCCCTATGGCGGCATCCTCGGCCGGTTCTTTGAAACCCGCGAAAAGCGGAGGCTACGCGGATGAATATCAGCTCCAACACCCCGCTGGCGACAGTACCGTCGGCTGTGCCCGTCGCATCGACTGCGACAGTTGCGCCCGTAACGTCGGCCCCGCCGGCTATGCCCGATATCCGGGATATCAAGCCGCCGTATGTCATATCCACCGGTCATGCGTGGCTGTGGTGGACGCTGCTCGCTCTCGCGTTGGCTATAGCAGCGTTCCTGTACTGGCGCTGGCGGCAGCAGAAAAAGGCCACCGCGCCAACTATCCCGCCCGTGCCCGCGCATATCCGGGCGAAGCAAAAACTGGCCGAGGCCATTGCGCTGATCAACCAACCGAAGCCGTTCTGCACCCTGGTTTCCGACACCGTGCGCTATTATCTGGAGGAGCGGTTCGACATCCATGCGCCGGAACGGACCACTGAAGAATTCCTCCGGGAACTCCAGAGCACCAACCTGCTGCTGAAGGACCAGAAGGAGAGCCTGGGCAATTTCCTCGAGAGCTGCGATCTCGTGAAGTTTGCCAAATATGAACCCGGCGTCACCGAATTGCAGGGCCTGCATGATTCCGCCCTGCGGCTGGTCGAAGAAACCGAACCGCCGCCCGTGATTGACGGCGAAGCCCCGGCGGAAAACCGTCCATCGTAAATTTCCCATGACGTTTGCCCATCCATGGTTGTTGCTGTTGTTGCTGCTCATCCCGCCGCTGGCGTGGTTGAAGGGGCGGCGCGGTCTGCCACCCGCGTTCGTCTATTCCTCGGTGCAGCTCGTGCGCGGCATGCAGAGCATTTCGCGCTCGCGTCCGGGCGGCTTTCTCCCGGCCCTGCGCTGGCTCATTCTCGCGGTGTTCATCGTGGCGCTCGCCCAGCCCCGGCTCATGAAAAGCCAGACGGAGGTGAAGGCCAGCGGCGTGGACATCGTGTCCGCCGTCGACATGTCGGGCAGCATGGTTTCCGAGGACTTTATGGTCAACGGCCGACGCGTGAACCGTTTCAACATGGCGCGCTCGGTGTTAAAGGATTTCATTGATCACCGCCCCAATGACCGCATCGGCCTGGTACTGTTCGCTTCGCAGGCGTTCATCGGCACCCCGCTGACCCTCGACCACGAGTACTTGCAGGAAAATCTCGACCGGCTGGAAATCGGCGACATTGACCAGAACGCCACCGCCATCGGCGATGGCCTCAGCACCGCCGTGAACCGGTTGCGCGATTTGAAGTCCAAAAGCAAAATCGTGATCCTTATGACCGACGGCCAAAACAATTCCGGCAAGCTCGACCCGCTGCTGGCGGCCGAAGCAGCGGCCGCCGTGAAGATCAAGGTCTATACCGTCGGCATTGGTGAACAAGGCTCCGCCCCCATGCCGGTCGGCAAAAATCCTTACACCGGCGAGACGATGTATCGCGATGTGCCCGTGGACGTGGATGAAGAAACCCTGAAAAAAATCGCCGATAAAACCGGCGGCCGCTACTACCGCGCGGACAACGCCGAGAAGTTCCGCCAGATTTACGCCGAAATTGACAAGCTGGAAAAGACCGATGCCTCCGTCAAAAAGTTCACCGAGTACAAAGAACTCTTCCCCTGGGTGATCGGTGGCGGCTTCGCCCTGCTGCTGCTGGAGCTCGTGCTGGGCCAAACCGCGTATCGGAGGCTGCCATGAGAAACCAAACTCAACTCTCTAGCCACCCTGTAAAATGAGATTTGAAAATTCCCATTTGCTCTGGCTGCTGCTGGTGATTCCACCGCTGCTCGCGCTGTTTTTCTGGTGGGCACTGCGCACCCGCGAGAAGCTGCTGGCGCAGTTCATCCATTCCCGCCTGCTCGCCGGGCTGACCGTGGGTGTTTCCCCTGCCCGCCTGAAAATCCGTTTCGCGCTGGTGATTCTGGCCACCGTATTTCTGGTCCTCGCCATCGCCCGGCCGCAGCGCGGATTTGAATTGCAGGAGGTGGCACAACGCGGGTTGGACATCATCGTAGCCGTGGACACCTCCAAGTCCATGCTGGCCACCGATATTTCTCCCAACCGCCTGACTCGCGCCAAACTGGCCGCGCTGGAACTCATGCAGAAAGCAGCCACCGACCGCCTGGGCCTCGTGGCCTTTGCCGGCGACGCCTTTTTGGAATGTCCCCTCACCATTGATAACACCGCCTTCCAGCAGAGCGTGCAGGGACTGGATGTGAACACCATTCCGCAGGGCGGCACCTCGCTCGGCTCCGCCATCACCACCGCGCTGGATGCCTTCAAGGAAAAAGATCATTACAAGGCTCTCGTGTTGTTTACTGATGGCGAAGATAACGACACCGGCGCTTTGGAAGCCGCCCAGGCGGCGAAGGCGGCTGGCTTGAAAATCTTCACCGTCGGCATCGGCACCACGGAAGGCGACCTGCTGAACCCCAACCTTGTACGCGATGAACAGGGCAACGCCGTGAAATCGCACCTGAACGAACAACTCTTGCAGCAAATCGCGGCGACCACGGAAGGATTCTACATGCCCTTGCGCGGTGCCAATGTGATTGATTCCATTTATGATCGCGGCATCGCCCCGATGCCCAAAGCCGAAGGCCGCGAAAAACTCGTGCGCCGTTATCACGAACAGTTCCAATGGCCGCTCGCCGTGGCCAGCCTGCTGCTGCTGGCCGAACTGTTCTTCCCGGAACGCAAAACCGAGAAACGCAAAACCACTGCCACGGCTACGGCCCCGGGCGTTGCCACCCTGCTCTTGTGCGTACTGCTGGGTTTGACCGCTTCGGCCAGCGCCTCCCCGGCGGATGCGATGCGCGCCTACAACTCTGGCAATTACACCAACGCCTTGCAGGAGTTTGAACGTCTCTCGCTCATTTACACGAATGACCTACGCCTGGTGTTCAATGCCGGCGCAGCAGCCTACCGTGGCACCAACTTCGATGAGGCGGTAAAGGATTTCAAATGGGTGACGCTTTCACCCGACCTGAAGCTCCAGCAATCCGCCTATTACAATCTGGGTAACACGCAGTACCGTATGGGCGAGAATGCCAAGGACCTCGACGGCTTGCAGGAAAACTGGGAGACCGCCATCAAGAGCTATGAACGCGCCGTGGAACTCGACAAAAAAGATACCAACGCCGTGTACAATTTGAACTTTGTGAAAAACGGCGTGGCCCAGATCAACCAGCTCCGCGAATATCTCCGCCAAGCCCGCATGAGCGCCAGCGAAGCCGTGCGCCAGCGCAATTACCATCAGGCGCTAGGCATCATGGAACCGCTGACGAAAACGCCCGTGGCCAAACAGGTCGAGGACTACATCAAAAAACTGAAGGATATTGATGCGATTGCCACCCCGCAGCAACCACAGCAACCGTAATACCCTTATGAAGACCGCCCCGATACTGCTGCTGCTCGCGCTCGCCGCGCCCGCCGTCTTCGCGCAATCCGCCGATGACTACTTTCATGGCGGCGCGCAGTTCTATATTTCCAACAACGTCGCCCAGGCCAAACAGTTCGCCACCAACGGCCTCAAGCTGTACCCCAACGACGTCAAACTGAAGAAGCTCTATGATTTGCTGAACCAGCAACAGCAGCAGCAGTCCCAGCAAAATCAACAACAGCAGCAACAACAGCAACAGGACAAAGATCAGCAGAATCAGCAGCAGCAGAAAGAAAACCAGCAGCAAAAGCAGCAGTCGCAGTCCAAGGACCAGCAGAAGCAGCAGGACCAGGATCAGCAAAAGCAGGACGAACAAAAATCGGCGGAACAGAAGAAGCAGGAAGAGCAGCAGAAAAAAAACCAGCAAGAACAGCAAAAGGCGGCTGAAAAGAAAGACCAGCAGGATAAAGATCAGAAGGATCAGAACGGACAGGAAAAAGCCGTCCCCGGCCAAATGACTCCCGAGGAAGCTAAACGCCTGCTCGACGCCCAGAAAGACAGCGAACAGCTCTTGCAGCTCAAGCCCAAAACCAAGCCAAACGATCCCAACCGCCCGTTGAAGGATTGGTAACGTGGCTGCGACGTCCCGTCGCAGTCAGGGTGAAGGCGACGCCCCCGTCGCCAAAAACCACACGATATGCTGAACGGTCAAAAGCTTGACCGACTTCCGGGCGCACTGCCCCCCGGAGCGCCGGTCTGAGACCGGCTTACAACTCACAACCATCGCACACGGTTACATTTTCTCAACCGTTTTGCCGAAATGGACGCCTAAAGCCGGCTGCAAGCCGGCGCTCCGACCAATGGCCGGTTCGAGGACTTTTGCAGTCCTCCCAAAACTTGCCGAAACCCCATATCGGAATTACCCTCTACGGGTGCAACGGTACAACAAAAACTTCGGCGGCTATCACGGCGAGACCATTGATATCGAGACGGTGTTGCGTGAGGTTACCGCGGCGGCCACTGCCGTCGGCTGGCGGAGCGACACGTTTTATGAATGTCCCGAGTTCGCGCTGACCGCCTGGCACCGTCTGCCTACCACCCCACCGGCCATGGGCAAGCGCCGTCGCATTTACATTTCCGCCGGGATTCATGGGGATGAGCCCGCCACCACGCTCGCCGCTCTGCGGCTGCTGCGCGAAGACCTGTGGCCGGCCGATGCGGAAATCATCCTCATTCCCTGCCTGAATCCGTCCGGGTTCATGACCAATCATCGCGAGAACGCGGGCGGACTGGATTTGAACCGCGATTATCTGGTGCCGCAGTCGCCGGAAGTCCGCGCGCACGTGGCCTGGCTGGAACGGCAAGGGCAATTCAACCTGTGCCTATGCGTGCACGAGGACTGGGAAGCCCATGGCTTTTATCTCTACGAATTGAATCCCGAGCAACGCCCCTCGCTGGCGGAAGACATGGTTGCCGCCGTGGCTCACGTGTGCCCGATTGATAATTCGTCGGTGATTGAGGGCCGCGAGGCGCAGGGCGGCATCATCCGGCCCAGCCTGGATCCCCGCTCGCGTCCGCAATGGCCCGAGGCGTTCTGGCTAATCTCCAATAAAACCGCCCTCTGCTACACGCTGGAGGCGCCCTCCGATTATCCGCTGAAGACGCGGGTGAATGCCCTCACGGCCGCCGTTCACTCAGCCTTGGCAAACTGCGGGTGACGCTGCAACTGCTCCCGCGTGGCCGGCAACAGCGGCGAGCGACGGTACACCGGTTCACTCAATGGCTCCGCGCTGTCCGAGCGAAACGCCCGTTCCAGCCAGCGTTCGTTGAGCGGTTCCGGGATCAGGTCCAGCGTATTGGCGGCAATGGTGGTTTCCTCCTTCAGGCCGGTGGCATGGCCCACGCCCACAAAAAAGCCCGCCAGCAGCAGGGTTGCCCGCAACAGCGTGCTGCGGGAATACGTGGTCAAGGCGCACGGCCGGGCCGGGTCGAGGCGGCGGAAGAGATTGGCGAACACCGGCAGCGTCCACATGGCCGGGTTCTTCGCCGGAGAAAAGGCATCAAACAAAATGGCATCCGGCGCGGGGAGTCCGGAACTTTCAGCCACCAGCGCCGGGAAATCGGCGAGGTGAAATTGCCAGTCCACTTCCAATTTGCCGTTGGCAAACGACAGCCGCTTTTCCTGCAACAGCGTATCCACCGGCTCTTCATACCCCGCCAGATAGCCCAGAGCGGCGGCATTGTGGAGGGCAAAGGCAAGTGGTTCGTCCGTATTATCAAAGCTCACGAGCCGAAGCCGACCAGGAATGTCCCGGGTGGCGCGCAGCACGGCGGTGGCATTGGCCGCGCCACCCAGCCCGACATCCCAAACCACCAGCTCCCCTTCCCGGCTGAGCCGTTCGCACAGTTGAAGCTGGCGCACATAGAGCAGTTCCGCCTCCGCTTGAGGCCCCAAGCCGGGATGCATTTTTTCCCCATAGCTGGCGGAATACAACGTCGGCAGGCCGCTGCGTAGCTGGACCAATTGGTAATCGTTCGACACGGGGTTATTGTGCGTGAAATCGAGTCAGGGCAAAGAAAAACCGGCGGACTGCAAATGCAGGCCGCCGGTCTGGTTTCCCCACCATTAAAAATCAGAGCTGCTTCATCGCCTCGTCGAGCGCGGCGTAGAGGTTATTCATGGAGGCCTCGGTTTCGTCGCCCATGTTGGAGAGACGGAACGTGGTGCCTTTGATCTTGCCGTAGCCGCCGTCGATCAGGAAGCCGCGGTCCTTGACCAGCTTCTGGAGCTTGGCCACGTCCACTGTGCGGCCGCCGGGCTTGGCGCCGTTGTTCACGCAGGTGAGCGTCACGGAGGTATAGCCGGGTTCCGGGAACAGGGTAAAGCCGTGCTTGGCCGCCCAGGCGTGGGTCAGGCCCACCAGCTTGGTGTGACGGGCAAAACGCGCTTCCAGACCTTCCGCGAAGATGTCTTCCAGCTTGGACTGGAGGGCATACACGTGGCTGATGCTCGGGGTGCTCGGCGTCATGCTCTGTTCCGCGTTCTTCTGGAACTCGACGAAATCAAAGTAATAGCCGCGATCCTTGGTGGTCGCCGCCTTGGCGAGCGCCGCCGGGGAGGCCGCAAACACCGCCGCGCCGGGCGGCAGGGCGAAGGCCTTCTGCGTGCCCGCGAGCAGCACGTCAATGCCCAGCGCATCAAATTCAATCTTCGTGGCCGAGAGCGAGCTCACGGCGTCCACGATGAACATCACATCGGGATACTTCGCCTTCAGCGCGGCGATTTCCGTCAGCGGGCTCATCACGCCGGTGGAGGTTTCGTTGTGGATCAGCGTGAGGGCGTCAAACTGGCCGGTGGCGAGTTTGGCATCAATCTGCTCGGCGCGAATGGGCCAACCCCACGGCACCTGCAGCGCTTCGGCTTCCTTGCCGCACTTCTTGGAGACGTCGAACCACTTGTCGGAGAAGGCACCGCACATGCAGTTCAGCACCTTTTTGTGCACCAGATTGCGGATGGACCCTTCCATGACGCCCCACGCGGAGGAGGTGGAGACATACACCAGTTGCTTGGTGTAAAGCAGTTGCTGCAGTTGGGGTTGGATCGCGGCGTAGAGGTCTTTAAAACCCTGGCCGCGGTGACCGATCATCGGGCGGCAAAAAGCCTTGAAGGTTTTTTCGCTGACCTCGACGGGACCGGGAATGTGGAGTTTGACGTGTGCCATATTGGTTTGTGAAATTTTTCACAATCCGGGCCAAAAAGCAAGGCAAGTTTTTGGCGGAAAGGGTTAAAGTCCGCCACCGCTGGCCGGACCCCCCCACAGATTAATTCAGTGACATCCCCGGTTGGTTTTCCTATTTTTGTTTATCTATGCCTCGCTACCAGTCTCTTGTGTTGGCTGTTATTCTGACTTTGCTCGGTTTTCAGGCAGGTGCCCGCGAAGATACCCGACTCGATACCGGCTGGCGGTTCAATCTCGCCGATGACGCCGGGGCCGAACAACCCCAATTTGATGACAGCGCCTGGCAGGCCGTCACCCTGCCCCACAGCTGGGGCTGGGACGACGCGCAGCTCGGCAAGAAATTTTACCGTGGACCGGCCTGGTACCGGCTGAATCTCGAAGTGGGTTCGGTGGAAAAAAGCCATCGCTATTTCCTGCGCTTTGAGGCGGCCAGTCTGGTGGCCGATGTCTACTTGAACGGCCAGTTTCTCGGCCAGCATCGCGGCGGCTTCGGGGCCTTTGCCTATGAACTGACGGACAAACTTGCCAAATCCGGCACCAATGTGGTGGCCGTCCGCGTCAGCAACGAAGAGCAGCAGGATACCGCCCCCATCAGCGGAGATTTTACCGTTTACGGCGGCCTGTATCGGCCGGTGCATCTGATCGTGACCGGCCCGGAAAACTTCACCGTCACCGACCACGGCTCGCCCGGTGTGGCCTGGTTTCAGACCAGTGTCTCCGCCACCCAGGCCGTGATGGATGTGACGGCGCAGATTTCCAACGGCACCAAGAAAAAGCAAAGTCTGCTGTTCGCCGCCAAAATTCTGGATGCCACCGGCCGGGTCGTGGCGACGGTTACCAATGAAGTTGCCATCTCCAGCGCCAATACCGAGCCGCATTCCCTGCGGCTGACGCTGGATAATCCGCATCTGTGGAACGGACGCAAGGATCCCTATCTTTATTCGGCGGTTGTGGAATTGAGCACCACGGACGGAACGGTCCTGGCGGATTCCATCACCGAACCGCTGGGCCTGCGTTTTTATCACGTGGATCCGGACAAGGGCTTTTTCCTGAACGGCCAGCCCTACCATCTACACGGCGTCAACCGCCATCAGGACCGCCCAGTGGAAGGCTGGGCCATCACCGAAGCGGACATGGCCGAGGATATCGGCCTGATCAAGGAAATTGGCGCCACCGTGGTACGCTGCTGCCATTACCAGCATAGCGATTACTTTTACAGCCTGTGCGACAAGGCGGGCATTCTGGTCTGGGCCGAGATTCCCCAGGTCAACACCATTCACAACAACCTCGCCTTTGAAACCACCAGCAGCGAGCAGTTGCGTGATCTTATCCGCCAAAACATCAACCACCCCGCCATTTTCGTATGGAGCCTCTTTAATGAAGTGGGCAATGGCCCCACCGATGATCCCCATCGCGTGCTGCAGGATTTGAAGATCATCGCCAATGGTGAAGACCCGACGCGCCCGACAATTGGGGCCACCTGCGTCTCCAAACTGGCCGCCATGAACAAGATTCCCGACCTGCTGGGCTGGAACATTTATCCGGGCTGGTATGCCGGCTGGGGTGAAAAAGAGGACTTTACGCCCACGCTGGAAAAGGACCGTTACACCAGCCGTTCCGGCGGCTTCTGCGTGAGCGAATACGGGGCCGGCGCGAATGTGGCCCAGCACGAACAGAATCCCGTCAAACCGGTCACCACCGGCCAGTGGCACCCGGAAGAATGGCAGGCCATCGTTCACGAAGCCGCCTGGAAACAGCTGAAAGCGGCCCCGTATGTGTGGGGCACGTTCGTCTGGAACATGTTCGATTTCGTGGTCAGCTCCCGGCATGAAGGCAATATGCCCGCCCGTAATGACAAGGGTCTCGTCACCTACGATCGCAAGACCCGGAAGGATGCGTTCTATTTCTACAAGGCCAACTGGTCGGAGGAGCCGGTGGTTTACGTCACCAGCCGCCGCTTTACGGAACGAACCAGCGCCACCACCGATGTGAAGGTATATTCCAACAACGACACGGTTGAGCTCTCATTGAATGGCGTATCCCAAGGTTCCTGCACCAATGATGGCAATGGTGTGTTCATCTGGAAAAGTGTGCCATTGTCCCCCGGCACAAATCACGTCATGGCGCAGGCGGTCATCAAAGGGCAGACGGTTACCGATGCCTGTGATTGGACGCTGAAACCGGCGGCCGCTCCGGCGGCGGGGCAGAATTGATCGTGGCCGTTCCCGCCCGGTTGCCTACCCCATTTGGGGCATGGTGCGCCGGGTTGTTTTTGGTTTAACCTCTCTTCCACACTGGCTGGCGATGTTCGCTGGCCGGTTACGCGGTTTGCCTTTGAACCGGGATTATGATGAAGACAATATCAACGCTTGGGCTGATTTTAACCGTGCTGCTGGCGGCCGCCCCCGGCTGGAGCGCGGAGAAATGGAAAATGGTCTGGCACGATGAATTTGATAAAAACGGCCCGCCTGACCCGGCCAACTGGAACTACGAGCAAGGCTTTGTCCGCAATAAAGAACCGCAGTGGTATCAGCCGGAAAATGCCAACTGCACGAACGGCCTGCTCGTGATTGAAGCCCGCCCGGAACATAAGCCCAATCCCCTATACGTCCCCGGTAGCCGAAACTGGAAGACCAGTCGCGAATGGATCGAATGCACGTCAGCCAGTCTCACCACGAGCGCCTTACACGACTTCACCTACGGCAAGTTGGAAATGCGCGCGCGCATTGACACGCGTAACGGGAGCTGGCCGGCGTTCTGGACTTTGGGCTCGAACATTGGGGATGTCGGCTGGCCGGCCTGCGGCGAGATTGACATCATGGAAGCCTACACCAGCAACGTGCTGGCCAATGTGGACTACAAATTCCACAATGATTCCGTCTGGTCCACGGTCAAAAAGCCCACCACCACCCTGCCCCGCAACTGGTCGAAGAAATTTCATACCTGGACCATGGAATGGGATGATAAAAAGATCGACCTGCTGCTGGATGGCAAGCTGATGAACCATCTGGACCTCGCCTCGGCAGACAAGGCCGATGGTGGCAATCCGTTCCGCGGCCCGCTCTATCTCATCCTGAACCAGGCCCTCCGCACCCAGGACGGTGCACCGTGGCAAAGCATATTGCCGGTGCGTTTTGAAGTGGACTGGGTGCGCGTCTATCAGCGCGCGAATTAGGCGGTTGGTGCTGGAATGGCTTTATCCCCCAATTTTAAAGCTGCCAGAAAACCACGAGCTTTCGCCAGCGTTTCCTCGTACTCGGCCTGTGGATTGGAATCCGCCACAATGCCGGCGCCCACGTTGAAGAAAGCCCAGCCGTCCCGGCAGATGGCGGTGCGGATGACGATATTCAACTGACTCTCGCGATTGAAACCCAGGTAGCCAATCGCGCCGGTGTACGGCCCACGCGAGACGGGCTCCAATTCATCAATGATTTCCATGGCGCGGAATTTGGGCGCACCGGTGATGCTGCCACCGGGGAAACACGAGGCCAACGCCGCGAAATGAGTCACCTCCCGACGCAACCGGCCTTCCACCGTGGAAACGAGATGCTGCACCTGCGCGAACTTCTCGAGCCGCGCCAGGTCTGGCGTTTGCACGGAACCATATTCGCAAACTTTGCCCAGATCATTGCGCAGCAAATCGGTGATCATCACCAGTTCCGCGAGTTCCTTGGCGCTGGTCTGGAGCTCGTAAGCAAGCTGGGCATCACGGGTGGGATTCGCATCGCGCGGGCGCGTGCCTTTGATTGGCCGGGTTTGGATGTGCGACCCGCTCAGCCCCAAAAACTGCTCCGGCGAGGACGAGGCAATTTGGAATTCCCCGCAATCCAGATACGCGGAAAAAGGGGCCGGCGAAACCGCGCTAAGCCGGCAAAACCAGTCCCAGCCGGTAAGCCCGCAGTGCGCGGCCAGCCGTTGGGAAATATTTACCTGATAGATGTCGCCGGTGCGGATGTATTCCTGCGCCCGCACCACGGCCTTGATGAAAACTTCCGCCGGCGGCAGCACCAGGGACTCAGATACTGGCGGCGCGGGCGGAGGGGGAGCGGAAATATCCGTGCCGAGCCGGGACTGCCAGTAAGCAAGTTGTTCTTTCGCGCGGGCTTCCGAACGGGAACCGTCCGCCTCCAAGCCAGTGGAAACGACGCACACAGTGCCCAAGCGGTGATCGAACACCACCAGGCTGTCGTAAAAACCCACGTGGCAGTCGGGCAATTCCAAATCATTCACCGCGCGACGCGGCAGCTTGGGTTCGGTGAAATTCTTCAGGTCGTAGCCCCAGTAGCCAAAGGCGCCGCCCAGCGGAAATGGCAGGTCAATTTCATCCAGTATTTCGTGGCGCGCCATCAGCATGTCGAGCAGATGCCAGGGATTGCCAAACTGCCATTGCGGTCCGGACTCCTGCATCCGTGGCCGCGTTATTTCACACCGTGACCCGAACGACCGGAACCGCAGAAACGGATTTACCGTCACCAGCGAATACCGGGCGGATGGGAGGTCAAACTGCGACGTCCGCAAAAGCACCACGCCCGGTTCGCCCGCCAGACTTTGGACGAGTGATTCCGGCGTGTGCGCGGTTGGGATTTCCTGAATGATGGGTCGCATGCCGGCAGCTCAGGCAAACGCCTTGGAGATCTCCTCGAGCGCGCCCATACCATGGGCATAGAGGCGAATCCACTCCACCACTTCCGCCGGATCGTCGGTGACTTTCACGAGATCCAGATCGCCGGGGCTGATATATTTATGTTTCAGCTCCAGCTCCTTTTTCATCCAGTGCAGCAGGCCCTCCCAATATTCGCGACCGAAAAGGATGAGCGGAAATTGCGGGATGCGCCCGGTCTGCACCAGCGTGACCACTTCAAAAAATTCGTCCAGCGTGCCAAACCCGCCCGGCATAAACACAAAGCCGAGACTGTACTTCACGAAGCACACCTTGCGTGCAAAAAAGTAATGAAAATGCACCGGCACGTTGGCATAGCGATTGCCAGTCTGTTCATGCGGCAGTTCAATATTCAACCCCACCGATTTGCCCCCGGCCTGCCCGGCCCCGCGGTTCGCCGCCTCCATGATGCCCGGACCGCCGCCGGTGATGACGGCCAGATTGTGTCTGGCCAGACCTTTGCCAATCTCCTGCGCGGCGCGATAATACTTGTCGCTCGGCTTGGTCCGGGCCGACCCAAAAACGGTCACCGCCGGGCCCACCTGCGCCATGGTCTGGAACGAGTCCACGAACTCCGCCATGATGCGAAATATGCGCCAGGGGTCTTCGCGGATAAAGTGGTTGGATTCACTCATAGCCGCAACATAATACCCCCCGGAAAATGAAACAAGCCGGAGAATCGGATTTCTCTCCAGGTTTAATGCCGCAAACGGGTTAGGCGGGCAGCCGAGGGCGGGCATTCGTTTAGAATGCAGAGGTACGCCCCAGCATGGATTGCTTCAGGGTCCGAACGATGACAGCCGGTTCGCCTGACCAGCGAGTTCTGCCACGTTGAAGCGGCGCGAACGCCGCGCGCCGGTCATTTGGCAATCATCGGTATTGGCGATGGTCGGAATTCGCCAAAACTCCTAAGCTTCAGCCATGAATCCACGTGTCCAGACCCCGACCTTGATCCTGCCGTTTCTCCCAGGCTGGTCAATCTCAGCTCCTGATGGCCCGTGATTATACTCGTTAATAAAGCATGATTTTTGTCACCAAATGCCAGGTTGCTTGCGTCTGGCTAAAAGAATTTACCCACTCGCACTGAATGGTTGAAATGATCGAATCCTTGAACATGAAAAACACCCTGCTCGTCGCCGGTCTGCTGCTGTCCCTCGCGCTCACCCCGCTCCTCCGGGCGAACCCGGCGTACACTCCACCCACCTCGCCCCATGCCGATTATAATTTCAACCCCGGCTGGAAATTCTTTCAGGGCGATGTCACCAATGCCGAGCAGGCGGCCTTTGACGATTCCGCCTGGGCCGGCGTTTCCGCCCCGCACACGTATAACGATACCGATACCTACGACGAAATCATCTCGCATAGCGGCGGTGAGCGACACCAGTACACGGGCATCGCCTGGTACCGGAAACATTTCAAGCTGCCCGCCGCCGCGAAGGGCGAAAAGGTGTTCCTCGAATTTGAAGGTCTCAAACAGGCCGGCCGTTTCTGGGTGAATGGCAAATTGGTCGGCCGCTTTGAAAATGGCGTCACCGCCTGCGGCCTCGACTTGTCCGACTTCGTAAACTTCGGCGACGCCGATAACGTGATCGCCGTGAAAGTGGATAACAGCAACGACTATGTGGAAGAAGCCACCGGCACCGGCTACGAATGGATGGGCCGCGCCTTCAATCCCAATTACGGCGGCCTGAACCACGACATCTGGCTGCACCTCACCGGCAAGGTGTATCAAACCCTGCCGCTCTATGAGAATCTCAAGACCACGGGCATCTACGTCTATCCCGCAAACATTTCCGTGGCCGGCAAAACCTGCGACGTGAACGTGGAATCCCAGGTGCGCAATGAAAGTGGTGATCAACAATCCATCACCCTTTCCGCCGTGGTCGTGGATGCGACCGGCAAAGTCTGCGCCAAATTTGCGAGCGAGGCCTCCGATCTTGTCAGCGGCCAGTCCGAGGTCTTCACCGCCAGCGGCAAACTGGCCGACGCCCAGTTCTGGAGCGACACCACGCCGAATCTGTATCAGGTCTATTCCATCCTCACCGTCAACGATCAGGTGGTGGATGTGCAGAAAATTACCACCGGCTTTCGCAAGGCGGAATTCAAAGGCGGTGCCGGCACCGGCGGCGTTTATCTGAACGACCGTTTTGTCTGGCTCACCGGTTATGCCCAGCGCTCCAGCGATGACTGGGCCGGATTGGGCCAGGCTTACCCCGACTGGATGCACGATTACAACGCCCAGCTCATTCGCAGCACCCACGCCAACTACGTCCGGTGGATGCACATTTCACCCCAAGCCGTGGATGTCCGCGCCTTTGATCAGGCCGGCATCGTCGAAGTCTGTCCCGCCGGCGACAAGGAAAAGGACGTGGAAGGCCGCCAATGGGAACAGCGCCTGGAAGTGATGCGCGATTCCATGATCTATTTCCGCAATCATCCGAGCATCTTTTTCTGGGAAGCCGGCAACAACCACATCACCACCGCCCATTTGCAGCAGATGGTGGACCTTCGCAAACAATGGGATCCGAATGGCGGCCGGGTGCTCGGTTGCCGCACCTTGAATGACGCGACCAGCACGCCCGTGGCCGAATACTTCGGCGTCATGATCGGCCAGGACCCGCGCACGGACGCCCTGCCCGACCGCACCACCATGTTCCGCGCCTACAGTGCGGAACGCCGCGACCGCGCGCCGCTCATCGAAACCGAGGATTTTCGCGACGAAGCCGCGCGCCGCTTCTGGGATGATTTTTCCCCGCCGCACTTCGGCTTCAAGAAAGGCCCGAACGACACCTATGATTGGAATTCCGAAACGTTCTCTATAGCGGCGGCGGGACGTTATAACGACTACTACCGCAACCGGATTTCCAATACGGATCCCGCGCATTCCAAATGGTCCGCCTACGCCTCCATTTACTGGTCGGATTGCAACGCCGACGGTCGTCAGGACAGCAGCGAAGTCTGTCGCGTGAGCGGCAAGGTGGACTCCGTGCGCCTGCCGAAACAGGCGTACTATGTCTATCGCGTGATGCAGAGCGAAACGCCGGACCTCCATATCATCGGCCACTGGACCTATCCCGCGAACACGGTGAAAACCATCAACGTCGCCGCCAATCATTGCGACTCCGTGGAACTGCTGGTGAACGGTAAATCCCTCGGCAAATCCACCAAGGCGGTGAACGGCTACATCTATGCCTTCCCACAGGTGAAATTTGAGCCCGGCAAAATCTCCGCCATCGCCCGGTTCGGCGACAAGATTGTTGCCCAGGACGAAATCGAAACCGCCGGCGAACCCAAACAATTGAAACTCACGCCGCACGTCTCCCCCACTGGCCTGCAAGCCAGCGGTGCCGACGTCGCCTTCTTCGACGTGGAAGTGGTGGATGCCGAGGGCCGTCGTTGTCCGACCGATGAAGCCCGCGTGGATTTCAAACTCACCGGCCCCGCCCTCTGGCGCGGCGGTTATAACAGTGGCAAGCCCGGCTCCGTAAACAACCACTGGCTGGACACCGAATGCGGCATCAACCGTGTGGCCATCCGGAGCACCCTTACCCCCGGCAAAATCACCCTCACCGCCACCCGCGACGGTCTCCAACCCGCCACGGTTGAAATCGAAGCGCAGCCGGTTGATGTTATTGCCGGCCTAAGCCGGTGATGAACCAGTTGAAATGAGCCTCACGCCCGGCTCAGACCTAGCCGGGCGAACCTCCCGCCGCCATTGGATGTTGGGTGTTCGGCGTTGGATGTTGGATGTTTTCCATTTCCTCCAATTCCACCGAAGCCACTCCTCAAAACCCTTCCGGCTGCCGAAAGACCTTGGACCAGTCCATCTGCCCCACCAGCACCCCGGCCACGATCAGCACCATGGCCGTACAGAATGTCGGCGTGATGGGTTCGCCCAAGAGGTAATGCGCCCAGGTAGTGGTGGTGAGCGGAATGAAATTAATGAACAGCATCACCCGGCTGGTCTTCCAATGGCGCAAAGCGGAATTCCACATCGCATACGGCACCACGCCCCCGAGCAGCACCGCCAGGCCTTGTACCCCCACATGCGGTAAATCAAGGGTCACTCCGTGCCGGAAAATTTCCACCACGCCAAGTGGCACCAGCCAGACCCCGGACATCCACATGGAATTCGCCGCCACCTCCACCCCGTTCACACTGCGGGCAAGAATGCGGCTTTGATGATTGTAATTCGCCCAGCACAGACTGGAGATCAGGCCGCAGCATTCGCCCGCCAGATTAAAACTGCTGTTCTTCAAGGCCGGCCAGAACAGCACCAGGACCCCCGTGACCGCCAGCAACGCCGCGCCATAGCGCCGCACGCTGGACCAGTTAGGTCGGGGCCGTTCCTCTACCAGCAACGCCCACACCGGCGAGGCGCCGATATAAAGCGCCACGTGCGATGCCGCCGTAAGCCGCAGCGCCCAGCAGAAGAAAATGGTATACGCCGCCAGACTCAGCCCGCCCCGCCACCATAGCTGACGGTACAAACCGGCCGTCGGGGTCGGATATTCACCCAGCCATTTGGTCCACCGCAATACCGCAAACAGGATTGCCCCCGCGAACAGAAACCGGGTTGCCCCCGTGAAAATGGGCGGCCACGAAGCCACCAGCCATTTGGTGCCCGCATTGTTGGCCCCCCACAGCACCACCACCACCAGCAGGCTGACGGTAATAGTGGCATTGTTTTTGTTTTCCGACACGCCGCGAAGTTAAGCGATTCGCCCGGCGTGGCGAGCAAAATCCGGCCGGAATGATGACCGTTTGCCACTTGCGGCATACGCTCTTATGCGTATTGGCCATTTTGTGAATTTGCGTCAGACTACCGATTGGTTCACGGAAAGCTGCCTAAACAAGCTGTGGGAACATAAGCCGGATGCGAGAGTGGCGAGGCGAACTAGCCGCATCCACCAAAAACGCCGCGGCGACGGCGGACATGATCCCATCGCCGGTCACTTCCCGCACATCGCAAGGTGTGCGGGATTTATTGTCGCCAGGCCCGCCGCCTCTAATGGAATTGCATTGACCCTAACCGGCCAGAATCTAATTTAACTCCATGGATCATTCACCCGGTTTTCTCATGTTGGTGGCGGAAGCCAAAAAGAGCGTCGCCGAAATCAGCGTGGCCGAAGCCCGCGCCCGGCTCGTCGCCCATTCCAAGACCATCCTCTTGGACGTGCGCGAAGATCACGAATGGCTGGCCGGTCACGCCGCCGAGGCCGTGCATCTGGGCAAAGGCATTTTCGAACGTGATCTGGAGAAACTTTATCCCGACAAGCAGACCGAAATCATCATGTACTGCGGCGGCGGCTTCCGCTCCGCCCTCACCTGCGAGGCCGCCCAAAAGATGGGCTACCGCCAGGTCTACTCCGTCATCGGCGGCTACAAAGGTCTGGTAGCCACCGGCTGGGCGGTGAAAACGGGACAGTAATGGTCGGACACGGAGCTACCGAAAACAGGTGTCTTTGATCCAGCCGTCGTAACGTCCGCCGGTCGGAGCGCGGTTTGTCTCAAACCGCAGCGCGCTGCCAGACCAATCGACTTGAAGCCCTTCCACGCCCACCGGGTTGGCGACCCGCGGCGAGTTGGGACAACTCGCGCTCCGCCGATGCTGGCGTTGCCCGGCAGCAAGCCCCTACCTGTCACCGAATCGATGCGCGGATGCCCCCCAATCGTAAATTGGAAATCGCAAATCGTAAATTCCCCCTCACCCTTGACTTGACACCGCGGGGACAAATTGAGATGAAAAGCAGATGCGACGCCTCACCGTCAACCCCGGCACGGACAATGCCTGGGAGATTCCGTTAAGCACGGGGATCCTTACCTTGGGTCGCAACGAGGATAATGATTTTGTCATCAACCACCCCTCCGTCTCCTGCAACCATTGCCAGTTGCTGGTCATGGATACGGCGGTAACGGTGAAAGACCTCGGCTCCACTTGCGGCACAATAGTGGGCGGCCAGCCGGTGGAGGAAGCGGCCCTCGTGCCTGGTCAGAGCATCCAATTGGGCGAAGTGCTGCTCTGTTACGAATACATTCCTGAAATCGCCCCCGTCGCCGTGCCCGTCCCGGTCATCAGCAAGGCTATCTGCAAATTTCACCGGAATAATCCGGCACGGTTTCTCTGCCCCAAATGCCAGGGTAACTTCTGCGAAATGTGCGTGAACACCCGGCACTCCGGCGGCACGGTCAAAACCTTTTGCCGCACCTGCGCCGTGGAATGCGACCGGCTGGAAACGGCCCCGCTGGTCGTGGACGAAGAGGAAGTTTCCTTTGGCACCCTGGCCAAAGGTGCGTTCAAGTATCCGTTGCGCGGCGACGGCCTGATCCTCCTCGTCACCGGCACCATTTTCTTTCTGCTGGTGGATGGCGCGTCGTACATTGTGAGGTACGCGCTGATCTACGGGTTCACCGCCCTCATCATCCTGACCGTTCTCAGCGGCGGTTACCTGGCCGCCTATTTCTGGCGCATCCTGACCTGTTCCGCCATGGGGGAGGATAAGATGCCTGACTGGCCGGACATCAGTGATGTGGTCAGCGATGTGGTGTCCCCGTTCTTCCGGTTTCTGGGGCTGTGCTTCGTCTGTTTCTGCCCATCCATCTTCCTGACCATCTATGCCGCCACGCTGACAGCGACGGAAGACAACGCCTGGCTGGGCTGGGCCACCATGGCGCTGATGCTATTCAGCTGCATCTACTTTCCCATGGCCTTCACCGCCGTGGGCATGTACAACACGCTGGCGGCCGTCAACCCGCTCCTGGTCATTCCCTCCATCACCAAAGTGCTCAAGGAATATGCGCTCACTATCCTGCTGCTGGTGGTGGCCCTGATCATCCGCCGGCTGTGTCTCAGCTACCTCAGCGTCATCCCGCATTTCTGGTTCTTCGCCACCGTGCTAAACAGCTTCCTGTTTCTCTATCTGACCACGGTGGAGGTCCGCCTGCTGGGTCTGCTCTACCGGGTGAAGAAATACGAACTCGGCTGGTTCACTTGAGCCAGGGCTGAACCCTTCGGCGGAGCGCGGCTGTGCTGAAAGCCAGCCGCAGCAATGCCCGAACGTTCAGCCACCCGAATTGCTCCACGCGCCCCTTGTAAACCACATTGCTGCGGCTGGTCTTCAACTCAGCCGCGCTCCGCCCAAGGGCTGAAAGCCCATCATGTTAAAGCCCAGGCTGGAGCGAGTCGGCGAGCGGAGGCCTGGGTAAATGCCACCAAATTGATCTCCGGCCTATAGGGCCGGCACCGCGTCTATGTCTGCCGGTGTGCCGGCCATACAGGCCGGGGAATTCGTTATGACGTTGTCCCAGGGCTTGCGCTTCGCGCAGCACCCTGGGCTACAACCTTGCAGGCTTTCAGCCCTCGGAATCCGCGCTCCGTTATTGAATTTTCATCCTCCGCCCTTGAACAGATCCATCAGCTTGTGATTGACCTCCACTTTGGGCACCGGATTGGTGAGGGTGATAAAGTGGGTCTTATCCGGCAGCGCATCCCATTTGGCCTCAAGCCAGCCAATGCGTTTGTCCAGATCGGGATGGCTGCTGAAGGCCGCCCCCCGCTTGGGACCGGTATCCTCCCCGGACTTGGTCTCATAGGCCCGCAGCTTTTTCAGCGCCTCGATCATCCCGTGGGGATTGATACCGGCGGCGACCAGATAATCCCAGCCATAGGCATCCGCCTCTTTCTCGTAACGCTGGGAAAAACTTTCGTACACCAGCAGTTCCGAGGGAATGGCCATGAGGTTCAGCATGGAATTGCGGTTGCCGGTCAGCAGCCGTATCAGGTAAACCGGTCCCCGCCCGGAGATGATATGCTGGAAGATATGCCGCCGCGCAATGTGCGCCGACTCATGCGCCAGCACCCCGGCGAGTTGCTCGGGCGTGTCCATTAAATCCAGCAGGCCGGTCGTCACAAATATCCGGCCGCCGGGCATGGCGAAGGCATTGGGCTCCCCGGGCGTAATGTAAAATTTAAAAGGAATGCCCCGCGCCGGCACGGACGGCAGCAACGGGGCCGCCACGGCCTGTAATTGCAATACCGCATTGGTATCGGTCACAAAATCCAGGTGCTCCTGGACTTCTTTGAAACTGTCTTCGCCGAACGCAATTTCGTGCTCCACGGAAATCCCCTTCCCGATGGTCTGCACCGCCCAACCGGCCCCCAGCGAACCGATCCACGCCAGCCCCGCAAACGCCAGCAGGGCAATGACCGTCACGCGCAAACGCCGGACCAGTTCACGCCGTCCCAAAGTCCGTTCCAGTTGCCGGCGAATCGTAAGTGACCCGATAAACCGTGATTCCTCCAGAATGTCCCGCGCCACAAAGAATTTCAGGCCCGGCTGCCGGCGGTCGCCGAGTCCGATCCAATTTTCGTCCTCCCCGAGTTCCACCACCACCTGGTCCAACGGCAGATTGTAAGGTTCCTGCTCCGATTCAAAGCGCAGACCATCCCAGCCCATGACAAAGCGGCCCCGCACCATCTCGTTGCCGAATTGCGGATGGCAGACGTAGCCGTCAAACCCTTGGGAGTCATCGCTCACGGGCAAAATTATAGGCCGACCGCCGGGACTTGCAGCAAATTTCAGACAAGTTGTGAGAAGAACGGAGGGGAGCTAGACACGAATTTCACGAAGGAACACGAATTGAGCGGCTACGATGAATGACCGCCGTTTTGGCTAAATA
The DNA here is from genome assembly GCA_903820285.1 of uncultured Verrucomicrobia subdivision 3 bacterium. Classification (GTDB taxonomy): domain Bacteria; phylum Verrucomicrobiota; class Verrucomicrobiia; order Limisphaerales; family UBA11358; genus UBA11358. The sequence goes on along the minus strand of CAIJGS010000190.1, from coordinate 1,795 downwards.
CCTCTGGACACGCTGAAAAAAATGAACTAAACCGAATCCATGAAAAGTGATGACGCACAAGACTGTGGCTCACTACACTGGTTAGGCCAGATTACACGCATCTTGTGAGACGCCGCCGAAGTTACCCAAGCAGTGATTCTTACTTCACCACCTGCAAATGGTGCGGTGAGCGTATTCATATGCGTGAGATGCCACACGGTCAGTGGCTTGCATTTGATGCAGACGATTCAGTTCATACCCACGGACCGAGCGGTTATGACAACACGACATCATCAGGTTCGCACGATCCTCAACCGGCAACGCCACCATTTATTCCGAAGCCCGCAGCGAAGCCAGCGCCATCCATACAAGCAGCAACGGCTGCTGGACGGAATCAGAAGACGTTGATACCACCAGTGCAGAAGGAGCCTATGCCGGCTTGGCTTGATATGTTGCTCGGCATTATTGTGCTGTTTTTCATTTTGTTTCTGTTCTCATTATTTTCCAAGAAATGACGATAATGAGGCCTAACAAGAAATCGCCGGATCCACTAACCGCCTTTAGCGCTTTTAGTTCCGCATTCGCCGTTCACGTCGCGAGTCGGCGATGGGTCAGCTTTCTATGGTGTCATTGAGTATGGACACACCTCGCACACCAACTGAATCTCTTGACCAAGCCCATCGAGAATGGGTTGAAGAAAGTTACGAATGTCATCGGGAATGGGTTCGCCATATTGTGACGCTTTGCTCGACTGGCCTGACGTTGCTTGTTGCGCTTCAGAGCACTTACGTTCCTCGCAGCCCACATGGTATATGGTTGTTGATGGCTTGTTGGATTTCGTTGACTCTTGCGACGTTTTGTGGAGTCGTAGCGTTATACAGTAAAGCTCAGGCGACTGCGGACGCAGCAAACGAAGTGAACAAGGTGCGACGAGAGGAAGGGGACATGGCAGCATATCGCAGATTCGTTTCAATACCCGGACACAAAGTGAGATGGTATTTCCCAACAGCCGCCAAGGTATTGTTCGTCTCGTTTTTTATAGCTCTGGCTTCACTGACTCTTTTTGCATGTCTGAATTTACCAAAATGACACCCTACCCAACCGCTGAAGCCATGAAGGAGTCGGCCCGTAGTTTTGTGCTATTTCCATAAAGCCATCGGCCAACCGGTGTGCCTTTATCGCCCCGATTTTACGAATTCGTGCCCTTTCGTGAAATTCGTGTCCCGCCCCGCCTTTCCTCTTTGCGTTCCTCCGCCTCCTCCGCGCCTCAGCGTTATTCCCCTTCCCCATCTGCGTCCATCCGCGTGCATCTACGGTTAAAAAATCTTTGTTTTTGGTCTTCGCCGCAATGCGTCTTTATCGTTAAAACATTGGCCTTCACCCCGGATTTGGGAAAATTTCCCACGCCTTTTCCGCCCGACCCCATTTCCACCCAATGTGTATGCGCGTTTCCTTAAATCAGTTTCCCTGATTTCAGCCAATTTTCAATTTTCGACCTCAATAATCCCCAATAGCCACGGCCCTCCCACCCGAGTGCGCTGTGAGCGCGTATTATTTTTTCCAGACACCTGCCATAATGCCCTAAAAAAACATGAAACATCCTCGATTCACCGCCGGACCTCTCTCCCCAGCCGCCACCGGGCTGTCGGCGGCGCAGGTAGGGCGCGTCACTCCCGTGCGCGCCGTCGTGGCAAACCCAAACGCTTTCGCTAGCAGACTCCGCCCTAGCAGCCTGTCGGACTGAGGATAAAGAGTAATGTCTTATAAACTTAAAAAGTACTAGTAATTTCTAATGGCTTTGCTATAATTGAGGCAT
>CAIJGS010000189.1 GCA_903820285.1 uncultured Verrucomicrobia subdivision 3 bacterium | reverse complement strand
CGGGGGCGAATACCTATGCGGGCAATACGACCGTCAATGGCGGCACTCTGGAAATCGTTCAGGCAACACTGTCAACCAACTCTATCGTAACGGTGACCAATGGGGCCGTCTTGCAGTTGGATTTTGCCGGGATTAACGTGGTAGCTGGATTGGTGACGAACGGGATCAGCGCCGGTCCGGGTGTTTACAACAGTCTCAATGCTTCACCCTACATCACTGGCACGGGCAGTCTGCAGGTAATATTGCCAGTAACTGTCGCCACGAATCCGACGAACCTTACGTTCAGTGTCAGCGGCACCACCTTAAGCCTCTCCTGGCCGGCGGATCATACCGGCTGGCGGTTGCTGGTGCAGACCAACAACCTGGCCGCCGGCGTCAGTTCGAATACGAATGACTGGACGACCGTGACCGGTTCAACGGGCATTGACTCGACCAATATCACGATTAACCCGGCGTTGCCGTCGGAATTTTATCGGCTGGTCTATCCGTGAGCATTTGAACGAGTTGGGGTAACTCGTTTATGGGAGGCAGGGTGCCGGCAGTTGGGGCCGGCATCCTGTCATTATTTTAGCGTCTCTGAATATTTTATAAACTCATGAAACAAAGGATTGAAATTGCCACCGCCGCGCGAAAAACCGCCGGTTTTACCTTGATCGAACTGCTCGTGGTGATCGCCATTATTGCCATCCTTGCGGCCATGCTCCTGCCGGCTTTGGCCAAGGCCAAGTTAAAAGCCACCCAGGCAGCCTGTTTGAATAATCAGAAGCAGCTGGGGCTGGCCTTTCAAATGTATGGTTCGGATAATAATGACAAGATTGTAACGTCGTTGCAGGAGCCGGGCAGTCCCGGCACCAAATATGATGCCGACGGATATTGGGGGCCGCCCAATCCAAGTGCATGGGGCGGGTCGCAGGCGATCGCCTTGGCCGCTGTTCAAAGCGCGCTCCAGACAAATAATATGCTATACCAATATGCCCCCGGGGTGGGGGCTTATCACTGTCCCGGGGATGTCCGGTTTAATCTGCCAGTTGCTGCAGGCTCAAATCCGGGTTGGGCTTACGACAGTTACGCCAAGACCGACAACATGGCGGGTGAAGGAAAAGGGGGCATCCTGGACTATACAAAACTCTCACAAATCAGCAGGGCTTCGGACGCGTTCACTTTCATGGAACAGTGTGACAGCCGCGGCTATAACGTCGGTTCGTTTGAATTTGATTGGAGCGGAGGCGGTGGCAATCAAGCCTATATGGACATCATAGCCATGTATCATGGTAACGTTAACACGGAAGGTTTTGCCGATGGTCATGCCGAACATCGAAAATGGTCGGATGCCCAAATCACCAGCCAGGGTATTGCGGCCGCCAAACAAGGCAATGCCATTACCTACAGTCCCCAGCCGCCGCACTCCGGCCCGGACTACGAGTACATGACGCAGCACTGGCTTTTTCCCAATAACCCCTAGGCCGGGCATTCATTATGAATTGCCTGCCACTTTTTTCATGCGGCGTTGACCGGCGAAAAGATTTTCAAGATATGCATTCAAAAACTAGATGCCTGATAACTTTAATGATGTTTAATGCTGCCGGCGCTTTGCTGGCGGGGGATCCCATTCCTGAGACCGCTGTTCCCAAAGTGATTGTCAATACGTCGGCGGAACCGATTGCGCCGGGCAAATTTCAACCGACCTGGGACTCGCTCAAGCAGTATCAAGTGCCGGATTGGTTTCGTAACGCCAAGTTTGGCATCTGGGCGCATTGGGGACCGCAGTGCCAGCCGGAAGACAGCGACTGGTATGCGCGCAATATGTATGTCCAGGGGCACGCGCAAAATGCGTATCAGCTGGCGCACTACGGGCCGCCATCGCAGGCCGGCTTCAAGGAAGTCATTCATTCGTGGCAGGCGGAGAAGTTTGACCCGGAAAAACTGGTCGCGCTCTACAAACGCACCGGCGCACAATACTTTGTGGCGCTGGCCAATCACCACGATAATTTCGACCTGTGGGATAGCACATATCAGCCGTGGAACAGTGTGCGGGTGGGCCCGCAGAAAGACCTTATCGCCGGCTGGGCAAAGGCCGCGCACGATCAGGGCCTGCCGTTCGGGGTCAGCTTGCATGCATCGCATGCGTGGAGCTGGTATGAAGTGGCGCAGGGCGCCGATCAGACCGGTCCACTCGCGGGCGTGCCGTACGACGGCAAATTGACGAAGGCCGACGGCAAAGGAAAATGGTGGGACGGCCTCGACCCGCAGGATTTATATGAGCAGCGCCACCTGCCCAGCCCAAATTTTGAAAAGCCCGGTTCCATTCATGACCGCTGGGATTGGAACAACGGTGTGAGCCAGCCCGACCAGGCTTATTGTGATAAATTTTACAATCGCACGGTGGACCTCATTAATAAGTACCAGCCGGACTTGATATATTTTGACGACGACGCTTTGCCGTTATGGCCGGTCAGTGATGCCGGTTTGAAAATTGCGGCGGATTTTTACAACCATAGCATGGCGCAGCATAGCGGCAAATTGGAGGCGGTCATCCTCGGCAAGCAACTCAATGACGCCGAACGGCAGTGCATTGTGTGGGACATCGAGCGCGGCACCTCCGACCGCATTGAACCGCTGCCATGGGAGACAGATACCTGCATCGGCAACTGGCATTATAGCCGCGCGGTCTATGACGGCAATCATTACAAAAGCGCCAAGACCGTCATCCGGATGCTCGCCGACATTGTGAGTAAAAACGGCAACCTGCTACTCAACATTCCCGTGCGTGGCGACGGCACCATTGACGAGAAGGAAGAAGTCGTGTTGAAAGGGATTGCAGCGTGGATGGACGTGAACAAGGAAAGCATTTTCGGCACCCGTCCATGGCTGGTATTTGGTGAAGGCCCGGCCTCGGCTGGGCCCAAGGGTAAGGTGGGCAACTTTAACGAGGGCAGGGGCAAGGCGTTCTCTGGTCAAGATGTGCGTTTTACGACCAAGGACGGCGTGCTTTACATGATTGTCCTGGGTGTGCCCAAAAAAGATTTGCAAATCAAATCGCTGGGCACGTCGGCGCATCTGCTCTCTCATCCCATTGGCAACATTGTGCTGCTGGGCAGCGACGAGAAAGTTGAGTGGTCGCAAGCCGCCGATGCGCTCACCGTCAAGCTGCCGCGAAAAATGCCAAACGACCAAGCCATCGTTTTCAAAATTACTTTGTGAAAATCAACATATATTCATTGGGCAATTTTGAGTGCCCATCGCAGCCATGCCAGCTTGGTTCTAAACCCAGTTTGTCGGTTTGTCGTTGTTCAGTATGAAAATCCATTTGCCATGTCTCCTTATTTTTACCGGACTTGCCACGGTCGATTGCGGTCGCTCGCAAATTCTGAGTGACCCCATTCCTGAGACGGCCATACCTGCGGTTATCGTAAACACGACGAATGAGCCGGTGACGCCTGGGAAATTTCAACCGACGTGGGACTCG
>CAIJGS010000188.1 GCA_903820285.1 uncultured Verrucomicrobia subdivision 3 bacterium | reverse complement strand
GTTTAGCGCCCGAATGTTCGCTGACACATCAGGCAGACCGGTCCAAATGGTTCACTTCACATTATCCATCATCAGAGCCATTGCACCAACCCAGCTTTTAAGTCCGACAGGCTGCTAGGTGAGAACATTGCTCATGATGCTCAGAATAAAGTTTGTTTCGGCATCCAATTCACGGAAAAGGCAACTTTTTATCTAACGAGTGTCAAAATTCGCAACCTCAGGATAGCAACTGAAGTTGACGAATTCCAGAAATTAGCCAGCGTGAACCAGCCCAAAGATCAAAATATAGAACAGTCGTGGCACACCCCTGACTTTCGGACTATACGATGGCATGATAAATGCGGTAAGCTCATCGAGCATAGCCTCAACAATAAGTATCGAGCCTTGTTCCGGCTACTTGCCGAGCGACCCGGCAAAACTGTGCAATTTGCGGAAATCGAATCCAAACTCGGCATCCTCACTCGAGAACTGGACCTAGCAGCTGGAAAAAAAGATAAGGCGGCCACATCCGGACCTTCTCGTATTCGTGATATTAAGACAGAGCAAATAGGAAAACTTTTGCTGGAATCCAGAATTCTCCTGATTCTAGAGGGTGTTGGTAAGGAGAAATCTCTAAAACTCTGCCCTCCGCCAAGTAAGACCAATCCGCGCTAATCGCGCGCTATCTCGCGGTTTCCCGCTCGCGACGAGCGCTGCAAGGTGATGCATTCTTCATGGACATGAATGTACTACCTGTACCAAACAATAACCTGGGTAATGATCCATCGTAAGCGTCACCCGTAGCACCGCTTGACCGGAGTAAAAACAACGGCTGGGCGGTTGCTGCCGGAAACACGCTACGCTGTTTGCCGTTCCTGCGACCGTTGTTTTTTGGCCCAAGCGGCGGGGAGCACTTCCGGGATTTGGCGGTTGGTCATTTGAGGCAGGCGCGTAAGCACGTCCCGCAGGTAAGCAAAGGGATCCACGCCCCGCCGCCGGCAACATTCAATGATCGTGTAAATGATGGCGCTGCGTTCGCCGGCCTCGGCGTCCCCGATGAACAGCCAGTTCTTCTTTCCGATGGCTGTGGGGCGAATGGCATTTTCGACCAGGTTGTTGTCCAGTTCCACCCGGCCGTCGGTCAGATAGGTTTCCAGCGTGCGCCGCTGGCCCAGCGCGTAGTCAATGGCCGTGCCCAACGGACTCTGCGGCAGTTGCCGGCCGCCGGCCTTGAGTTTGAGCAAGACGCGCTCGATCCGTTTGATAATCGGCCGGCTTTCGCTGGCGCGCACGGCCGCCCGCAACTTCGGTCCGGCCCGCTGGGCCCGCAAGTGCGCTTCGATGCGGTAAAGGTGTTGGATTTGACCGAGCAGCCAGCCTGCCAGCCGGGGCGAACTTTCCCGGGCCTCGTAAAACTTCCGCCGGACGTGCGCCCAGCAACCCGCCAGGGTGATACCGGGGCCGCGCTCGTTGGCAAACGCCCGGTACGCGGCATACCCGTCGCACTGGATCGTGCCGGTGAACGTGGCGGGAATGACGTCATCCAGACACGCGGTGGCGCGGCTGACGGCCCAATGGAAAAAGACATCCCCGCCGGGCTGGCTGCCCGTCCATAGATAACCCTGTTTGGTCTGGCCCTGCCCCGGTGCCAAATAATGGATCGGCGTCTCATCCACCTGCACATACCCGTCCGCCATCACCCCCGTTTTAATTTGCTCGTAAATCGGCCGCAACCAATCTGCCGCCAGCTCCACCCAGCGCGCCAGCGTTTGCCGGGGCAAGGGCACTTGGTGCCGTTGCGCGTAAATCTGTTCCTGCCGGTACAGCGGCAGATGGTCGCAATATTTGCCAACCAAAATCTGCGCCAGCAAACCCGGCGCGGGCAGGCTGCGATCCAACAGCCGTTCCGGCAAGGGGGCGATCACCGGCACCGCGTCCACTTCCGTCCGGTGGACATACTTCTTGCGGATGAGGCGGCGGCGGAGAAAGCGGGCGGGTTCGTAGTCAAGCTGTTCGCTGACTTCCTGTCCGATGCACCGCCATTGTTCGGGCCGGGCTTTTACCGGTTCGGGTTCGATCACTTCTTCCACCACGGGCAGATGTTCCGGCAGCCGGGGAGCGGCTTCCTTCCGGGGACGCGGAGCCGGCGCTTTGGCCGCCGGCACCACCGGAGCCACCGGGGCGGCGGGGGCCGGGCCGGCCAGTTGCAAGAGCAGTTCCAGTTGGGCGCGGTCCACCGTTTCGCTGCTGGAGCCAAACACCCGGCGCACCAGCGCATCAATCTTCTGGCGCAGCAACGTGTTCTCCTGCCGGGTCAGCGCCAAGGCCTCCTGAAGCGTGCCGACAAGCTCGCGCAAGGCGGTCAGTTCGGCTGTCGGAGTGGCGGTGTTCATCGTCGCTATTTCAGACGTGCCCGCCACCAAAAAGTTCAATCTATTTGCGGGGATTTTTCAGGTCGCGCGTTCATACCACGGACGCAGTTTTCCGCCGCGCAAATCCACGCCATCGGTCAGCATCGCCAGCGCTTGCGGCGTCAGGTTCAGCTTGGTTTTGCCCGGCTCCAAATCCCGGGGCCAGGCGAAGGTGCCCTCTTCGAGGCGCTTGGTCAGCACCCAGATCCCGGTGCCGTCCCAGCAGAGAATCTTGATCCGCGTGTGCCGCCGGTTGCTGAACACGAACAAGGCCCCTTGCTTCAGGTCTTCGCCCAAACGTTCGGCCACCAGCGCGTGCAGACCGTTGAAGCCTTTGCGCAGGTCGCAAGCCTCCACCGCGACGAATACTTTCAAGCTGCCGGAAAAACTTAACATGGCCGGGCCAGCTCCCGTACCAACGCCGCCGCCAGCGTCGCCTGTTTCGCATCGCCCACTTCCGCGCGCACCCCGCCGGGCAGTTGCAAGACCAGCCCGGAGCCAGCGCCGGTGACTTGCGCCGGCTCAACCACGGCTTCCAACAGCCTGAGCCGGGGCGCTCGCCCGGCGCGTTTCGGGCGCTGGCGCTGAACCCAGCGGGCCAGGGTGGAATACTTGAGACCGGTTCGCCGGGCAAACTGGGGCAGCGACTCGCCGCTGCGGGCCAGGGTGGCCAGAATCTCCCGCCGCTGCGCCTTGGTTACCCGCAGCCGGCCTTGAGTGTCCGCCATGACCGGCAGCTTCGGCAACCCCGCCGCCGGGGAAACCAGCGCATGATCAGAACCACTCGCATTTATCATAGCTATCAGAACTATGATAATCGTGAGATTTTATCTAGTGGTGCTACGGGTGACGCTTACGCTCCGTATCCTGCCGCGTTTTTCCGTGAAGGGGACATTGAAAACTGACAACTTAATTTTCAGCATCGAATCGATACCCATGGCTTGAGCCCGGAATCACAAATCTGCCCGTTCCCCTTTTCGTGTTTATCCGTGTTCATTTCTGGTTAAATTTTCCTTGCCCCCTCGCGTTCAAGGGGTTATCAAACGTCATGGATTCGCGGGAAGCACTAGTGGCATTGAACATGATCGAAGGGGTCGGGCCGGTGCGCGCCCGTTCACTGATCGATTTTTTTGGCGACGCGCCCAAAATCCTTTCGGCCTCCAAATCCGACCTTCTCCGCGTCCGCAACATCGGCGAGGACACGGCTGAAAACATCGCGAACTGGGAAAAATCCGTGGACCTTGCCGGCGAACTCAAACGCGTCGCGGATTACGGCTGCCACGTTGTGATTTCTGCGGATGAAAATTATCCCGCCTCTCTCCGCGAAATTTATGATCCGCCGCTGGTGCTCTACGTCAAAGGCGAACTGACCGGCCGCGACAAGAATGGCATTGCGATGGTCGGTTCCCGGCTAACCACACCCTACGGTATCGAAACGGCGAGGAAGCTGGCCTATCAACTGGCGTATCTCGGCGTCACCGTGGTCAGCGGCGGGGCGCGAGGCATAGACACGGCGGCGCATCAGGGGGCCTTGAGCGCCAAGGGCAGGACGATCGCCGTACTCGGGACGGGCATCAATCTGGTCTGGCCGCCGGAGAATGCCGACCTGTATGCGCGCATCGCGGCGAACGGGGCGGTCATCACCCAATTTCCCTTCAACCGGCCGGCGGACAAGCAGACGTTTCCCATCCGCAATCGCATTGTCGCCGGCATGACCCTCGGCACGCTGGTGGTGGAGGCCAATTTATCCAGCGGCGCGCTCATCACCGCTAATTTTGCCATCGAATACGGTCGGCAGGTGTTTGCCGTGCCGGGGCGAATTGATTCGCCTCGGAGCAAAGGGTGCCACGAACTCATCAAGAAAGGCGCCAAGCTGTGTGAAGGGGCCGAGGATGTGCTCAGCGAATTCGAATACCTGTTTCCGGCCAGCAACAAGCCGCCGTCCGCCGGGGAGACCGGGGTCCTGCCAGCGCTCGAACTATCAGGCAATGAACAGAAGGTATATGACGCAGTGACCGCCGGCGAAGAGAGCACCATTGATGAGGTGATCCGCGCGGCGGGGCTGCCCAGTTCAACGGTCAGTGTGGCCTTGCTGGGACTGGAAATGAAACGGTTGGTAAAACAATTGCCCGGGAAGTTGTTCGTAAGGAACCGATAGGTTCGTCAAGTTCTGAACCCGGATCGCCCCAGCTGTTTGTTGCTGGTGAACCTCCTCAACGATGACGGCCGCGGTCCAGTGCGAGCGGCGCAAAGCCGATTCTCGCCAGCGGCAGTAGCAGGATAATGCCAAGGCAAAGCGGAACCACGCCGCTTTCCTGATGGCATACGGCGAAGACCGATCCCAGAACGATAGCGGTGAGCGACGCCCAAACGAGCAGGTATTGGATCAGCGTGCGGCGCGTGATCAGTTGTTTCCTGATCGCCGTGTGGAATGCCCATTGGGCCAGAAATAACTTCAATACCACCAAGCCGGCGAGCAGGCCGGGAAGAATCAGGAAAAGAGATTCCCGAAAAAACGTGTCCGGATGCGTGACCGCGAACAGCCAGGCGAAGCCAAAACCCAGCACGGCCAGAATGGTCGCTTGATAAACCCGGAAAATCCAGGTTCCAATCGTCACTCCTACCCACACCCGGTCCATGCCGGATGCCCAAGTGCAGATAACCATGCCTGGCAAAATGATCGGAATCAAGGGTCTGATGAAGTGCTGATAACCCGGCATGGAGAGTAACGTGTCGTTGATGACACTCAGATCACCTGCCAGGAGGACGACCCCGACCAACAATAAGGTCACCAACCAGGAAAGAACCGTGGTCAAGGCCATGACCCGCCACTGCGCCACAATAATCCCGCCGTTGTTGAGTGGGCGATTCGCGGTGAATTGCGCAACAGTCCGTTCATGGGAAACTCCCTGGAAAAAATGTATGAAGAGGGGGACGCCCAGGAGATAGACACAGAGGCCGCAGGTGGGATCGCCGCTCTCAGCCCCCGGGTGCAGCAGCAGCTCGGGAATCATAACCAGAACGGGAACGACCGTGAGCGCACAGACCGTATAAAACACTTTGCGGCCTTGCCGCCGCCACTCAAACCAAAACTGGGCGTGCGCCGCGGAGCGAAAGGATTTTGGCCCCCGCAACTCCGTTCGCGCGCCGGTCAAAGGGATCCAGCCTTCCCAAAACCAGCGCTGCCAGCGGCCGTGCCGGATTTTGTCCAAGCCAATGAAGGCCAGCCCGCAGCCAATAAAAATGAGCAGCAAATGGACTGGCGTTTGGTGGGCCTCAAGTGCGCGATACCAGTGAAAATCCGGATGGGTGAGCAGGAAAAATGAGACCGCAACCAGCAGCAACACGCGCGGGAATGGGAAGGCATCCAGCGACCACACGATGGCTTGCGACAGGATCAGCAAATTAATCCACGCGAGGCCGTCATTGAAGCCATCGAATACACTCAAGTGCGGAAGGTGAACGAGCCGCGTCCATCCCAGATAAGCCAAACCGACCGCCACCGTGCCGCTGCCGATCAATCGTGAGGCCAGAAACCTGGTCGAGACCGGCAGCGTAAAGAAGCGTTTCGGAAACGAAAACGGCTCCCGGGGATTCAGATCGGTAAACGTAAATACCCACACCACATATAACAGGGTGATGACCATGCAAGCCAGCGGTGCGCAGACGAGTGCCAGCCAGGCCAGCACCTGGAATATTTCCGGCAGGGTGCCATGCATAACCGCTGATTTCTGCACGATAAAATCGAGCGCATTGGGACTGTCCAAGTCCAACCCGATGGACACGCATAGTTTTGAATAGAATAAAGCGAAGCTTAGGATAACGAAGAAAACGGTGAGCAAACGATTGCGGTGCCGGCTCCAGATTTCCCACGTCAGGGCGGTGGATGGCGAGTTCATGTTATTCCTTTCCGGTGGCCTTTGTGCCGGCGCGCGCGACGAAAATTTCTTCCAGCGAGGCCGGCGCTTCCGCCACGATCCGCCCGCCGGCACGCACGACGCCTGCCAGCACCTCCGGACGGCGGCCATTGCAGATGGCTGTCCACTCCCGTCCGGAACCGGTGAGGCTCAAGACGCCCGGAACTTTGGGCGCAATGGACGGCGGCGACTCAAAGTGGAGAATCAACCGGTGGTGCGCATCCTTGATATCATCCAGCGTTCCGGTCAGGACCACCTCGCCGGCAAAAACCATCGCGAGGTCGTCGGCCACCCGTTCCACCTCTTCCAGCAGATGCGATGAGAACAAAACGGTGCGCCCTTCATCGGCGACGGTCCGGATGATGGCTTCCAATATGTCACGACGGACCAGCGGGTCGAGTCCGGAGCTGGGTTCATCGAGGAGCAGCAGTTCGGGGCGGAAAGCCAGAGCGAGCAACAGGCCAGCCTTGGCATTTTCGCCGCGGGACAGATTTTTTATTTTGGCAGCGGGATCCAGACCGAATTGAGCGCGCAACTCTTCGGCGTAAGCCGGGTCCCACTTGGGATAAAACGCCTGAGTATAGCGGAGCAGTTCATCCACGCGCATCCAAGGCGGCAGATCCCGGTTTTCCGACAGATAGCCGATGCGGCTGAGTACGGCGACCGGGTCGGTCACGGGGTCAAAACCAAAAACGCGGACCGACCCGCTCTCAGCTTTCAGCAAGCCCAGGATATGTTTGATGAGCGTGGTTTTGCCGGCGCCATTTCCGCCGACCAGGCCGAAAACACGACCGCGTGGAATTTTCAGTGAGACCTGGTTGAGCGCCAGTTTCTGGCCAAACTTCCGGCTTAGGCCGGAAATTTCGATGACGGGAGCCTGATCGGATACATTCATTTGTTTTCCTCCGGTTGCATGGATTGTTGGCGTTCCTGAATGAGCTTGAATAAATCTTCGGGGGCAACCTGCAGGTGGGCGGCTTCCGCCAGCAGGGCATCAACGCGCTGGTATAGGATTTTCAGCCGTTCCTTCCGGGCGAGCGGAGAGCCCTGGTCGGAAATGTAAGTGCCCGAACCGTGCCGTTTCACCACGATGCCGGCGCGTTCGAGCTCCAGATAGGCGCGGGCAACGGTATTGGGATTGACAAGGAGCTGATGAGCCAGCACGCGAATGGGTGGGACCTCCTCGCCGGGCGCAAGCCGGCCGGAAGCAACCAGATACTTCACCTGGTTGGCAATCTGCAAATAAATGGGCAAGCCGTCGGTGGTGATGTGCAGTTGCATTGTGTATGAATACACTAGTACACTTTTAAAAACGTGTCAAGCCGTATTTGGCTACACAGCATAGTGGGCCGGAACGGAATCGAGCCGCGCGCTTGCCCGCTAATTGCATCGGGTATCTTTTTCGAGGGCACCAGCTTCAGATCATAACTATCGAACAACCTGGAAAGATCGGGCCAACAGGTTGCCCCGGCAATCGGATCACCGAGTTCGTCCCGCGCATACAGCTTTCGCCACGCCATGTTACGGATTAAATTTTCACAATATCCCGCTTCCCAACCGTTAATCGCTTGACTCCCTTGGCCAAAGCGTTAGAACCCCATGAAGCTTATGGCTAATTATACCATTATCGGCGGAGACGGGAAGGAATACGGTCCGGTAACCGAGATCGAAATCCGGCAATGGATTGCCGAAGGCCGGCTTAATGCCGCGACCCAGGCCAAGTCCGAGAGCGACAGCGAATGGCGTTCGCTGGGGATATTTCCCGAGTTCGCCGCGGCCTTTTCAATCGCCCCCGCTGCTCCCGCTGTCGCGGAAGACCCGGGGGTCTTGAATGAGGGCGACTGTGAACTGGATGTCTTTGGCAGCATCTCCCGCGGCTGGGAAATTTTTAAAAACAACCTCGGTACGCTGGTTGGGGCCGGGGTGGTTTATCTGGCGATGCTGATTGCCATTTATTTCGCGGTTTCCGTGATTACCAAGCTGATGCCGGGCAGTTCGGACCCGGCCCAGATGATGAGCTGGTCGCATCAGTCGGTGAACATGCTGCTCCAGATTTTTTTGGTTCCCCTGGTGCAGGGGCCGCTGACAGCGGGGTTTTATTTTCTCATTTTGAAAGTCATCCGGGAACAGACCGTTGGCGTCGGCGATCTGTTTGCCGGGTTCCAGAGCTGCTTTGCCCCGGCTTACCTGGTCATGATGCTGACCACCCTGGTGACCTCCCTTTGCTTTCTGCCCTTCAATTGGTTTTGCAATTCCAAGCTCGCCCCGGTACTGGAGCAGATGCAGCATACCCAGCCGGATCAAATGAAGGATCTGTTCCGGCAGATGTTTGAAATTTTCCTGAACAGTTCCCCGGTTTTCTTCCTCTGCTGTCTGCCGGCGATATTTTTTGCGGTGAACTGGATATTTGCCCTGCCGTTGGTTGCCGACCGGCAGATGGATGCCGGGGCCGCACTGAAGACCAGCTGGAAGCAGGTGCTTCGCCACTGGTGGCAAATTTTCGGGTTGGTGGTGCTGGTAGGCCTGCTGAATGTCGCCGGGCTCCTGCTGTGTTGCGTTGGACTGCTCTTTACCATTCCGCTGGGAATGGCCGCAACGATGGTGGCTTATGAAGTCATTTTCACCCGCAAAAAAGCTTAGTCGCACCGCCGCCCGCAACGCCCTGCTTCTGAACCAGCTGGCGACCCCCGGCCTGGGTTCCATCGCGGCCCGCCACTGGCTGGCGGGAATTGGCCAGCTCGCCGTTTTTCTGGCGGGGTTTTGCATTTTCCTGGTCTGGGCCTTTCAGCAATTCAGTCTGGCGCTGGCCATGTGGAACGGCGCAGATCCCGCCCCTCCCGGCAACGGGCATCCGGGTGTGCTCGGGTTCTCCCTCGCGGCGCTGGCCTGGCTCTGGGCGCTCGGCACCAGCCTGCAAATTCTGCGGGAGGCAAAAAAAAATAATCCGGCCGCCCCGCCGCCGGTACTTGCTACCAATACTTCCTGGCAGAAAACCGGTGAAGTCATTTCCCGGCGGTTTGAGTTTGGCGGGTTTCCCGAAGCCATGAACTTCGTCAATGATGTCGCCCAACTGGCTGAGCAGGCCCAACATCATCCGGACATTGATATCCGCTGGAATAAAGTCACTCTTGCCCTCACCACCCATGACGCCGGTGGCCTGACCGACAAGGATTATACCCTCGCCCTGGCCTGCGATGCGCTTTACCTCCGCCAACAAGCCGCCGCCCAGTAAGCCCTTTTGCTGCCCGGCCATCCGCTGGCTGTTGTTGCTCGTGGCGGGTTTGTGCTTGGGTGGAAGTGTTTATGCGCAAGTATCTGCCAAACTGGACGTGGATCTGCGCCGCATCATTAACGTCGCCGCCGAGGGCGATGCCACCCTGCTGTTTGATGAGCAGGCGGCGGTGGGCGATCCCCGCGCCGGGACCGGTCACCGGCCAACCAACGTCTGGAGCACCGCTTGGTCCAGTTGGTACTACCCGCTGACGGCAGTGGTGGATCTCGGCGGCAACTGCCAACTCACGGACATCAGTTTCTTCGATGCCAACAGTATTGGGCAGATCACCGTACAAGCGCTGGGCACGAATGGCTGGGTGAATCTTTTTGCCGACAGCCAGAACCGGTATCTGGTCTGGGTCACTTATCCGGTTTCGGCGCAAACCCGTTATCTGCGGATCATCTTTGATTCGGTGAATGTGGTTTCCCCGGAGCTGGTACTGTATGGCTGGCGCCGGGAACCGGTGCAACCCTGGCCCGCCGCCACGCCGCCGGTGCCTCCAAGCATGGATCAGTTTTTGGGCGTGAATACCGTCATCTCCGATCCACAGGGTCGCGTGGAAGCCTTTGGCTGTGCTCGGGAATATCACGATTGGGATTGGGATGAAGGCGGCAGCTCGGCTTACCCGAACGACACCAACCAGTGGTTCAGCTCCTATCTTGCCGGCTGGAATTTTGATCAATATTACCATGACCTCATGTTGGCGGGTCTACTGCTGGTGCCGTGTAAACAGCTGTCCGCTTCTTGGCTTGGGCTGGCGGATTTGAATGACAAACCGATTCCGGCCGGCAGCAATCGGGATCCACTCCAACCGGCTTCGTATGTGGAGCATGCCGATCACCTTTACCAGTTTGCCGCACGCTATGGCACCACGCCCGTGGCGGACGGTAAATTAAAACTCGCCGCTTCCGAACCGCGCCTGTCCGGCCTCGGCTACGTGCATTACATTGAAAACTGGAATGAGCCGGATAAAAACTGGCTCGGTCGCGATGCGTATTTTCTCCCCTATGAATACGCCGCCCTGTCCAGTGCCGATGCGGATGGCCATCTGGGGACGATGGCTGGCAACGTTGGTATTCGCAAAGCGGATCCCACCGCCAAGCTGGTGATGGCCGGCCTCGCCGGGCTCAACCTGGAGTACCTCAAAGCGATGAAATACTGGTGCGATCAAAATCGTGGCGGCAACGTGCCGTGGGATGTGCTCAACCTTCACTATTATTGCAATGATGCTGGCGGGCAGGACGGGGCAACGCCCACCACCGGCATCAGTCCCGAAGCGGCGGGCTTCCGCCAGCAGGTGGCGGCAATTGTGGATTACCGCAACCGGTTTTTGCCCGGCAAGGAAGTCTGGGTGAGTGAATTCGGGTACGATGTGAATCCGCTTTCGCCACAACATGCGCCCGCCATTGGCGCCACTCCGGCGGAGGAGGTACAGGGGCGCTGGATCATCCGTTCCTTTCTCGCGCTGGCGGGTGCCGGCGTGGACCGCGCATTTCTATTCATGCTGCGCGACTTTGACACCACCAATGCCACCATGTTTGCCTCCAGCGGATTGATTGAGGATTACTCGCATCAATTCGCGGTCCGCCCCGGCTGGTATTATTGCCATACACTGAAGGAGCGGCTGCGCGGCCTGCACTACGTGGCCGATCAGAACTCTGGCAACACCAACGTAACCATTTATCAATTCGCCGATGCTGGGGGCGCGATCAAAGCGTATGCCCTTTGGTGTCCCACTACGAACAATGTCACCGTGACCGGTTACGCACTGTCCCTGGTGGGCAACCCCGCCGCCGCCATGCTCGTGACGCTCACCAATGGCCGTCCTTTAGGTGAGACCACATCGCAGACGCCGACCAATAACATGGTCCACGTGGACGTATCCGAAAAACCGGTGCTGGTGGTGACTGGTTCGTTGCCCGCTCCGCATTTGCCGGACGCCGTCTTTCCGCTCACCACGAACATGGTCATCAACGAATCCCAATTGGGCGATGCCTGGATGCTGACGGATGAAGCCATGAATGTAGGCGACCCGCTGGACGGACTTGGCGGCAATCCCACTAACATCTGGTTCCCGAGCTGGCACAGCGCCGATTACCCCGTCAGCGCCTATCTTGATTTCGGCCAGGTGCTGCCAATTTCCAAGGTATATTTGTACGATGCCAACAGCATCGGGCTCGTCACCATTTCTACGGGATATCCTGACAACTGGCAGCCGGTTTTTCAGGATGGCTTGACCAGTTATGATTCCTGGAACCAGCACGCGATCAATCTGCGCACCCGTTATCTGCGACTGACGCGTAATGATGAGGGTGGAAATATCGGGGAGATTGCCGTTTACACCAATGCGTGGCTCAACCAATTCGTTGCGCCGGCCATCACCAACATTACGATGGGCCTGAATGGGGGGGCCAGTCTGTGTGTTACGGGGATTCCTGGCAGCACGGTAGTGCTCTGGTCGGCGACCAATCTGATGGCCCCGGTGGTATGGCAACCGGTGGCCACTAATACGGTGGGGACAAATTTGCTATGGCAATTGAATGATCCGGCGGTCGCCGGCCCGCGCCCGCGTTTTTACCGGACGGGTTCACCGTGAAGCGACGTTGCAATGACTCCGCCTTAAAAAACGCGCGGCACGCCTTCTTCCAGAATTTTCAACCGGGAAGTTAATTTTTGTTCCGCCACGATTTCCCGCAGCCACCGGGGTGGCTCATCCATGGATTCGAAGGACAACTTGAAGGTGCCGTAGTGCATCGGGACAAATGTTTTCGCCCGCAGATCTTTGAAGGCTTGTACTGCTTCATCCGGTCCCATGTGCACCCGGCGGAATGACTCCGGGTGGTACGCGCCAATGGGCAGCAGGGCGATTTCCGGAGCGAGCCGTTTGCCAATTTCCGCGAAACCGTCAAAATAGGCGCTGTCGCCGGCGTGATAAATTTTACGGCCCTGATATTCCAGCACAAACCCACCGTAACCACGATGATGATCATGCAGCGTTCGCGCGCCCCAATGTGCGCTGGGCGTAAATGTCACTTTCCAATCGCGCTGGGAAAACGATTCCCACCAGTCCAGTTCGATGACGCGGGCGAAACCCAGGTTGCGCGCCAGATCACCGACGCCCCACGGCATAACCCCGATTTTGGTCGCCGGCAGCCGCCGCAGGGTGGGCTTATGAAAATGATCAAAGTGCGCGTGGGAAAGCAAAACCAGATCAATCGGCGGCAGGTCCTTGAGCTTCAGGCCCGCCCGTTTGATGCGTTTCATCAGAAACAGCCAGTTGGCAAAATTCGGATCGATCAGCACGTTCAAGTCGTTGAACTGGATGAGAAACGACGCGTGCCCAATCCAGGTGATGGCCACCTGCCGGCGTTTGAGTTTGGGAAATACCGGCTGCCGCTGAACGCCTCGCCGGGGCGTAAACCAGCCTTTCCAGATCAGCTCCTGGAAAAAGGTGCGCGGATTGAAGTGTTTGGCGGGCGTCAAATCCTTGAACGACCGCGGAAGCTTGCGCTTGGGCGGCACCGGACGGACTGAGCCGGATTCCTGCATACCGTGATCCTAATCTATAAACCGGCGGAATGAACGGGAATAATTTGCGGGTCGGTGGGAGCACTGATGACAAATGGCGCCAAATCGTCTAACCTGCGTCCATGCCTTCATTCGACATTGTTTCGCAGGTCAATTCGATGGAAATCGAAAACGCCGTCAACCAGGCCAAAAAAGAACTGGCCAACCGCTTTGATTTCAAGGGCAGCAAGGCGGAGATTATCCTCGAAGCCACCGAAATCAAACTGACCGCCGAGGACGCCTACAAGGTGCGCACCCTCAATGAGATGGTCATCGGCAAACTCGCCAAACGCGGTATCAGCCTCAAGAGCGTGGAACAGGTGGACCCGGATATTTCCCCGCTGGGCCACGCGCGCCAAAGCATCAAGATCAAGCAGGGCATCGAAAGCACCGTGGCCAAGCAGATCACCACCTTCATCCGCGACGGCAAGTTCAAGGTGACCACCCAGATTCAGGGCGACGAGGTGCGTGTGAACGGCAAAAGCCGGGACGAATTGCAGACGGTCATAACCGCCATTCGCGGCAAAGAATTCCCCGTGGCCGTGCAGTTTGTCAATTTCCGCGATTAAGCTGCTGCTTCGGAATGATTAATCTCGCGCCGGTCTTCCGTCCGGCTGCTTTTCCTACCCAAAATCAGCCGTTCACGTGGCAAAAAATGTTCAGCCAGCATTGCGTCCCAGTAGACACTGAATATATCCTTAGGCCAATCAGTCGGGATCGGAACCAAGAACAACACTCCTTGATAACAAGGGAGGAAACACGGAATTTGGCATGGAAACACGGTTGAAACAGAAGGATCTTGCTGCGGTCGTAGCAGGTTTGCGGGAATTGCAGGTATTTGACGCGGGCACCAATCTGGTCCAACGCATGTTAAAAATCACGGGCGACCTGGTGCCCTGTGAAATGGTCACCTATGGCAAGTGGTTGAAGGGGGACAACGACCGGCCCTGGAGATTCCGATTTTTACAGCGGCCAGCTAGTGAACAGTTCCGGAACCATGTTCCCGCCCTGCTGGCCCACATTCATGAGCATCCGTTGTTTGAACCAATGTTGCAACAGGTGGACCGGCCGCTCAAAATCTCCGATCTGGTAGCACCCCGGAAGTTTTTCCGGACCGGTGTTTATAATGAATTCTACCGCCGGGTCGGCATTCAACACCAGATGATCTGTGTGCTGCCCAAATTGCCCGATGCCCGGGTGGTGCTGATGCTCAACCGGCGTGGCAGCGATTTTTCGGAGCGCGACCGGCGAGTGCTCTCCGTGCTGGTGCCGCATTTTCGCCAGGCCCATAACCATGCTTGGGCACAGGCGAGCATCCGGCACCGGCAGCAGGGACCGGAGTCCGGGTTTGCCGGTTCCGAGCCGGAGCTGATCGAGGTGGGAGCCGATCTGAAAGTCTGTCAGATTTCAGCGCGCGCCATCAGCTGGCTGCAAAATTATTTTCCCGGCGATTGTAACGGTGCCGCCCTGCCCGAAACCCTGGCGAGATGGATGCGCTGCCAGTCGTGGGATCAGACCTCGGACGAGGAACACTTGCTCCCGCCGCAAACGATGCTGGTAAAAAATCAAATCGGCCGGCTGGAAGTCACCTGTCGCTCTCATCCCGACGGCTCGGCGGATCTGCTGCTGGTGGAAACGTTGCATGACCACACCGCCAGCATTGCCCGGGGCGCTTCACTGACCCGGCGTGAGCGGGAGGTTTACCACTGGATGTGCGAAGGCAAAACCTATCCGGAAACCGCCATCATCCTAGGCATGAAACCGCGCACGGTGCACAAGCATGTGGAACGGATTTTCCGTAAATTGGGAGTGGAAAACCGGCTGCAAGCCGAGCGGCTGGGCTGGAAAATCAAACTGTCGTAGCCGGATCTGGTCGGCGCATTATTCCCAAAGCCGGAAGGGGAAAACCGTCTTTTCCAGATAACAGCCACACCGCGGGCACCGGCCGGGGTCTTTCCAGACTTCCACCCGGTGATGAGCAGATGACGGACACACCAGTTTTAATTGCTCCCAGAAAAAAGCCCGTGCCGGTCCCGAGTTCTTCAGTGGAATGGCGAGGGTCTTCATGGAACCATCGCGCAGGAACGGGGGCGGAATCAGCCGATCCGGCATAAAACCCAATTGCTTCCTAACCACGCCGGTGGTTTCTGTCAGGCGGCGAACCTTGGTGAAAACATCATAGAGCTCGCGGCAGTCATGGCAGATGATGGTTTGAATGGAGCAGTTGATGCCGGCATCCGCCCCGCCGGAAACGCGGGTGCGGTACTGGCATAGTGGACATTCAAAATGGAAAGTCCGGCCCATGGTCTGACCATGGCATACACTGGCCCGGAAAAACAATCAATACAGGATTGCAGGGGCCGTAAAAAAAATTTTACACGCCAGTTGGCGCGGCCGAGCCGGCCAAACAGCTGTTGATATTTTATTGATACTTTTGCCCCCGCTATTGACTGACCTCTCCAAGGCTGCCGGTGCTAATCTGCCGGTCGCGTATGAGAACTAACGAAGTCATTCAACTGGCGGTCTATTTTGGACTGCTGATCGGCCTCACGCCCTTGCTGGGGCGCTTTATGGCCCGGGTATTTCAGGGCCAGAAAACGTGGCTGCACCCGATTCTATCCCCCATCGAAAAGCTCGTGTATCGCGCCAGTGGCGTCGATTCGGCGGAGGAAATGACCTGGCAGCGCTATTTTTGGGCGGTCATCATATTCAACATCATTTGTGTGCTTTCGTTGTGGGGCTTGCAGATGGCCCAAGCCGCGCTGCCGCTGAATCCGCAGAAGTTCACCAATGTCGGCTGGGCACTGGCGCTGAATACCGCCATCAGCTTCATTACGAACACCAACTGGCAGGCGTATGCCGGTGAATCCACCATGAGCTATCTCACCCAAATGGCGGGGCTGGCGGTGCATAATTTTGTGAGCGCAGCCACCGGGATTGCCGTGATGCTTGCCGTTATTCGCGGATTAACCCGCGCGTCTTCCAAGACGTTGGGTAATTTCTGGGTGGATCTCACCCGCACCACGCTCTACATCCTCTTACCGCTCTCGGTAGTGCTGGCGATATTCCTGGTGGGGCAGGGAGTGGTGCAAACCTTCAAGCCCTATGCGTCCGCCAAACTCCTAGAGCCCTACACCACCCAGGTGCAAAAGACGGATGACAAGGGCAACGTGGTCAATGGCACCGATGGCAAACCCGTGATGGTGGACCAGAAGGTGGAAACCCAGGATGTGCCGCTGGGGCCGGCCGCTTCGCAGATTGCCATCAAGCATCTCGGCACGAACGGCGGCGGGTTCTTTGG
This sequence comes from uncultured Verrucomicrobia subdivision 3 bacterium, assembly GCA_903820285.1. Classification (GTDB taxonomy): domain Bacteria; phylum Verrucomicrobiota; class Verrucomicrobiia; order Limisphaerales; family UBA11358; genus UBA11358. The sequence continues at coordinate 30,790 of CAIJGS010000188.1, read as the reverse complement.
CCAGAACAGTGCGCATCCATTTGAGAATCCCACGCCTTTCTCAAACTTTCTGGAAATGCTGGGTTTGCTCATCATTCCCGCTGGTTTGGTTTATGCCTTTGGCATCATGATTGGTGACCGCCGGCATGCCTGGTGCATTTTTGCCGTGATGCTTGCCCTGCTCGTGGGCGGATTCTCGCTGGCCTGGTGGTCGGAAACCCAGACCAACCCCGTGCTCGGCACCAGCCAGTTGATGGAGGGCAAGGAAACCCGCTTTGGCGTGATGAACAGCGTGCTCTTCGCCACCGCTACCACCGGCACTTCCTGCGGCGCGGTGAATGCCATGCACGACAGCTTCACCCCGCTCGCCGGCTTGGTACCGATGTGGAACATGATGGTTGGCTGCATCGCCTTCGGCGGTGTCGGCGCGGGTCTCTATGGCATCCTGTTGCATGTCTTGATCACCGTTTTTCTCGCCGGCCTGATGGTGGGTCGTACACCTGAATATCTCGGCAAGAAAATCCAGGCGTGGGAGGCCACCTGGGCGGTGGTTGGCATATTGGTCCCCAGTGTTCTCGTGTTGGGTGGCGCGGCCATTGCCTGTTCGCTGCCGGTTGGTCTCGCAGGTTTGAATAACCAGGGACCGCATGGCTTGAGTGAAATTCTCTATGCCTATGCTTCGTGTGCGAACAATAACGGCAGCGCGTTCGCCGGATTGAGCGTGAACACGAATTTTTACAACCTCACCTTGGCCACGGCGATGTTCATCGGCCGGTTCTCGGTCATCCTTGCCGTGCTGGCCATTGCCGGCCGGCTGGCGGCGAAGAAAACCGCCGCCCCCTCGCCGGGCACACTGCCGACCAACGGGGTAACGTTTGCCGTGGTTCTGCTCGGCGCCATCCTGATCATTGCCGCGCTGACCTTTTTCCCGGCCCTCTGTCTCGGCCCTATTGTCGAGCATGGCCTGATGATGTCCGGCCGCACCTTTTAATCCCGGTACATATTTCCAAATTATTTTATGAGTGCGAAAGCTGAAGTGAATTACGCGGTCCTCGTCCGGCAGGCCGTCGTCGAGTCGTTCAAGAAACTGCATCCCGGCGACCAGATTAAAAACCCGGTCATGTTTGTGGTCTATCTGGGCTCGATCGTTACCACGGTCTTCCTGGCCCTGCCGCACCAGTTCAACCTGTTCAATGCGCAGATCTGTTTCTGGCTCTGGTTCACGTGCCTGTTCGCGAATTTCGCGGAAGCCATGGCCGAGGGCCGCGGCAAGGCACATGCCGACGAACTGCGCCGCATGCGCACCAAAACCAGCGCGCGCAAAATCGTCAACGGTCAGGAAATTTCCGTGAATGGCAACGACCTAAAAATCGGCGAACTCATTGTGTGTGAGGCTGGTGAAATCATTGCCGCCGACGGTGAAATCATTGAAGGCATCGCCACGGTGGATGAATCCGCCATCACTGGCGAATCCGCCCCCGTCGTCCGCGAAAGCGGCGGCGACCGCAGCGCTGTCACGGGCGGCACCCGCGTGCTGAGTGACCGTATTGTCATCCGCGTCACCGCCGAGGCCGGCAACTCGTTCCTCGACCGCATGATCTCCATGATCGAAGGCGCGCGCCGGCAGAAGACGCCGAACGAAATCGCCTTGAACATTGTGCTGATCAGCCTCACGGCGCTGTTTATTGTCGTGGTGGTGGTGCTACCGCCATTTGCCCATTACAACGAAAACGCCGCCGGCCAGAAGGGCGTGGTGATGACTTCCATTCCGGTCTTGCTTGCGTTGATCGTGTGTCTAATCCCCACTACCATCGGTGGCCTGCTCAGCGCCATCGGCATCGCGGGCATTGACCGCCTGATGCGCCGCAATGTGCTGGCGACTTCCGGTCGCGCTGTGGAAGCCGCCGGTGACGTGGATGTGCTCCTGCTGGACAAGACGGGTACCATCACGCTTGGCAACCGTCAAGCCACGGAATTCATTCCCGCTCCCGGTGTCACGCTCGAAGAACTGGCCGATGCCGCGCAACTCGCCTCGCTGGCCGATGAAACGCCAGAGGGCCGTTCCATCGCGGTGCTGGCCAAAGAAAAATACGGTCTGCGCGGCCGCGACGTCTCCGGACCGCATGCGCAATTCATTCCGTTCACCGCCCAAACCCGCATGAGCGGACTGGACCTGACCGATGCCAAAACCTCCGCCCTGCGCCGCATTCGCAAAGGCGCCGCCGAGGCGGTGAAAACCTGGGCGGTCGAGCAAGGTGGAACTGTGGATAAAGCCGTTTTTGAAAAAGTGGATGGCATTGCTCGCCAAGGTGGCACGCCCCTGGTAGTGGCTGATGGCGCGAAGATTCTTGGCGTTATCCATCTCAAGGACATAGTGAAGGGTGGCATCAAGGAACGTTTTGCCCAGCTCCGCAAAATGGGTGTGCGCACGGTGATGATTACCGGGGATAATTCATTGACCGCTGCCGCCATCGCGGCCGAGGCGGGCGTAGATGATTTCATCGCCCAAGCCAAGCCTGAAGACAAGCTCGCGCGCATCCGCCAGGAACAGGAAGGTGGCCGGCTCGTGGCCATGATTGGCGACGGCACCAACGACGCCCCCGCGCTTGCCCAGGCGGATGTTGGCGTGGCCATGAACACCGGCACGCAGGCCGCCCGCGAGGCCGGCAACATGGTGGACTTGGATTCCAACCCCACCAAACTCATCGAAGTGGTCGAGATTGGCAAACAGTTGCTCATGACCCGCGGCGCGCTGACCACGTTCAGCATCGCCAATGACGTGTCGAAATATTTCGCCATTCTCCCGGCCATGTTCGGCCTGCTGTATGCGCTGTCGGCGGGACAACATGGGCCGCTCGACAAGCTGAACATCATGTTTCTGCATTCGCCGCAGAGCGCCATCCTGAGCGCGGTCATTTTCAATGCGCTTATCATTGTGGCGCTGATCCCGCTCGCGTTGCGCGGCGTGAAATACCGTCCCCTGGGCGCGGCGGTGATCTTGCGGAATAACATGCTGATCTACGGACTCGGCGGCATCATTGTGCCGTTCGTCTTTATCAAACTGATTGATGTGTTGCTGGTGGCCACGCATCTCGCTCCCTGATTTTGTTAGCCATTGAGTAAGGATATCTATGTTCAAATTAATCATTCAATCCGTCCGCCAGATCATCATCTGGACGGTCATCACCGGCCTGGTGTATCCGGTGGTCGTCACGGTCATCGCCCAGCTCGCCTTCCGGGATCGCGCCAATGGCAGCCTGATTGTCAAAGGCGATGCCATCGCCGGTTCCGAATTGCTCGCGCAGCAGTTTACGGGCACGAATTATTTCTGGCCCCGGCCCTCGTCGGGCAGTTATGCCACCGTCCCGTCTGGCGCCAGCAACCTTGGGCCGACCAGCGGCCAGTTGCAGACCAATGTGCTGAACAACCTGGCCGCGCTCCGGGCGGCGCATAACCTCGGCACCAACGCCCCGGTGCCGGCGGACTTGCTATTCGCCTCCGGCAGCGGCCTGGACCCGCAGATCAGCCCCGAAGCCGCCCGGTTTCAGATCGCCCGCGTGGCCGCATCCCGCGGATTGCCCGTGGAACGCATCACCGCCTTGGTGGACCAGTTTGTAGAACCCCCGCAGTTTGGTTTTCTGGGCGAGGCGCGGGTGAACGTTTTGAAGCTGAATCTGGCGTTGGATGGGGTAAAGTAACGGTGTGACCGAACGCGACCGCCCCAATCCTGATGCGTTGCTGGCAGCGATCCAGAGCGAAGCCGCGCGTTCGCAGCGTGGCCGGCTAAAGGTCTTTCTCGGCATGTGTGCGGGCGTGGGCAAGACCTACGCCATGCTCACCGCCGCCCGGCGGGAACTTGCCGCCGGCCGGGATGTGGTCATCGGTTACCTTGAAACCCATGGCCGCAAGGAAACCGACGCGCTCGCCGAAGGCCTGCCGCTGCTGCCACGCCGCACCGGCGAATACCGGGGCGTGCAGCTCTCGGAATTCGATCTTGATGCCACCCTCGCCCGGCGCCCGCAACTGGTGCTGGTGGATGAATTCGCCCACACCAACGCCCCGGAATCCCGCCATCCCAAGCGCTGGCAGGACGTGATGGAGTTGCTCGATGCCGGGCTGGATGTGTTCACCACGCTGAACATCCAGCACATCGAAAGCCGCGCCGAAGCGGTCCGCCAGATCACCGGCGCCACCATTCACGAAACGGTGCCGGACACCGCCTTCGCCGGCGCGGAGTTCGAGCTGGTGGATTTGCCGCCCGATGAACTGCGCGCCCGGCTCGCGAAGGGAAAAGTCTATCTGCCCGAACGCGCCGCCACCGCCCAGGATTCCTTCTTTCGCGCCGGCAATCTCTCCGCCCTGCGCGAACTGGCCTTGCGTTTCGCCGCTGACCGCGTCGGCCAGGACGTGCTGATCTACCGCCATGCGCATGGTATTGCCGTGCCGTGGAAATCCGGCCAGCGCCTGCTGGTGGCGGTCAGTCCGAGCCCAAGCTCGGCTTCACTGGTGCGCTGGACCCGACGGTTGGCGGGTGAATTGCACGCGCCCTGGGTGGCCGTGTATGTCGAGCGGCCCGGCCCGCTCTCGGCCGATGACCAAACCCGGCTCGCCCGGCACCTGGCCCTGGCGCATGAACTCGGTGCGGAAATTGTCACCACCACGGACGATGACGTGGTGCGCGGCCTGCTGCGCGCCGCCCGCGAACAAAACGTTTCGCAGATCATTGTCGGCAAACCGGCGGGCTGGCGCGGCCTCGACTGGTTTCGGAGCGGCTCCATGCTGAGCCGGTTAATACGAGAGAGCGGACAGATTGATGTCCATATCGTCCGCGCCGAAGAAGAAAAGATTTCCACCCGTCCGGCGCGACCGCTGGCGGGTGAAGCTTTCAATCCCCGCAGCTACCTGGCCGCCTTGGGGGTGGTAGTCGCAGTGACGCTGTTTAACGCCCTGCTGGAGCATTGGTTTGGCGGACATTTGCTGGCAAACCAATCGCTGGCGCTGATTTATTTGTTAAGCGTGGTGGTGCTTGCCCTGTTTGTTGGTCGCGGTGCCACCTTAGCGGCCGCCACTGCCACGGCCCTGCTTTGGGATTATTATTTCACCGAGCCACGCCAGAGTTTCCGTATCACCAACGCTGGCGACGCCATGATGTTCGCCACCTATTTCATTGTGGCCGTGGCGATGGGTCAGTTGACCGCGCGCATCCGGTCGCAGCAAAACGCCGAACGTCAGCGTGAACACCGCGCCACCGCACTCTACCTGCTCACGCGGGAACTCGCCGAATCCGCTGATCTCGCCCAACTTCTCGCCGTGGTCATCCGCCAGGTGGGTGAAACCTTTCATGCCACGGTCGCCCTGTCTTTGCCGGAAACACCGGAGGCGACCCTGCCGGCTCCTTATTTTGCCAGCACGTGGCAATTGCCCGAGAAGGAGCAGACCGTTGCCGTGTGGGCTTTCCAGCATCGCCAGTCCGCCGGGCGCGGCACCGATACCCTGTCCTCCGCCGAAGGTTTGCACCTCCCATTGGTGGCCGGCGAGCGGGCCACCGGCGTGTTGAGTCTAAAATTTCCGGATGCCACACCCCTGGCACCACCACAACGGGATTTGCTGGATGCCTTCATCCGCCAGATCGCGCTCGTGCTGGACCGGCAACGCCTGCGTGATGCGGAGGTGGAGGCACAGTTGATCGCCGAATCCGAGCGCCTGGGCAAAACCCTGCTCAACTCGGTGTCTCATGAATTAAGGACTCCGCTCGCGGCCATCAACACCGCCGCGAGCGGTCTGCACAATGCCGGGCCATTAAACCCCGCCCAGCAAGCCCTCACGGATGAACTCGAGGAAGCGGCCGGCCGGCTAAACCGGCTCGTGCAAAACCTGCTCGACCTTTCCCGGCTGGAGGCCGGTCACCTGAAATCCAATCCGGACTGGCACGATTTGCGCGATGTCATTGCGGCCGCCCGGCAAAGCCTTGGCCGGGTTCTCGCCAACCATACCGTCACCCTCGACTTGCCGGCGGACCTGCCACCGGTAAAACTGGATGCCGTGCTGACCGAACAAATTCTGGTAAACCTGCTGGGTAACGCTGCCATGCACACGCCGCCCGGCACTCGCGTGGACGTGCGCGCCCGGCTGGATGGCGGCAAGCTGGTATTGGAAGTTACGGATAATGGACCCGGCCTGCCCACCGGCGAGGCCAAGCGGTGGTTTGAAAAATTTCAACGCGGCCCGGATGCCGCCGCGGGCGGAACCGGACTCGGTCTGTCACTGGTCAAAGGCTTTGCCGAGGCACAGGGCGGCAACGTCTCCGCCGCAAACCGTTCCACCGGCGGGGCCTGCTTTACGGTCAGACTACCGGCCGCCAAAATGCCGCCCGTTCCGGAGGAAACCGAATGAGCCCGCCATTTGTCCTGATCGTGGATGACGAACCGCAGATCCGCCGGCTGCTGACCATTACCTTGGAGGCGGTCGGCTATCAGGTCATGGTGGCCGTCACCGGGCAGGAAGGTCTGGTGCTAGCCGCCCAGCATCGGCCGGAACTGGTCATCCTCGATCTGGGGCTCCCCGATCTGACTGGTCAGGAAGTCCTGCGGCGGCTCCGGGAATGGACCCAGACACCCGTCGTGGTACTGTCCGTGCAGGATGATGAAAAGGGAAAGGTCGCCGCTCTCGATGCCGGAGCGGATGATTACATTACCAAGCCTTTCAACACAGACGAACTTCTGGCCCGCCTACGCACCGCACTGCGTCATGCCTCCCGGGGTAAAACCGAGGAACCCGTCTTCACCGCCGGCGATCTGGTGGTGGACCTGGCATCGCGTCGCGTCACCCGCAAAGGTCAGCCGGTAAAGCTTACAGCTACGGAATACGCCTTGCTGCGGCTGTTCATCCAGCACGCCGGGAAAGTTTTGACGCACCATCACATTCTGGAATCGGTCTGGGGGAAGAACCATGCTGAGCAGACGCATTACCTCCGGGTTTATGTGGCGCGACTGCGCGAAAAACTCGAGGCAGATCCTGCCCGGCCCAAGTTGTTGCAGACGGAAGCGAGTATCGGCTACCGACTGGTCGCGGGATAATTGGCATGTCGAAAACCCATCCGGATGCGTGAATTTCACGCAACTTGCGTGAATTTTTCCCGCTGGCAACTGCTTTATCGAAGAAAAGTGACCGTTTTTTGCAAACTTCTGCCGTTTATCATGATAAACATGGCTGGCACTAATGCTGCTGCCATTTCTTGAGAGATCTCAACCTTAACCATTGAATTCAGGAACGGATGGCAGTAGGGTCAAGCCGTTAACCCTGAGTCCATATCATCGCGGGAGGATACTTGAAAAATCGTCATATTTTATTGGGATTGGGTACGGTGGCACTGGCCGTGGTTGTTCTCACGCTGGGCGTATGGTTATGGCCCCATGTACCACCCGGATCGACCTCCCCGCCAGCAACCACCGCAGCTACTGCACGGTCCACTGCCACGCCACCACCGATCATTCCCGCACATCTGCCGAGCTTGGCGGCGACTAATCTGATAATCGGATCGACCAGCAAAACCGTGTCCACATCCCCGGCGAAGCCCAGCGGTCTGGTCAGCTTCACCGACTTTTCTGGTTGGGTCAGCCGGTTTACCAATGGTACCGCCAGTCTCGCCGATGGCGAACGGCTGGCGAAGGAACGGCAGGCCGCCATGCGATCCTTGATTCAAACGGACCCGGCCCAAGCCATCCAATTGTCAGTGCCCTATGCCTGGCGGCAGGAATTGCCGCCAGAAATCACCCGCTATTTCGAAGCTCAGGTGGATGGTCGGGGTGATTTTAACGTGGCGGTGGCGACCGATTTTGCCAATGGCAATTCCGCCACCTACCGTTATGCGCAGTTTGGCGCTCAAGTGTATCAGGCGTATGCCTATGGCCGGCGCCTGACCCAGATGTCGCAGCAGGGTATTCCCCTGCACGGGGTGGCATTGGATGGAAAGATGGCGGTCTCGAGTGACCCATTGCGGGTTTTGACACTGGCCGAGGCCACCGCATTGGACAAAAGTGCGGTGAAACCGGTGGACGCCGTATGTTCGGTGTCCGGCCTGTCGGTCAATGTGCGCAATCAGCCGGTTTATGCCGAAAATGGCGGGGGAGTCATCTGCTTTTGCGGGACCGACCACTATGACCTCGTTGGCCGGCATCTGGCACTGGCAGAGAGTGGCGGCGACACCAGCACGAACGGCGTGCCCATTGTGACTGATGATGCCTGGACCCATGGCAACAAGTCGCTGCTCTATATGCGGGTCAATTTTCCCGATGACCTGACGGAGCCCATATCCATGAGTGATGCCTATGCCGTGATGGATGGGGTCAATACGTACTACACCGCGAATTCCTACAATCTGGCCAGTTTTACGACCACGGTCACGCCGCTGGTGACCTTGCCGCAAACCAAAGCTTATTACGCGAGCAACGATCCCTATTACCTGCTGGCCGATGCCCGTACCGCGGCCAAGGCCGCCGGATATGATACGGCCAATTATGATCGCGACGTGGTGGCATTGACCAGTGTGCCGGGCTTCACCTGGGGTGGACTGGGCTACGTTGGTGGCAAGGGGGTATGGGTGCAGAGCTTCGGCGTGGGGGTGACCGCGCATGAGTTGGGGCATAACTTCGGTCTCTGGCATGCCAATTTCTGGAACACCATCACCAACGCCAGCGGCATCGGGCCGGGGGCGAATCTGGAATATGGCAACATTTACGACACGATGGGCTCGGGCGGTGTGGCACAGTTCAATTCGTGCCATAAAAAGGCGCTCGACTGGCTGAAAGCAGATGCCGTTCAGAGCATCACAACGAACGGGGTCTATCGCATTTACCCGTTTGACGTGCCGGCGTCCAAACGGGTGGACGGCCGCACTTATGCCGGGGTGATCCGGAAAGACGGTCTGCGCTACTACTGGATGGAATTCCGCCAGCAATATACCGCCAATCCGTGGCTGGAAAACGGCGTGCTTTTGGAATGGTCCCCGTGGCCCTTCAGCAATGGCGGCGCCCAGATGGTTGATACCACACCGGGTTCACCGAACCCGAACGATGATTCCAGCCGGGAAGACGCCGCCGTGGTGGTGGGCCGCACTTTTAATGACATGGCAGCGGGGGTACATATCACCACGCTCCAGCGCGGCGCCACCGGCACCGATCCCTGGCTGGATGTGCAGGTGAATATGGGCGCCTTTCCGAGCAACCAGCCGCCGGTGCTGGGAGTGGAGGTGGATCAGACCAATGTGACCACCGGAGCTTTGGTGCATTTCCATGCCACCGCGACGGATCCGGATGGCGACACCCTGGCCTATGCCTGGACCTTTGACGGCGTGGCGTTTGCCACCAACAATCTGCCCTGGACCTCGTACAGTTGGACGAATAGCGGCGACCATGTGGTGCGCTGCGTGGTGAGCGACATGAAAGGCGGCGAGGCCAGCGCCAACATGCTGGTAACGGTCGGCGCTGCCAACGGCTTTAATCTCACCGGTCAGATCACCGACAGCAATGGCGTGCCGATCGAAGGCGTATTGGTCGGCAACGGTTCGCTTTCCACTACCAATTTTGCCGGCGGCTACACGGACAGCAACGGCCGCTACCTCATCACCGGCATTGCCAGCAATATTACCCTGCAGGCGACTTTGTTTGGCTATACGTTTACCGCCGCAACCAACTGGTCCAATCCCCTGGCACCGACGAATGACATGGCCGGACTGGATTTCTCGGCCATGCCGATGAGCGCGGTCAACCTGACGGCGGATACCAACAGCATTCCGGAAAGCGATACTTCGATCCATTATTTCACGCTTACCCGCACCGGTGACACCAACAATGATCTCGCCGTGCAGGTCTATGTCTCCGGCAGTGCGTTGCTGGGATCGGCCTACACCCTGAACCCGGCGCCGGATACGAATAACGTGCTGATCATTCCGGCTGGCACCAACAGCATCACGCTCGCTTTTCAGGCCAACAATGGCGCATTCAGCGGCGGGAGCGAAACCGCCACTCTGACTGTGGTGGATGACACGAATGGCGACAGCCCGGCCTATGTTCTGGCGTCCCTGGCGGAGGCCAGCATCACGATGGTCAGCGACACCCAGCCGAATCCTCCCCAGGTTTCTCTGATCACCACCACGCCGGAGATTTCCGAAAGCGGCATTGATAATGGCCAGCTCATTTTCTCGCGCAGCGGCAGTCTGAACAGCGATCTGACGGTCTATTATACCACCAGCGGCACGGCGACTAACGGAGTGGATTATGTTTACCTGCCCGGCGTGGCGGTGATTCCGGCCGGCGAGGGCAGCGTCGTGATTCCCGTGGTGACCATTGATGATAAAAAGGTGGATACCACCTCGACCATCCAAGTCGCCCTGACGGCCGATGCCGGTTACAGTGTGGCCTCCAGCGCCAGCAAGGCCACCATCACCATTCAGGACGATGATTTCATGACGGTAACAGTTTCAACCACCAGAAATGCGGCCGATCCCGCCACCAGCGGCACCTTTACGGTGGAACGGGAAGGGGACCTGACCCAAGCCCTGGTCGTTAATTATAATGTCAGCGGCAGCGCCATTCCTGGTACGGATTATACCGCCTTGAGCGGCACGGTGACCATTCCCGCCGGCCAGGCCTCCACCAGCGTCACCCTGAATCCCATCGAAGACCCGACGGTTTATGGCAATCAAACCGTGACCCTGATTCTGACCAATACGCTCAACTATGAAGTTGGCACCCCCGGTAGCGCTACGATGTCCATCCAGGATGACAAGCTGCCGCTCGTGAGCATCACCGCCAGCACGCCCACCGTCTCGCAACAGGGCGATACCACCGGGGAGTTCACCATTTCGCGAAATGGCACGAGCGGTGACCTGACGGTTTATCTGGCCGTGAGCGGTACGGCGGTAAGCGGTTTTGATTATGCACCGATTGATACGCCGGTGGTGATCCCCAACGGCGCTTCCTCCACCACGGTGGAAGTGATTCCCTTCCAAAATCTGATCCTGGATTCCAGCGAAGATGTGGAGCTTACCGTGCTGGGCACCACCAATTACAATGTGGCCAATCCCGCCACGGCGGATGTCACCATCACTGGCGATACCAGCAACACCGGCGTGGCGGTGGGCTTTTCCTTTGCCACTTCCGCCTACCCGGAAGGCCTGTCGCCGGGCATCACGGTCACGCTCAGCACCACGTCCTCGGTGCCGGTTTCGGTGGACTATCGCGTGATTGGCGGTACGGCGGCATCCAACCGTTACTCGTTGGCGCCGGGCACCCTCACCATTTCCAACGGCTGGACGGGCGTCATCCCGTTGCGCATTGTTAATGATTCCACCGTCGAGCCGGCCCAAACCGTCCGGGTGGTGCTGGTCAATCCCGTCAACGCCTCGCTCGGCGCCATCAAGATACATACCTATACCATTCTGGATGATGACGCCGCGCAGGTCAGCGTGAGCGCCACCGTGACGAATGCCACCAGCAGCAGCCCGGGCCACTTCGTCATCTCGCGCACGGGCTCCACCAATGCCAGCCAGGCGGTGCTGTTCCAAATCACCGGCTCCGCCAGCGCCCCGACGGATTATTCCCCGCTGGGCAACAGTGTGGTTATTCCCGCCGGCACCCTCTCCGTGGATCTGCCCGTTTTGCCGAATACCAATCGCACCATGAAGCTGCCCGGAACGGTGGTGCTGACACTCATCAGCGCGACGAACGGTAATATTCTCTCGCCCAGCGTGGCCGCGGTGACCATCGTCCCGAACTATACCAATAACCTGCCGGTGGTCACGGTTACCTCCACGAATCAGCCCTATGCCGTGGAAGGCGGCGGGACCGGGCAATTTGTCTTTACCCGCACCGGTCCGGTTACGAACGCACTGCTGATTCCTTTCACCGTTTCTGGCACCGCCCGCAACGGCACTGACTATTCAGCCATCACCAATGGCGTGACGATTCCGGTGGGGCAATCCAATGCCAGCATCACCATCACGGCCGTGGATGACAAGGTGGTGGAAGGTGACCGGACGGTGATCATCTCTCTGACCGAAGGCAATACCTTCCAGACGGTTTTCCCGTCCTCCGCCACTGTAACCATTCAAGACAACGACCAGCGCGTATGGATTGACGCCAGCGACTTCACCGCCGCCAAGCCTGGCACCGACCCCGGACAGTTTACCTTTACGCGGTTTGGCACCACCAACACGGCGGTCACGGTCTATTACACCATCAGCGGCACGGCCACCAACGGGGTGGACTATGCCTTCCTTACCAATTTCATCGTCATCCCCGCCGGCAGCCTCACCAATACCCTGACCATTTTGCCGCTGGAGGATGGCGTGGTCGAGGGGCCGCGGACGGTCACCCTGACCTTGCAAACGAACGTGGTGTATCAACTGGGCACGCCGACCAACGGCACCGTGACCATCATGGATGATCAGCCGATGTTGTATATCACCTCGATTGTGACCAATGTGTTGGAGGGCAGCAGCACCAATGGTATTTTCCGGCTCACCCGTCTGGGCGATCCGAAATATGATTTCACCGCGCATGTGGCGCTCGGTGGCATGGCCACCTATGGGGTGGATTATCCGCCGATCGCCACAAATATCTATTTTTCCTGCGGCATCACTACGATTGACCTGTTGATCTCACCGACAAACGAAGGTGCGGTGGAAGGGGATGAAAGTGTCACCGCCGTGATCCTGCCGGATCCCGCCTACACCATTCTCTCGCCCAGCAATGCGATCCTCACCATTGCCGATGCGGGCACAAACCTGACACCGCTGGTAACGATTACCAATCCGACAAGCTATGTGGTCTTTTTAAGCGGCACCAATGCCGGTCTTGAGCTAGATGCCACCGTCACCGGCAACAGTACCAACAACATCCTGACCTGGAGCGAAGTGACCGGGCCTCCGGATTACACTTTCAGCAGCACCAACACCGCCTCCACCTCGGTCACGTTCACCAATCCGGGGGCGTATCTCCTGCGGCTCACGGCGGACACCGGCCTCTTGCAGGGCCACGCGGATGTGCTGGTCTTTGTCAGTTCGGAGCTGGCCGATACCAACATGCTGTTGCACTGGGCCTTTGATGACGGCGTCGGCACCAATGCCGTGGACACCTCCGGCTCCGGGTGCGACGGCCTGCTCGTGGGCAGCCCCGCCTGGATTACCAATGGCGCACTCGCCGGGGCGCTAACTTTCCCCGGGACCGGTGACAATGTCATCCAGTCCGCCGGCTCGAATGTGCTGAACGGATTAACCTCCTTCACCGTCGCGCTCTGGGTCCAGCCGGTGAACCCGGGCGATGACCGCGGCATTTTGACGGCGGACAACGTGGACACCAACCTGACGTTTGCCATCGCCACGCATCTCTCGGCCTCGTGCGGCAATAACACCAACGTGGTGGAGGTGACGCTGCCCACCACCACGGGGGTGATCCATCGCATCAGTGCGAGCAATGTGCTGCAGCCCGGTGCCTGGCAGCATGTGGCGGTGACCTGGACCAATGGCGAGGCGCCGAAGCTATACATCAACGGGCAGTTGGATCAGCCGCTCGCCGGCTTTGCCGCCGCTTTTGGCATGGTGACGAACTGTCCGCAATTCATCGCCGGATTGGGCGGGATCGAAACTCCGGCTTCCTGGAACGGCGGCCTGGATGATGTGCGCGTGTATGCCCGGGCGCTGGATGCGGGCGAAATTCTGGCGCTGGCCGCTTCTTCCGACACCAACAAGGCCCCCGTTGTTAACGCCGGCCCGGATGTCTCGGTGCAGATCGGTGTGCCGGTCACGCTCATTGGCACGGTCACCGATGACGGCCTGCCGAATCCTCCGGCGGCCGTGACGTTTGTCTGGACTTATCTCGGCACCAACACGGATGTAGTGATCACCAACCCGGCCAGCCTCACGAACACGTTCGTGTTCTCCACGCCCGGCGATTATACCTTCCGCCTCACGGCCAATGATGGGGCGGTTTCTGCCTACGATGAAGTCACTGTGACCGTGCTGGAACCGACCACCTTCAGCGTCAGCGCCGACATCTCCGATGCCTATGAACTCGGTCCGGTCGCGGGTGATTTCACCCTGACGCGCGTGGGCGACACCAATGAAATTGCGGTGAATATCAGTTTCTCGGGCACCGCCAGCAACGGGGTGGATTATGTGGAACTGACCAACGTGGTGGTGTTCCCGGCCGGTTCCAATACCATGACCCTGCCGGTGACGCCTTATTTGGATTATGCCATTGAAGGTGATGAAAGCGTCAACCTTACCATTCTCACGAACATTGCCTACTCGGTCACCGGCGGCCCCGCCACGGTGACCATCCATGATTCGCCGTACGGATTGTGGAGCATCCAATATTTCAGCCTGGAACAATTGACGCATCCGGAACTGTCGGGTCCGGCGGCGGATTTCAGTCATGACAGCATCCCCAATTTCACCAAGTATGCCTTCAACCTGGATCCGAAGGCGGTGAATCCGAATCCCGCCTTCCAGTACGCCTTTGAGACGGATACCAATACCGGCCAGAAGTACTTTGGCGTGACGTACACCCGCCGACTCCCGCCCACGGATGTGGCCTATGGGGTATTCATTTCCAGCGACCTGCTGAACTGGTACACCGGCACCAATTACATCAACGAACTGTCCGCCACCCCGGATGCCAACGGTTTCACGGAAACCGTCCATGCCCGGACCTTGGCACCTTATTCGGCGACCAACAATCTGTTCCTGCAAATTGAAGTTTGGTTGCAGCAGGTGCCGGTGCCATCGCCTTGAGGCGTTGCGAGGTCAGGTGATAACCGGCTCGGGGGCGGCCGTCATATGCCGAAGTGCCAAAGTGTGAAAGGCTGCCGGGATCGCCAATTCGCAGGGCGCGGCATTTCGGTGCCGCATTCCGGCTTCGCTGCCGGAAACAGCCAGTTCAGTGTAGCTCACCGTGGCAGCATCCGGCCGATGCATGCAGGTGGAGAATGGACCGCAGGCCGGGGAATGCGACCGATGCAGCCGCCGGAGCCAGGCCAACGTGCCGGCCGAGGCCTGCCGCTGCGCACGTTGAAAAGTCTCACTGCGCACGCGTTGCGCCATGGGTTCATCCAGGCCGGAGGAGATGAATTGTTGCGCCTGCCACTGGTGATCGTGCTGAACCATTTCGATCAGATTCCAACGCCATTCCACCACTTCCCGGGTGCCGGGAAAAACACCAATAAGGCGGAATGGATTGATTTGTTTCAGCGGCAGGATCCCCAGCTTCTCCGCCGCCGCGCCAGATCCGATTGCGCCAATGACGGCGTTGACCACTACGCCCCGACTGACCGGGCCGGAAGACACCGTTGTCGGCACGGAATACCAGTTGATCAGGGCAAATGCCACGCCAACATCATTCACCGTGATCCACGCGCCCCCGCCGGGTTCGGTCGGGCCCAGCACCGCGCGCCCGTTCTTAACATGCAAGCGGGGCGGCAGACCGGCGGGACGCGTCCGTTTTTCGTCGCGATTCATGGCGAGCAGATAGCCGCGCCTGCGGGGAACGAAACTGACCGTACACATGATTCAATCCGCGTCCGGATACGACGCGGCGGTTTGATTATAGGCGCGCCAGGCTTTCCAAACCGCCAATAAGGGCAGCGGCGAATGACCCCGCCGCCGGTTTTCCGCGCCAATGGCAAAGACCAGGCTCCATTGCTGGAACAGCGTCCGGTACGCCGAACGGAGAGAATTACGGGAGTCATAAATGCTCGCCGCTTCCGCCGCCGCCCCGTTCAATTCAATGATCTGAAAGTTTTTCCCGGCGCGCAAATCCGCCTCCGTGGCAAACCGGAGGTCATACCGCCCGATAAAAAACCCGCCCAGCTTCTGTGAAATCTCATCAATTCTCGCCGCCAACTCCGGCGTGTGCAACCGCCCGCCGTCACGAAAGATGCAGCCTTGGGCGTGATTGCCCGCCTCCACCAGTTTGCATGTCTCGCCCATGGGCAGCACCTCATCTTGCCGCGCCGCCATCCGTTTGAGATAGACGCTGGCAATCAGCCGGGCGCGCGGATCGCGGACAATCAGTTCTCCGATGGTGCTTTGGCCGTCACCCGTAACCACCGGGAAGATTTTTTCCGTGATGGAGAAGATCGTGCCGCGCGTTTCGCCTGGAAAACGGTAATAAAAAATCCCGGCTTCACAAGGTCCCGGCACATAGCGTTGCATCACCAGCGGGGTGTTTGTCTGGCGCAAATAGTCATCGGCTTGCGCCGGCGTGCGGATCAGTTTTACCCCGGCCCCGCGCTGGCCCACATCCGGCTTAAGAATAAACGGATACGTAAATCCCGGCCGGGACAGCAGCGTTGCCAGTGCTTGCCGGCGGGTGGCCAGCTCCCCGGCTGGAATCAAGACGGCTTCCGCCGTAAACCCCGGACTGGTTGCGTACAATTCCTCCAGCATGGTGATTTTGGATTCACCCACCATGCCGCCGGAAAAAATTCCCGGGTTCGCCGCCATGGGCACGGATACACTCCGGTGCTTGATCGCCAGCCAAAGGCAATACAGCGCCACGGGCGGATAAAATAGCCACGCCGGCCAGAATTCCCAATGCCGCCACCGTTCCAACCGGGCGCCCAACCGCTGAAAATCAACCCCGCCAAACACCCTGCGGCTCAACTGGAACAAAGCCAACAGCGCCCCGCTCAAGCCGAGCAGGCACCATCCGCCGTGCTGGCCGGCGGCCAGCCAGGGAACCAGCCGGGCGCCAAAAATCTGGGCCAATCCAAGAATCAACCCGGTCCATACCGCCGCCGCCAGCCCCGTTACCAGCAGAAAGCGCGGCAATGCCAGCCGCAAAAATCCGGCCGCCAGATAGGTGGGCAGCCGCGTGCCGGGAAAGCACCGGCTGAAAATCAAAATGAGCGTCCCGCGTTCCGCAAACCACTGTTCACACCGGGCCACCCGGGCGGCATGTTTCCGGAAGGATGAGCGTTCAAACCAAGTGCGCCCGCCCATGCGGGCCAGGCCATACAGACCGGCATCGCCCAGCCATATGCCAAAAAAACAGGTCGCAAACGCCGTCGGCCACGAAATGGCTCCCGCCGTGAGCAACAGCCCCGCGCCCACCGTGGCCACATCTTCCAGCACAAACGTGGCCAGGAAAATACCAGTGATTTTCCAAACCGGCATCCATTCGGCCATCGCCGGAATAGGCCATGAGATGAGGTGGGTCATAAACAAAACACCAAAAATCAGGCGGTCTGGCCGGCGGTCTGCTGATGTTTCAAGGTGGACGGGGCCACGCCAAATCCAGCCGGCAATTTCAACTCCATGATCCCGGCCATGACTCCGATCAACGCATAATGATGCACAGCATGGGCCACGGAATACATGATTTCGCGCCCCACCGTTGAGGGCGAGACTTGCGAGCCGCAGCTGGCATAGCTGGTTTTGCAGGTGACATCGAGGAAACGCATCAGGATGGCGGGGTTGAGTTGTTCATAGCCCGCGCGCAATTCGCGCGTCGCGTTGAGCGCCGCAAACCGATCGCTCTCCACCAGGGTGCCGCGTTCCCGGTGATCATAATTCAGATTCCCGGCGCCCGCCGCGTCCAGCAGGCTGCGGAAATGGTCCAGACAGTGACGGTAATGGCCTCCAATGGAGGCATTGAACGCCACCGGCAGTTTGCGCGTGTAATCGGTGTCGCTGATTTCCGCCAGCAGCAGCTCGCCTTGGGTGAGCGTTTCCAAGACCGAGACCAGCAGTTCATTGTGGATGGGGGAACTCATATTTCGATGTTCATGGGTCGCGAGAACGATGAAGTCCTTACATACTATTTACCCTTTTTCATGACTAGCCCCGGCCAGTTGGTTTCCGCCTTGGCGAGATTGCCTTTCATATCTTCATTGAAATCCGCACGCACGCCCTTGCTGTATTGCAGCAACAGCCGGCCATCCACCACCTGAAAGGCATCCACGTCTATCTCCACCAGCCGATTGCGCGAAACACCGTACGCACAATAGCCGCCATACGCAGGCTCATAGTTCGCGGGCGTCTTGAGAAATAGTGAACGATGTTCCTTGGACGCAAAGTAATAAATCGCGCCATCCCGCTTCGCCACGAAATCCGGCTTGCCCTTCACCGGCTGGTGGTCGGTGAAAAAGGCCACGGGATCATAGCCTTGGATGGCCACGCCTGACTTGTCGAGGTTGAGCAGGGTTTTGCTTTGCGCGAACGCGGGCAGCGCCAGTCCGGCCAGCACGAGGGAAAGAATTAATTTCTTCATGATGATTGAGTCGGTTGGGTTGCGGGAACCTTACAGCGTTTGTTATTTCACCGGCGGGACCGGTGGTGTGAGCCAGCCGCCGGTCGATTGGAGCGGCGTCATTTCCCCTGCCACGGTCACCCAAACCGTCAGGGCCAGCGATTTTTCAGGCGGAAATCGCCGGGGATCCAAAATAAATTTGCCCTGCGCCACGCCATGGTAATCGCCCAGCCCGATCTGGATCAGGTCCAGCACCACAAATTCATGATGCAAGCGGCGGCCGTCATTTTCTCCGCCCAATACATCGGTGTCCAATCCACCGGCCAGCAGCGCGGCGTGGATTTCATACCGCCGGTCGGCCGGCATGGCCGGCACAAAGGTCGCCTTCCAGAGCAGGGCGTTGGTGGAGTTCACCGCCAGCACCCCGATGTCTTCCCCGGCCGATGCCGGCACGCCGTGGTGCATAAACCAGCCGCGCCATTCCTGGCCCTGCAACACGAAACAGGGCGTGTAGATGTTGTCGGCGTGCCACGCCTCCGCGTAACTGCGCTGGCGCTCCGTGTATTCCGGCGCCGACCAATGATCCCGCCAGACCGGCGAATCCCAATAATGGACGTGCAGCGCCAGCGGCGAAAAATCCCGCCACAGGCCCGGCGAATCTTTCAGTCGCCCCAGCCATTCCTCCGCCGACGGACAACTGCTGCAGCCTTCCGATGTGTATAGTTCCAGCAGTGGCACCGGCTTGATACCGCTCTGAAAATGCCGGGCCGTCGCTTGGGCGTTTGCCACCAGCGCTCCGGTCAAGACCAGGGAAGAGACGATTTGGTGCCAGCGGGTGGTAAAATTTGTATTCATAACGGTGGGTCGCAGGCCGGCGCAAAAACTTACAACCGAACCGGCAATTTCTCGTTGTAAGGAATGCCCATCCGCTTCGACATACAGTTGGCTTTCAAATTTATTAAACCATGAACCCTCGTCCCGCCGACGCCCCCGAACCCGTGTTGCTGATTATTGCTGACATCAGCGGCTATACGCGCTACATGACAGCCAACGTCAAAACCCTCGCCCACAGCCAGACGATTATCACGGAATTGATCCACGCCATTGTCCGGCAGATTGAGCTGCCACTGGAAGTGGCCAAGCTGGAGGGGGACGCTATTTTTCTGTATTGCCGGAAGCAAAATGGCCCGCGAGACTGGGCGGAAAGCCGCGGCCTCATTGGGGAACAGTTGCTCGCCTTCTTTTACCAGTTTCGTCAGAAGTTGGGCGAGTTGGGCCGTTCCACCACCTGCAACTGCCAGGCCTGCACCCACATCGAGACCCTTCAACTCAAGGTGATTGTGCACAGCGGCGAGGCTCTGTTTCACCGGGTGCTAAACTTTGTGGAACTTGCCGGAGTGGATGTCATCATTGTCCATCGCCTGCTGAAGAATTCCGTCAAGGCCGGCCAATATCTGCTGCTCACCGAGGCGGCGCGGGCCGACTTGATATTTTCCGAAGCCATCTCACTTGTCGAAAGTGCCGAGACCTACGCCGACATTGGCCGTGTCAACACGCTGGTGTATCTGCCCGGCGGCGAGGCCACCAAACCTCAGCAGCCAGAACGGGATGGTTTTGGCCAGCGGTTTGGCCAGTCCTGGTGGCTATACACCAAGCTATGGTTTGCCCCTTTGACGCGCCGGGCCGGGCCGTTTCAGAACGTTGAAACCGGGACCGGCATCTTGGGGCGGATCGCATTTGGCGTGCTGACGGTCGTATTGACACCACTATTCCTTCCGGTGGGCGTGATCTTTGTATCCCTGCACGCGCTCAAAACGCCATCACCGGTTTCACCCGCCGCCCCGGGACACGTTCATAAGGCGGACGGTACCTGCTGCCGCAAATCGTAGGCGGAATTTCAGATTATCATAATGGCACCCGGCGATAGGTTGCCGGGTCGGCGTGCAGGATCAGCAACTCACCTTGCCGCTCCACTTCACCGGTCACTTGCACCGGTTCGGCCACGAGATCCAGCACTTGGGAATTCACCGGTTTGCCCTCCGCTGAAACCAGCAAGAAATACAACGGTGTTCCCTGGGCTGGCCGCACCAGCAGCACCGGCGGAATACCGCCACTGATGCAACGGATGGCGCAGGCGCGATGCGGTGCGAGTTGCCCCGGATTCATGACACCCAGAAAACATTTGCTGTCCACAATCTCGCCGGTCAAGGTTTGCCGCCCCAGCGAGATGGCCGCCGGTAGCTCTGCCATGCGATTGGTCGCCGATTTACCGGCGTGGATGGAGTCCGGCAACGCTTCAATCATGGTCTGATTTTCGCGAAAGATCAGCGTGCCTTTGAGGGTAACCGGCCGGCCGTCAAACGCGGCAACTTGATCCGGCCGTAAACCGAACTTCCAGGGGGCGACCAGGTAATATGCCGAATAGGCCGGGAGGGGACCGGACTGCCCCGGCCGGGGCACCAGCAGGCAGGGATAGGGCTTGGCCTGCAAAATGCCGGTGAACGTTTTCAACGTGCCCCATTCAAAAACCCCGGCGCCGATGAGCCGTTGCGAAACCGCCAGCACCGCCGGCACCAGCATCGCCGCCAGCAGCAGAATCGCCACCGCGCGCCGTATTATCCGGCCGATGCCGGGTTGGGCCTTGGGTTGCCAGCCGATGTAGAAGTCATCCTTCATGGTTCAATGAGGGCGGGTTCCGTTTTCGTTCCCGGCGGGTTGGGCCGGGAATGCACCCAAACCCGGCCATTTTTGATGCGCACATTAAAGGTTGGCACCCGTTCAACAAATGGCGGCGGCGAGGCACCCGTTTCCGGCCGGTACTGATAGCCGTGCCAGGGGCAGGTGATACAGCCGTCGACGATTTTCCCCTCGCCGAGCGGCCCATTTTGATGCTGGCACACATTTGAGATGGCGGAGATTTTTCCATCATACTTGAAAATCGCCACCCGTTCCCCGGCAAGGGAGACGATCCGCGCCCGGTTTTCAGGAATATCCGCCACCGGGCCGGCGTCCACGTAACCGTCGGCTTCGTTCGCCGGTATAGCCGCCGCATCCAACTTATGCTCCCGGCGGGCGGCGACGAGATGCAAACCCAGCACCGTCACCAACCCAACCGACACAGCGGCCGCGTAAACCAGGCTGGTTTCCGCCTGGAGCACACCAAAAGCCACATGCAGGATTAGCAGCGCGTAGGCGGCATAGACGAGCATGTGCAGGGCCTTCCACACCGGCGCCGTCAAATTCGTCAGCCAGAAATCATGGCTCGTGGCGGCCATCAGAAATAAAATGACCAACGCCATGAAACCAAATGTCTGAAACGGCACCGACCCCGCCGTGCCGCCAAACTTGCCGGCGGTAAATATGCTCAGAATCGGATTTGCATTCCCCCCGGCATGATAAGTGGTTACCACGAGCGCGGCATGAATCAGTGCCAGCAGGAACAGGGTAACGCCGGCATGGCGGCGGTTATAAAGGAGCGGCAGAAATTGGGGATTCAACCGGCACAGCGGCCCCAGACAAAGAATGACGTGCAACAGCAGAAACGCGCACGTGCCAAAGGCCCGCATCAGCAAGATTTCTTCGGTGACGTACGGAAAGAGCCATTCAGTCACCAGCCCGAAAACCAGCAGGTACGTGGCCACGCTGCCTACGAGCACGCTATCATAGATGCGTTTTTGCCGGTTCCATTGTACTGCCTGGAATTGGATGCTCATGCAGTTTAGCGGGTGGAATCGTTGAGTTGAACCGGCCGGGAAACAGCCACCATCTCATTATCCGCCAGACTATAAAGCACCAGCACGCCGGTGCCGCGCACCGCCTCGTCTGGCAACGGTAGGGCACCAGTGCTGAAAGCTCCCAGCAACCGCGCGTCGCCGGGCAGCGTATCGGTGATTTCCGGTTGGCCGGAAACCCAGTACACCAACAAGTCTGGTTTTAGGAAATCCCTGGTACCCGTCAGATTCAGCGCGAATCCCCCGGGTTCACCCGGGTTACGCAGCAAGCGGACTTGCACAGGTGCTTTGGCGAACAGTCCGTCCCGCTGCCACACCACGGTGGCCAAGGCCGGGGCGGCCTCCGCCAGAGCGGGCGGCAAGGGGGTGGCCACCGGCACCGTCGGGTGAGTGGCGAATCCGACGATCAATACCGCCGGCAGCGTAATGCCGAGCAGCATAAAAACCTGCCGATGACGTTGGCGCAGTGGCTGGATCATGGGTGCAAAGATGTTTTCGCGGCTCCGGGCCGGGCCGGTGGACGGTGTGCGTTGCTTTCCTCGGGGGGCGTGGACATGCCTTTGACCCAGCGCCACATTAACAGCGGCCACAGCGCCATGGTTCCAGGCAGGATCAGCAACCGGAATCCCCACGAGGCGTGCCGGGCGTGGGGATCAATCCGTTGCACTCCCACCAGCACGAAGGGGATGGCGAACGCCAGGCCGAGGCCCAGATATAAACCGGCCAGGCACAACAGGATTTCCGTCGGCGCCTTCATGGATGGAAGTGTCATGGTATTTATGTTCCAGGGCGATCAACTGACCGCATGCTAAGGCATTGGTCGCCTGCGGTGGCAATTCCTTACAGGGAATGCCACAAATTATTGCCACGTTTGCTTGCCACCCCGGCGGATTTGGGGAATATGATGCACAAATATGCAAGGCGAGCTGCCATCCCCGCGCGAACCGGACAAACCGGACGCCACCCACCCGGGGCTTTCCGACCCGGAACGGTGGGTGGACGAGCATGGCGACTATCTTTTCAAATACGCCATGATTCGCCTGCGCGACCCGGCCAAAGCGGAGGATGCCGTGCAAGAGACTTTCCTGGCCGCCTTAAAGGGCGGGCAGAAATTCCAGGGCCGCAGCGCTGAGAAAAGCTGGCTGGTGGGCATCCTGAAGAACAAAATTTTCGATTATTTTCGCAAGGCCGGCCGCGAAACATCCTTCACCGATCTCGAATTCTATCGCGACGAGGAAAGTGATCGTTTTGTGGCGGATGGCTTGGGACAGGGCGGCTGGATTCATGAGCTGGGTCCCCAAGAATGGCATAACCAGGGGGAGAGTCTGGATAATGAGCTGTTCTGGCAGACCTATCGCGATTGCGCCGGCAAATTGCCAAAAAAAGTCGCCGTTGTCTTCACACTACGCGAAGTAGATGGCGTTGAAAGCAAAGAAATCTGCGCGCTGCTGGCCATTTCGGAGAGCAACCTCTGGGTGATGCTGCATCGCGCCCGCATGGCCCTGCGCCGCTGCCTCGAAACCAACTGGTTCCAAAAACAGGCATGAAAATTCTCCGTTTCACTGTAAGGTTACGCCGAGATCGCCGACCAACTCTTGAAGCCAGAGCCGGCTGTGTTCTGAAATGAGCTATTGGAAAAATATAAAGACGGTCTGCGCCGACCTTTCCCCGAACTGTCGGGCGGCGGCGCGCACCCAGTCTGAAATGCTGGACCATCCGCTGACATGGTCCCGGCGGTTGGGCTTGTGGTTGCATGTGCTGATCTGCCGGTGGTGCCGCCGATATGGCCGGCAACTCCGGTATTTACGGTCCGTCGCGCAGTGGCAAGGCGAGGCCCCGGCATCCGCCCCGGCTCCCAAACTCTCGGCGGCGGCGCGCGAACGCATCCGGCAGCGGCTTCAACAAAAACAATAACAACCATCATCCGTTCCACTTTGGGCGCGGTTTCCCCTGGAATCGTTGTGCCCCGATGGAAAATCCATGCCATGAATCTGCTCCCTATAACCTTGGGATCCGTCCGCCTGCTGGTCCGTTCGGCCTCCGCCTACCACCTTCGGCTCGCCGAGACGGCTCAAGAGGTCCAAGCCGCCCAGGCCTTGCGTTATCAGGTCTTCAACCTGGAATTACAAGAAGGCTTGGAGGCTTCCCATCACTGCGGCTTGGATGCCGATCCGTTCGATGAGGTGTGCGACCACCTGCTGGTCGAGCATGTTCCATCCGGACAAATTGTGGGTACCTATCGTTTGCAGACCGGTGCCACCGCCGCCCAAAATCTCGGTTATTATTGCGCGCAGGAATTTGAGTTTGCCGGGTTCGACCAATACCGGCGGGAAATCATCGAACTGGGCCGCGCCTGTGTCCACGCGCAGCACCGCAATCTGGTAGTGCTGGGCCTCCTCTGGAAAGGCATCGCCGATTATGCCCGCCGGCACGGCGGACGCTATCTGGTGGGCTGCAGTTCCCTGACCAGCCAGGATCCGGCCGTGGGCGCATCCGCCTATGCCACGCTGGGCCGGCAGCATCTCGTAGAAATTGCTTTACGCACCCGGCCGTTGCCTGAATTTGACTGTCCGCTGGATCAGTTGTCTCCCGAACCGGTGTCAGTCCCGAAGCTCTTGCGCGCGTATTTGACCGTGGGGGCCAGAATCTGCGGTCCGCCGGCGCTGGACCGGCACTTTAAAACAATTGATTTTCTGACTCTGCTGGACTTGGAATCCCTCCCGGCGGCGGCCCGCCTAAAGTTTTTTGGCGGCTGATACCCTTCCCCGGTGCGAACCGGCTCAATCCACCGGCACACCCTGCTGGCGGAATCGCTGGAGCTTGTACAGCAGGGCCCGCCGGCTGATACCCAGGGCCTTGGCTGTTTCGGTGCGGTTAAACTTGTGCTGCGCCAGGGCGGCCAGAATGGCCTGCCGCTCGATGTCGTCGAGCTGTTGCGCGTCAATGGCTCCGGTGGCCACCGGCTGCCTGACCGAATCCCGCACCTTGGCCGGCAGATGTTCGGGCAAAATCAGTTCGCTTTGCGAGAGCAGCACGGCGCGTTCGATGACGTTGCGCAATTCACGGACATTGCCCGGCCAGCCAAAATTCTGGAGGCACACGACGGTGCCTTCCGCCAGGCGCACCCGGTTGCGGGAGAACTGGCTGGTAAACAGGTTGGCCAGCGGCAGGATGTCCTCGCGCCGTTCCCGCAGCGGCGGCAGGTTCAGCTCCACGACGTTCAGCCGGTAAAACAGATCTTCGCGGAAGCGGCCGGTCTTCACCTCGTCCTCCAGATTGCGGTTGCTGGCGGCGAGGATGCGGGCGTCCGTGTGGACTTCGCGATTGGAACCGATGCGCTGAAACCGGCCGTCCTGAATCACGCGCAGCAGCTTCGCCTGCAAGGGCGGGGACATTTCGGCGATTTCATCCAGAAAAATGGTGCCGCCATTGGCTTCCTCAAACCGGCCGATGCGCTGGGCCGTGGCGCCGGTGAAGGAACCTTTTTCGTGACCGAACAACTCGCTCTCCAGCAGGGTCTCGGGAATCGCGGCGCAATTGACCTTCACCAGCGGACCGGCCGACCGCGCGCTCCAGGCGTGCATGACATCGGCCACGACTTCCTTGCCGGTACCGCTTTCGCCGGTGATCAGCACGCGGGTTTCGGACGGCGCCACCAGGGCGATGTCCTGAAACAGGGCCAGCGTCAGCGGGCTGTGCGCGATGACCTGGGCGGGCAGTTCTTTGGGCAATCCCAACGCCACGGGTTCGGAGGCGGCCATGCCGGTGGCCTGCCGGACGGTGGCGAGCAGTTCATCCAGATCAATCGGCTTGGCCAGATAGTTCAAAGCCCCGTCGCGCATGGCAATGACGGCATCGCGGATGTCGGCATAAGCCGTTACCAGCAGCACGGGCAGGGTGGGCCATTGCAAACGCACGCGGCGGAGGGTTTCCAGGCCGGACAAGCCGGGCATGCGGACGTCAGAAATCATCATGTCGAACCGGCCGTCCGGCAGGAGTTCGAGGGCGCGCGTGCCGGAATCGGCGGTGACGGTGACGAACTGCTGGCTGCGCAAAAAGGATTCGAGCAGGCTGCGCTGTCCCGGATCGTCGTCCACAATCAGGATGCGCGGCAAATGCGAAGGCGTCTTGCGCAAATCAGCGGCCATGCGGGACAGGCTAACGGAAGCGGTCGCCGGTCAAAAGTCATTTCCCGGGCGGAGCGGAAAGGGGAAGCTCCAAGCAGCCAACCTCCAAGCTCCAGAGAACCTCCAATAACCAAGCTCCAATGGTCTGGGCGGACGGATAGCTCGCCCACGACCCGAGGCCGGATAAACAGGGACGCGAGGAGGCGATGGGGTGTTGCGGCATCGTGTGAAGAATTTGGGTATGCCTTGATGAGGCTTGATCAGCCTTGATTGCTGGGGTTTTAACGCAAAGGCGCCAAGGCGCGAAATTGCAAAGGGAGGCATGGGCTCGGGAGGATACCCGATTGGTTGGGAAAGAGCGCCGGAGGCTGAGCCTGGCCACACGGTATAATTATATGGGGCGGGCCCTACCGAGTTGAGGGGCGCGGTTCTGGGATGGAGGACCGATGGCATGATGGCGTTGCTGGTTTTTTAGCGGATGCCTTGATGAGGCTTGATTAGGCACGATTACAGGGTTTTTTGCCTTGATGGAGGCTTGATTGACCCTTCCCGGGTCCGGAATTTTCTGTGCCGTTGGTGGCAATAATGTGGAGTGCGCAGGCATGACTGCGCTTTGGAACTGGGAGACATGTCTCCCAGTTCCAAAGCGGCGACAGGTCGCCGCACTCCACATGGTGGACGGCTGCCGGCTGCCCCAATTAATCATTTCAGGCCGTGCCTTGATATGCCTTGATGAGGCACGATTAGCCTTGATTGCTGGGGGTTTTGCCTTGATTGAGCCTTGATACCGGGTTGTAGACTGGTGACCAGGACTTGACCGGGGCCGGGCAAAAGGGGTTTTGGCCTTTACGCCGGGTTGATGGTCCGGGGCGCAAGGCGGCAGTGAGATGGGTAAAGTCAGCAGGGGGATGAAGTGCATGACCGGGGGTATCGTTTACATGGTAAACGACGCCGGAAAACCATACCGCACCTAATTAAAAATGCAAGGGAGGTTTTGCGGGGCGGGAACGGATTTTGGGTCTCGGATTTCGGAGGGGCAGAAAAACGCGAATTACGCGAAAGGGGGAAGGAGCGAAATTTGACATGGGGGGTTGCAGACTGGAGCGCCGGCTTGCAGCCGGCTTTGGGCGGACGATTTTTCCAAAACGAGAGAACAAAAGCACGCAGGCTGTCGCGCGTGAGGGTTAAGCCGGATTCAGACCGGCGCTCCTGAGGATAGCCGCCGCGAAGAAGCTTTGTCAGAAAGGCGTTTAGAGGGTAAAATGAGCGCATAATGATCGAAGCGCCCAACATTCAGTCCGCCACCGGCACGCCTGCCGCCCTGCCGCCGTTGCCGGAGTTGTTGGCGCCGGCGGGTGATTGGGAATGCGCCCGGGCGGCTGTTGAAAATGGGGCGGATGCCATTTACTTTGGGCTGGAGAAGTTTAATGCGCGGATGCGCGCGAATAATTTTACGGCGGCGGATCTGCCCAAACTCATGGAGTTTCTCCATCAGCGGGGCGTGCGCGGTTATGTGACCTTCAATACGCTTGTCTTCCAGGATGAACTGGCCGAGGCGGAACGGTATCTGCGCACCATCATCGCCGCCGGGGTGGATGCGGCGATTGTGCAGGATGTGGGCATTTGCCGGCTGATCCGCAAGATTTCCCCGGATTTTCCCATTCACGCTTCCACGCAGATGACAGTGAGCAGCGCGGCCGGGGTGGAGTTTGCCCGGGAATTGGGCTGCAATCTGGTGGTGCTGGCGCGGGAATGTTCCATTGCCGAGATCGAGAAGATGAATGCTGCGCTCCATGGGGTGCAGCATGACATGCCGCTGGAAGTGTTCGTGCATGGGGCGCTTTGTGTGGCTTATTCCGGGCAGTGTCTCACCAGCGAATCGCTGGGCGGTCGCTCGGCGAATCGCGGCGAATGTGCCCAGGCCTGTCGAATGCCGTATGAATTGGTTTCCGATGGCAAAAACGTGCCGCTCGGGGACCGCAAATATCTGCTCAGCCCGCAGGATCTGGCCGGGCTAGAAGTGCTGCCGGAACTGGTTCGCGCCGGCGTGGCCTCGCTGAAAATCGAGGGTCGGCTCAAGGCGCCGGAATACGTCGCCAGCATCACGCGCGCCTACCGCAAGGCTTTGGATGAACTGGCGGTGCCGTCTGCGGGCCGGCCGCAGACGCCGAATCCCGCGCGCGCGACGGAACTGAGCGATCGCAAGTACGCGGTGGAGATGTCCTTTTCGCGCGGCTTGTTCACGGGCTGGTTTGGCGGCAATGATAATCAAAAGCTGGTGCATGCGCGCTTTGGCAAGAAGCGCGGTGTTTACCTCGGCGCGCTCACGCGGGTGACCCGTGATTCGGTGATCCTGAAGCTCGAAGCGCCGCTTAAGCCGGGCGATGGCATTGTGTTCGATGCGGGCAAACCGGAGGATCGCGAGGAAGGCGGTCGAGTGTATCAGATTCTTGGTCCCAAGCCGAATGCCCAGGGTCAGCCGCTGGTGGAACTGCGGTTCGGCCACGGCGACATCAATTTCTCCCGGATTCACATAGGCGACAAACTGTGGAAGACGAATGATCCCGAGCTGGACAAGCGGATCCGCCAGACGTACGAAGGCGAAGCGCCGAAATTTTTCCGGCCCATCAGCATGGAAGTGCACGGGCTGACCGGAAAGCCGTTGACGTTGATCGTGCAGGATGAATTGGGTCACACGGTCAAGGCGGTCTCCACCATGCCGCTGGCCCAGGCGGAGAAGCTGCCGTTGACGCCGGAGAAACTCCGCGAACAACTCGGCCGGCTCGGCGGCACGCCCTACAAGCTGGGCGAGCTGAAGAGTTTCATTGAGGGCGAAGTCATGCTGCCGGTGAGCGAATTGAACCGCCTGCGCCGCGAGATCGTGACGGAGTTGGACCAGTTGCGTCGCCTGCCCAAACGCTGGACGTTTGCCTCGGACGCGGGTGAAACCGCGTCAGTCACGCCGGCTAACAGCACCGCGAGTTCCGATACCGAGCCGCACCTCATCGTGCTGGTGCGCAATCTTCCGCAGCTGGAGACGGCGCTGCGCTGCGGGGTGACCACGCTGTATTGCGAATTTGAAGATCCCAAAAAATATCGCGAGGCGGTCACGCTCTTTCACGAGGCGATGGGCTGCCGGGTGCATCAGGGCGATGGGGCTGGTCGCCAGCCGTCCATCTGGGTGGCGCCGCCGCGCATTTTCAAAACGGGCGAGGAATGGATTCTCAACCAGGTCAAGTCTGCGAATGCCGATGGTTATCTGGTCCGCAATTATGAGCACCTGAAGTTTTTTTCCGATGCGCGACGCACCGGTGATTTTTCCCTGAACGTGGCCAACCGGGTCACGGCGGAATATTTCAAGCAGCAGTTCGGGCTGGAACGCGTCACCGCGAGTTACGACCTGAACAACCTGCAGCTCGCCGCGCTGATGTCGGCCGCGCCGCCGGAGTGGTTTGAGATCACCATCCACCAGCACATGCCGATGTTTCACATGGAGCATTGCGTGTTCTGCGCGTTTCTTTCCAGCGGCAAGGATTATCACGATTGCGGCCGTCCCTGCGACAAGCACGAGGTAAAACTGCGCGATCGCGTGGGCGCGGAGCATCCGCTGAAGGCCGACGCCGGCTGCCGCAACACGGTCTTCAATTCCCAGGCGCAGACGGGCGCGGAATATGTGGCCGGGCTGATGGCGCTGGGCGTGCGGAATTTCCGCGTGGAATTTCTCAACGAATCGCCGGAGGAAGTGGAACGGATCATCACCAAATACCGGCAGCTTTTGCGCGGGGAAATCACGGGTACGCAGTTATGGCGGGAGTTGAAATTGTTTAATCAGCTCGGGGTGACGCGCGGGCAGATGGCGGGGTAGGAGATGATTGGGTAGGAGCCGACGTGAGGAGGCTCAAATCAAATTTTCCTAGAGAAAGCCACCAATGAGCATTCCAGAGAGTAAAATCAAAAGGGCTTGGATTACTGCTGGGCAAGGAAAATTATGGGGTACAAAAGGCACTTATTCGTCCGTGGCATATGAACAATTGCCATCACTGCCGCCGGTTGCTCCGTCTTTCGCGTGGATGGAGAGCGTGCCGGATCGCAACTACGGATGCACTTTGGACAGCGACGACAACAAACTTGGCAGCTTGTTTGCCATCGAAGCAGAGCTGAAAAAACTAGGCTTTCAACTCCCAGAAGAATTTTCGACGTTCATTCGCGATCGTAACCTCCAACGCCGCATCCCATCTTGTACGGCCTGTGTTCTGGACTTGTCTAATGCGGTCACGGAACTGCCGGGCTTTCCGGGAAGCTATGTTGTGCGGTTCATGAACGACTCCCAATGCTGCATTCTGTGGTACCTCCTCTTTCAACCATTGCTTCCGGTTCGCATCCTTGCCACAGCCTGTTTTATCGAGAGAGATATTTTTAAGGCGATGGAGTATATGACAGAAGAAGATCGGCTGCTTGAATATGGGGAGGTGCTAAAAGATTCCTGTATCTGCGCCGAGTCCTTTGGCGAGTTTATATGCCGCTTCGGGCTGGAGAATATGATCTGGTATGCCACGCACGACGGTCAATCGTTGTCACCAATAGAGCAGCGGTATTTAGTGCGAGCGCAAAAGGCCGAACGGGGCGCAGGCAGGGTCGCGTCATGAAATAAACTCCAAATCGACATATAATTGTGATGAGTGTGAAACGGTGGCAGGGCACCCCC
>CAIJGS010000187.1 GCA_903820285.1 uncultured Verrucomicrobia subdivision 3 bacterium | reverse complement strand
GTGGCAAAGAGGTCAATATCCGACTCGGGCCGGGTGGAATCCGCCAGCGAATCGGCAAACACGCCGATGCGCGGGAGGGACAGCGTCCCCGGCAGGAACGTGATGAACGCGGCATTCGTGGTATCACTCGTGAGCCCGGTGTTGGTGATCACATAGAAATGCCACTGATTGGTCATGCCCACCGTGAGGACGCCGTTGGTGCCCCAGACCGTATTGGGGCCGATCGGCAGATTATTCGTGCCCAGCAAGGGCGAATTCTCCCCGGCAAACTGGTTGTACAGCGGTGAATTGGTCGTCGCCACAAACGTGATTTGCTGGTCACTCGTGGGCAGGCTCACAATGCCGCTGTCCGTGACGGTCGTGATGGCCGTGGGCAGTTCGCCTTCGCCGCAGGTCACCACCAGCGCGAAGTCCTGCACCACGCTGTTGGTCTGCGCCGTCACGGCATTCACGTTCACATCGCGGCCGATCACCGTGATGGAGTAGCTGGAGCCGAGCAGCGGCGCGAGAAACACATTCTCGACGTTGTTGATCAGGTCGAGATTCGGCGTGGCATTCGTGTCCCAGGGATTGTTGTAGGTCACGCCGCCCGCGAAATCATTGCCGTAGAAGACATCACCCGTGTCCAGATTGGTCACCACCAGGTCCAGATTGTTCACCAGCTTGATGGCGGCGGCCGGGTTGCCGGCGGGATCCGTCCAGGCGAGCGTAATCTGCAAGGGCAGATATTCGGCATAGTTGTTGGTGTCCAGCGTGACGATATACGTATGGCTGTCGCCTGTGGCGAGCGCATTGGCCGGGCTCTGGTCCACGAAGAAAATCGGCCCGTTGGTGGGTACCGTGGTGTTGGTGCTGTTGCCGTACGGCAGCGAATTGACAATGTTGGGCTGGCCCCAGCCCTGGAAATTAATCCCGTTCGTGACCGAGTAAGTATAATTGCCCACCGGGCGTGAACCATTGATCAGCAGCGCCTTCATCAGGGCCGGACTCGGCAGCGCGTGCAGCGTATTGGTAAAGTAATCCTGGATCAGTGCCAGCATGCCGGACACCCCCGCCGCCGCCATGCTGGTGCCGGATTCATAACGATAATATTGGCCGAGGCTGTCGTTCAACCCTTCCAGCACCGTGTAGTAATTACCCAGATTATTCGTGGTCAGGATATCCACCGTGATATCACAATTGACCGGCGCACTCGTGCTGTCACCCACGCCAAACCAGAAACCACTGTTTTGCAGGTAAGTAATGCCGGTGATGGCGCCGCCATTGTCCGGCGGGATGGCCACGGCATTATTGCTGGTCACGAAATCGGACGAATTGGTGGTCGGGAGACCGCTCTGCAACACGTAAATCGGCAGGTTCGTCGGAAAGGTGGTGGTGCTATGATTCTGAATGACATTGATCAGCACTGCGACGGCGTTGGCGGGAACCGTGACATTAAAATAGTCGAGCGCGTTGGTCGTCAGCGTCTGGTTCCGATAGACCGTGCCAATATCGTTGGTGGGATTGTAATAGACGTTCGTGTTCCACTGGCTGGAGCGGGTGGAAACCACAAAGGCGCCGGGAGCAACCACGTCCGGCTTAAAGCGGCCAAACGTGCCTTCCGTGCCAATCCCGACGTTGCCGCGCGAGGAGGACCAGGCCACCTGCGAGCTGGAATCCGTTTCGGGCTGCCACACGGCGGCTTTATTGCTGCTGGCATCCGTCACAATGTTGGTGATGTTGCGCAACTGCTCGAGCGAGCCGACCGTGATCACGTCCTTGGCCGTGCCGGGTGCGGAAATCGTATCACCACTGCCGCTGGACCCGGCATCGCTGCCGTTGCCATTGTTGCCGGCGGCAAACACAAACAGCACCGGCTGGGAGCCCGGCAGCAACGGCAGTGCGTCGCGCGTGGCGGCGTCATAGCTGGCGGCCGCAAGATCGTAATCGCTGTCACCGTTGCCCCAGCTGTTGTTGGAAATCAGCGCGTTGGTCAGCGCCGGGACGGATTGCAGATAGTAGTCGGAAATGGCAAACGGATCATAGCCGCCATTGATGCCGGCCACGGAATACAAGGTGGCCAGGGGGGCTTTGCCGCGAAAATCTGCATTGGTAATGGAACCGCTGGCCACCGCCCCGACATTCACGACCGGCGTGCCATCGTGGCCCCAGCTTTCATCGCCATTGCCGGCGATGATGCCGGCCACGTGCGTGCCGTGGCCATTGGTATCCACCAGGCTCAAGGGGGAATCACCCAACACCCGGATGGGTGCGCTCCCCTGCCCGGTTGCCGGACTGCCGCCGAGGGTGAAGTCCGGATGCGTGGCATCAATGCCCGTGTCGTTGACTTCCACCACCACATTGGAACCGGACAGGTTCAGATAACTGGCATTCGTGACCGTATCCACCGAGATACCCATGTTGACGCGCGACAGGTCGTTGGCCGCCACGCGGCGATTGGCGACTTCCACAATTTGCACACCCGACAACTGGGCCAGCGCAATCCAGTCTACCGGCGGCTGCACCCGCAGAATAGGACCGAACGGCGAACGATCGCGGCCCACCACCGTGCCGCCCATGCTTTCAATCTGGGCTTCCGTGGCGGTGGCCGTGTTGGCAAACAGACCGAGCGTCAGGACCGTGCCACCGGGCAGCGGCTTTTGATCCACCGCCAGTTGCAGCAGCGAGGTCTGCACCTTGTAATACGGCTCATACGGCAGTACCGCCTGCACCAGCGGACTGCCGGCCAGTGAACCGGCTCCGCTCGCAGAAATCCGGACAAGATAGGCATTGTTCGGAATGTAGGAAACCACCTGGGCGCCGGCCCAGCTGAGCAGCGAACGGAATTCCGCATCCGCCGTGCGCCGGGCCTGGACGATGTACGCCCCGGGATCATCGTTGTGATGCAGTTGGGTCGGAATCTTGAGGCTCTGGTTCAGATCTGTATCAATGAAGGCATTCTCCAGCAAAATGGCATGCTGATGCCGCTCCAGTTCCCCAATCGTTTTGGTGGTGTTGGCCAGACGCAGGGGAAATGGGTTGGTGCTAACCACACTGGTTTTGGCGGCATGGGCGGGCACGGAATTCGTGGGCGGCATCATGACGGCCAAGGCGGCCGCCATGTCGGCGGCGGTGCGGTGGGCATGTGGCGTCCGGGCTTGCCGCGGCCACAGCAGCCAGATTCCCGCCGCAAGCAGCAGGCACAACAAAAGACTTATAATGGAACGCGCTTTCATAACAACAACCTCACAATTTCGCCGCCGCTATCATTCAGACGGACGCACCGGACACTCAAAAAAGTTTCAGAAAAATTAGTTTTATCGCTCGCCCTCAAGGTGAACCTATCATGGTTAACAGGAAGGTAGGGCGGGCAGTCCTCTGCCCGCCGCCACCTGCCAACCGACGTTTCCTGATTGTTCAAGGCGATACCTGCCAACGAAAGCGTTTTAGTATGCCAAGCCGGCGCGCACGGAGTGACGCGCCCTACCGATCCTCGCTCGGTGGTCACCCCCGCCATGTCTGGCAACAAATCAGTTGGGCGGCAGAATGTCATAGCTTTCCACCGTGGTGGTATAGTTGGTTACGTAGCCGTTGACCGTGGCGGTCACCTGCGGATGCACCTGCACCACGGCGCGAACGGCGCTTTCCGCCATCACCTGATAGTTGGTCACCAGCCCGAACAGCGAACCGGCGCCGGAATACGTTGCCCCCTGCGCCGGGCGCAGCGATTGGCCATAACCGTAAATCACATAGCGCGGCGTTGTGCTCACCTTCAATAATGGCAGCGCCTGCTGCGGCAGCCATTCGTACATTTCATCGCTGATGCCACCCGCAAGTTGGGCGGTTGTGGAAGTGTTCAGGAAGGGCGAGGCTTCGCTCAGGGCCGGGGCGGCCAGCACATCGCCCAAGTGGGTAAAGCTGTTTCCCGGGAACAGATTGCCATTGGCACGCGTGGCGTTGATGTTTGCCACGAGCTGCCACAAGGGGGAGTTACTGCCTGTCACCCCCGCCGGGCTGATGGCCAGCGGCTTCGTGGTCGGAGTGACAGGTACGGATCCAGAGGCAAAAGGCGTCGTATTGGAAATCGCAATCATGCCGCTGAACAGCGCCGACCAGGCCGACAGATTGTTCTGGTTGATGGACAGCGCGCCGCGAGCGGCATTGTCATCCAGCTTGGTGGTGAACACATCAAATAACAGGCGATCCTGCACCGGGGCCGAGTTGTCCGAGTCAAAGAGGTCGAGGTCACCGGTCCATTGTGACCAGGTGGACACCCCCGCGTTGACATTGCCTTGATTGCCCAGCGAAAGGGTCTTGGCCAGCAAGTCGGTGGCTTTCAAATAAACCGTCTGCCAGGGTGTACCACGGTGGACGCGACCGAGCCAGCCGACGGTGGGATAGGCGTTCGTGGGGAAGTCCCAATAATCGGAAGACCAGGCCAGCGGATCTTTGAAAGACGGGTCATAGGCATTCGTGATCAAACCGGAAATGGCCGCCATCTGCTTCATCACGCCCCAAGGCTGGTAGCGTGAATTAACTGTGGTGGGAACCGCCGGTAGCGGGTCTTGCGCGGGGTCATCGCTCGGCTGCCACAATCCATTAGGATAGGTTTGATTGGCCCAGGCCGCAGTGGAACCAGGTATGCCATTCAGATCGGTGGCCAGATAATGAACCAGCGGATCATTGACCTGCATCAGGTAGGAACTGAAGATCGTCCGCGTGGGCGTGTATGGCGCCTGGTTCGTGAGTTCGGTATTGCCGGCATTCCCAGGCACAAAAAAGTTCTTAAAAAAGGTCTGCTGGTCGGCGATAGAGGTATTGCCCGACGGAAACTGGCTCAAATTGGGATTCCACATGTTGGCATATGGCACCGTCCCGCCACTGGAAACGCTTATCTGGTTGAGTATCCCGTTCGGGGCACCGGACGAATTCAGGTTGGTGCTCCACATGAGGGGCAGCTTGATAGTCGGCCGCGGACTGGGATCCTGATCCGCCAGGGCGCTGGGCAGATTGGTATTGCCATACGGGCTGGCCAGTTCGACGAAATCGATGACGTGATTGCCATCCATGATTGCCGCAAAGAGCCAGTTAGTGAACAGTAATTGGATCGGCGGAAGCGGCGCGACCGTTGACTGATCAAATATATTGGCGTCCGATGTAAATATGCCTGAGGTGGGTAAAAAGGCCACGGTTGGAATAAAAGGATCCGCCCAAGAGAAGCTCACAAAGGCATTGGTTAAAGGAATGCGGGTTGCCACGGCTTTGTTGGCATTCCAACCTGAACCAGACCAAGTGCCGGCCGGTTTCTGATAATAGCCATTGAAAGCCACGGGAGTCTGGCCATAAAGCGACGGACCATTGCTCCACTCACGGAGCAACCTATCCTGAATGCCAATGTCCAACGTACCACCGGGGTAGGTACCGGAATAGGAATTCCAAAAATTGGCCGAAAGGCTGTTGCTCACATTGATGATGAACGCCTCATTCGTCCGATACTGGCTCAGGGGAGCGGAGGTATTGGGCCGGGTGAATTCCAGCTTGCGGGTCACCTGCACCTGACTCAGCAGCGTAAACTGGTTAAAGTTGGGCATGTATTTCTTCGCACCGATGATCCAGGGAACACCATAGACATTATAGTTAGTGGTCGTGGATACTGGTTGATTGAA
Organism: uncultured Verrucomicrobia subdivision 3 bacterium; assembly: GCA_903820285.1. Lineage (GTDB taxonomy): Bacteria > Verrucomicrobiota > Verrucomicrobiia > Limisphaerales > UBA11358 > UBA11358. The sequence continues at coordinate 1,389 of CAIJGS010000187.1, read as the reverse complement.
TAAATATGCAATTTCAACCGGGTGACCGGGTAAGTTGTTAAAATAATCCAGACCGGACAGCCCAGTAATTTGCTCATACCCATTAATGGACACATTTGTTTCGTACGCATTGATGGATACATGCAACAAAGGCCGAAACACCGACGGGAAAAATGCGAACTGAGGATATGGCGCATTCGTCGAGGCATCGTAAATATTGGCCGCCACTTGCAAGACGCGGTTGATGGCGGTGGAATAGATCATCCGGCCATTCAAATAGACCGGGATGTTGCCAATGCCAAACCCGGGAACCTGGTTGGTCATGCCGTAGTAGGGCACATTGGTCAGACCGTAGCCGTCCGGATTGATGTAATTGGTGATGATCAGGCCATAATAGCTCGCCAGGTAGTTGGAAGGATTCCGCTGGAACCAGTTCGTCGTGTAAACATGCAGCATCCGGTCGGCGGCGTTAGTGAAAAAGCAGCTTGCATTGGGCCAGCGAACGAGATTCGTCTCCAGACCGGGAACCACGTTCCCCGTCACATCCACGTTCATGTAATTCAGGTTCAGCTTGCCGCTATCCACAGAAGAATCGGTGCCGAGCTGGGACAGCAGGCGGTAGAAGGTATAGCGATCGTAGGTGGCCCCGGCCGATCCCCCCTGCGAGATACGATTGACGAACGCCTGCGGAAGCTTGGTGGTGTCGAACAAATCCGAGACGAGCGAATAGAAACGGTTCGGATTATCCGCCCCCGGCCACGGCGTGGTTTTGGAATTGAGATCGCCGTCGTTGGACAACGAATTCAACGCTTCGTTGATATTGGCCAGATTGGTCTGCAACGGGCCGTCGCTGTATTCATCAATATTGTTGGCGGGGAAAACCGTATACGAGCTGTGGGCAGTATTATTGAAGTTGCTGAAATAATTGCCCGCCGACAGCAGGTTGTTGTAATTGAAATTATACCGGTAGGCCAGGAATGACCGGGCGTCATCAAAGGCAACCCCTGTGTTAAAGTTGTTATTGGTCTCGTTGTAAGCGTAGAAGGCGTTGTTATTCGGATACTCGTACGGACTCCAGATATTGGTGTTCAGATCCGCGAAGAACGCCGCAAGATTCAGTTCCCAGGAACCAACCCCCTGGTTGCGGAAGTAGCCGTCATTAGCCGTCAGCGCATACGTCTTGGCCTGATTGTGCATCGCATTGATATCCAGTCCATCATCCGCCGGGACGGCCACGAAGGCATATCGCGAGGTGGCCTTGTTGATGGGGGAATGCGTCATGTCCGGACGTTCCAGAATGCCGACCCATTCGGGATCGCCGACTTCAAAGACAAAGTTGGCATTGGTGACCAACTGCCCGGTGGAATTGGTAACCCACTCGGCAATAAAACCATTCGTATCAAACCGGCC
>CAIJGS010000186.1 GCA_903820285.1 uncultured Verrucomicrobia subdivision 3 bacterium | reverse complement strand
CTTCGGTTTGCCACAACGGCGCGCACGGAGCGCCGGCTTGCAGCCGGCTTTGGGCATCCGTTCCGGCGAAACGGGGGGAGAGATGCAACCCTGCGCGACGGGCGCGTGGCGTTAAGCCGGTCACAGACCGGCGCTCCGCAAGCCAATGTGTCAGTCCGGTTTTCATGGGGCATTGGTGAAAAATTGGGGCCGGCAAAAGTAATGCCACGGGAAAAAATTCAAATCCGGCATCACCTGCCCCGCAATGGTGGTGCGAACAGTCACGCTGCCGTTGGGAGCGGATCCGATACTACCATTGGGCAGCAACGGCCATGTAAAGGTGAGCCGCAATTCGCGCTGATTATAACCGACCTGATTATTGTATCCATGAGCCGCCCCATCGGCTGGTATTGCGGCGGGGGCGTTTACACAAATCACGCGATAGCCAAACGAGTCGCCGCGCAAAATGGGGTTGTCCTGCGGTGCCTTTTCCGCCGCAGGCCCGCTTAAAGAATGAAAATAAGCTACAATATGATTTAGATATCCTCCATTTTGGATTAGATAATTACCATTCTGAAGGTTTGGAATCGGGGAAAAATTTGTCTTATCAGTAAACTCTGGCCAGCTCAATATACCCACAATGTTCGCTCCGTTTGTGAGAACCAACTCTGTTAACGTACCATCAATAGCGCCGTTGCGCGTTACTGTGGAATAGCTAAAACCATAAAAATTAGTGGTAGGAGCCTGGTTGCCGCCCGGATAATAACTCTGAATGTTCGTGATGCTGATCACGTAATTGGTCAGATCATCCATGCCATGGGCGCCGCTGCGGATGGCATCCAGCAGCACGCTCGCATCCTGGCCGATGATGGTTTCCTCGCGATTGTCACGCTGGGCATGCAGCCCGTACGGCAGCACGCCGACAATCGCCACGAGCGCGATGCCGATGATCGCCAGGCTGATGGCGATTTCCATCATGGTAAAGCCGGCCTGCCGGCGGCGCGGAACGGAATGGAAGATGGCGGTATTCATATCACGGCATCTTGTAGTACTCGAGCGTTGACCGGCCGGTGAGGGCATCCACGTGGATGAGATTGTAGGAAATGTTCGTACTGTTGCCCGGGGGAATTTCCTTAATAAAACTCGCATTCACCGTGGTCAATTGCAGCGTCTTGGTCTTGCCGTCATAGCCATAGCCAATCGTGCCCTGCGCCATGGGAATGTAAGCGTCATGCAACTGTCCCAAGGCGTCCTGCTCGGATACCAGGCGCCCGGTGTAGTCGAAGGCCAGACAGGGAAAATAGGTCAGCACCACGTTCGTCGCATGCTCATCCGGAAACGGAATGGGATACCGCGCGAAATTGGTCACCGTAACCGCGATGGGCGTAATCGCGGGAATGGTGTAATTGGTCTGCACGTTCAAGTAGGAGTTTGTGCCAAATTTGGCGAGCGCCACAAAATTCCCGTCCGGCAGCGACTGCCACGAAGAAAGATAATGCCACGCGTGCTGGCCGGGCTGGTCCCCTACCCGTCCATAGGACAGAAACGCATAGCCGCTCAACTGCCGGTCCACCAGATTCGTAACTCCCGTGCGCTCCACCTGCGTCAGACTGTTCCACCAGGTGGGATCCGGCAGCGTCCAGTAATTCGCCGGCACAAACACCATGTAAACCGTGGTTCGCTGCGCCATGGCCAATTGCCGCGCGCGCCCCACCGCATCCAGCATCTGGCGCGCGGCACTGATTTGGGCATTCGACTTGCCGATGTTCTTGAGCCCCGGCACCGCAATGCCGGCAATGATGCCGAGGATGGCAATGACCGCCAGCATTTCCACCAGCGTAAAGCCGGCCAGCCGGGAAGCCCCGGCAGCAAACCCGGGCTTGTCAGAAGAACTACGGACAGTTTTCACAACATCTAAACGACGATTTTAAACTCAATGCCAGCTCAGGACATTGTCTTTGTTCAGTCCGGCGTTAGCGGTGGCGCCAACATCAAACTTCCCATCCGGCCCGGCCGACCAAACCATGACCTTGCCATGAAACTGAAAGCTGTCCGTATTCGGACTGGCACTGTTGGTATTGAACAGGCCGTTGTAGCCACCCTGACTGCCGGAAGTCAGTTGCGAAACGGTCTGATGCGAATAAAACGCATCGGCCGTTTGCTCATCGTAATTCAAATCCATGGAGATGATATACGGATTGCCCCACGGATCGCGGTACACGCCGTTATTATCAATGCCGCCCAGCGGTTTCGGTTCATTGCCGGTGGAACCGGAGTAATTGGCGCTGAGAAGCTTGGTCTGCTTGGGATTTTTAACGTGGTTGGTATTCACCGTATTTCCCCCGCTGGGATACGTCGTCAAATCCATCAGAATGGCGACGACTTCGGCGTTGGTCACCACGTAGGTTGAACCGCCATAGGTCGTCCCCAGAATGTTCGGCGTGGCACCATTAAACACCCCGCCATAGGTGAAATCCCCACCCGCCGCCGAGGCCAGACCCTGCACGTAAGGCGACACCGGGAACCGCCCGTACGCGGAATCATACGCCTCAATCGCATTCGCCAGCGCCTGCACTTCCGTCCTTGCCTTGTTTACCTTGGCCTTGGTCACGGCAATGTTGATCACCGGCAAAAGCATGGCCGCCAGAATCGCGATGATCGCGATGACTACCAGCAGTTCAATCAGGGTAAAGGCCGAGCTGGCGCGGCGGTTAAACAGTGATTTGTTCTTCATGGGTTTGATTAAATTGATATGCCGCTCCGGATGCGTGCGGCGGGAAATCCCGCGCCGAAATTCCATCCCCTGCCGCTGAACGATGGCCGGGCACCATTGGCAGTCATGCCATTCAACGGCCAGCGTGCATTTCCAGCAATTGGGTTTGGCGGCGGGTTCACACATGGGGTTATTGCACCGTTTGCACCTGGCGGCTCCAGTTGCTGATGCGGTTGGTTTTGTGACTGATCGGCAGGTCAATCCAAAGATCATAGGTCCCCGGATTATTCGTGGGATTGACGGAATTGTAGCGGAACGGATTCACGTCAATAGTGTTGGCTCCCAAAGGCGTGTAGGTCGGGTCCAAGCCCCGCAATGAGGTCATCAAAAAAGCTACCCCGCCTGTCCCGGCCGAATTGGTCCCGATCATGCCGGGCTTCAACCCCAGCAAAAAATTCCTGGCCGGGGCCGCATCTTCCCCACTGCCCTTGGAGCAATTCACAATCCCCGCCACCCCAAAAACCGTGTTCAAATCCGCCGCCAGGACAATGTATTGGCCATCCAGGGTGGTGTAGGTTTTGTTGACCGGATTGTACGTGGTGCCGGACAATTCGTAGAAGAGCTGGTGGAGCAGCACGCCGTTGGCGCTGCTGGGCGGATAGGAGCCATACTTGGCGTGGTAACTGTCAATCGCCGCCTGTATCTGGCCGAGTTCCGCCTGCGCTGTGGTGATGTACTTGCGCTTGGAGAGACTGCTCAGGGCCGGGATAAGCAACGCCGCCAGCACGGCGATGATGCTGATGACCGTCAGCAGTTCAATCAGCGTAAAGCCCCGGCGGGCACCGGTTGTCTTAGAATTCAGGTTCATTTGTCACCAAGTTCTTTTTCCATCCGTTCACTCAACCATTGCTTGATCATGCTCTGATAATTCAAGTACCGCTGCCGGGCCAGCCGCTTGATCCGCGAGAGCATCCGTGGATCAATCCGCAGCGTGATCGTCACCGACTCCGACACTTCGGAGCCGCCCGCCACCGCCGACTCCATCAACCGCAGGTCCGGCCGGTTCTCACTCCAGAAATCCGCCTCCGCATCTTCGCTGTCGAAGATGGGCACTTCTTCCCAGGTGGCGAATACGCGCATGTCGGTTTCAAAAAATTTCGTTTCATCCGGCCCGGTTCAGCCCAAAGTCTGATCCATCTTCCGCTGATAAAAGAACCGTTCTTCCGGTTCAAACGGCCGCGCCATTACCACCCGGATCTGCCGGCCATTGGCCCGGTACACACTGAATATGCCCAACCCCGCCGCCGACATGCCGAGATTGATAAACCGCGCCTGCACGTTGAACCGGGGCGAATCCGGCAGCAGCCGAACCGCGAACGGATCTTCAAACGATTCCTCAATTTCCCGCTGGCTCAAAGAACCAAGGTCAAAGGGCGGATTGTTCCAGTCAAATTCCACAACTTTTTGTTATGTGCCCGCAAACTGTACATAACCCGCCCATGCAATGTGTATACAATGTATTTACACGCCATGGCGGTATATGTCAAGGGGTATTGGGTGTTTCATGCCGCTATGATCCATGATACCAAGAGGTTTCGACCATTTCCGCCCTTTTCTTCGAAAATATGTCAGTTGCCCGCAAGGTTTTATACAAGAACCCTCTGTTTCTGTCGCCAGAAAACAGAGGGTTTTACCAAATCAGACCCTGTCTAAACGGGTTCCGCCAGCGGCCCGCCCTTACTTGTCGCCGCCATCACCTTCACCGCTCATGGTACTGATCATGGCGATCAGCGGCAAAAACATCGCGATCACGATGCTGCCGACGATCACGGCCAGAAACACAATCATGATGGGTTCCAGCAGCGAGGTCATCGCCGCCACCGCGTTATCAACCTCTTCATCATAGTTGTCGGAAATACGCAGCAACATTTCCGGCATGGCGCCGGTCTGCTCACCAACGTCCACCATGCTGACTACCATCGGCGGGAACACGCCGGAACCTTCCAGCGGGGCGGTGATGGTTTCACCCTCTTTCACACTCTCATGAATCTTCACGACGGCGTTGGCAATGACCACGTTGCCGGCGGTTTCCTTGACGATGTTCAAGGCCTGCAAAATTGGCACACCGCTGCTTACCAGCGTGCCCAGGGTACGGGTGAACCGGGCAATCGCCACCTTGGTGATCACCGGGCCAATCGCCGGCATCTTTAACTGGAATTTATCCCACAACAATCGGCCCATCTTGGTCTTGATGGCCAGCATGAATGCCACCACCACGGCGGCCACCGCCCCCATCGTGCCCAGAATGTTGTCCTTGATGGTTTCGCTGATCGCCAGCACCAGTTCCGTGAAACCGGGGAGCTTCATGTTCATGCCCGCAAACACTTCCTTGAACTTGGGCACCACGAACACCATCAGCAAAATCATGATGCCGACCGCCACGATCAGCACCGCCACGGGATAAAACATGGCCGCCTTGACCTTGCCTTTGATCTTTTGGGCTTTTTCAGAAAATTCCGCCAGACGTTTGAGCACGACTTCGAGCACACCGCCCAGTTCGCCGGCCTTTACCATGTTCACGAACAGCTTGTTAAACGTCTTGGGATGCTGCGCCAGCGCCTCGGAAAAGGTGCTGCCGCCTTCGATGGATACGGCCAGTTCGCCGAGAATCTTCTTGAGCGTCGCATCGCGTTCCTGCTTTTCCAGCACGCGCAGGCCGCGCAACAGGGGCAGACCGGCGTCCACCAGCGTGGCCAGCTGGCGGGTAAACGTCGTCAAAACCTTGGGCTTCACCTTGCCGCCCAGGCCGGGGATCTTGATATTGATGTTGACGCCACCCTTTTTTTTGCCGGCGGCGGGTTTGGCGGCCGGCTTGGCCCCCTTGCCTTTGCCGGGAGCGGCCTTGTCTTCCTTTTCGGCCTCGACAATCTTGGTCGGGAAGAGGCTCATGTCCTTCACGCGGCCGATGGCCTCGTTCTGGGTGGCGGCTTCGATGGTACCCTTGGTCTCCTTGCCGCCCTTGTCCAGGGCTGTGTAATTATATTTAGGCATGGTGGGTGGCGGTTAAGGGTTAAGTATATTTTACGACTTCTTCTATGGTTGTATCACCGCTGAAGATGCCACGCAAGCCGTCTTCGCGCAAGGTCACCATGCCAAGTTCCACCGCTTTTTGGCGCATGACGACCGTGGGCGCACGTTCATTGATCTGGGTCCGGATGGGGTCGGTGACCACCAGCAGCTCGTAAATACCCCGGCGGCCCTTGTAGCCCGTATCGTTGCAAATCGAGCAGCCGCGCCCGTAATGGAACACTTTGTCGCCCAGATCGTGGGGCGAAAGATTGAGCAGCGCCAGCTGCTGTTCCGTGGGTTCAAACGGTGTCCGGCAGTTTTTGCAGATGGTGCGGACCAGGCGCTGGGCCAGCACGGCCATCAGCGTCGAGGAAATCAGGAAGGGTTCCACGCCCATGTCCACCAGACGGGTCACGGCGCCGGGGGCGTCGTTCGTATGCAGCGTGCTCAACACCAAGTGACCCGTGAGGGACGCCTGAATGGAAATCTGCGCCGTTTCGATATCGCGCATTTCCCCGACCATGATGATGTCCGGGTCCTGCCGCAAAAATGATTTCAACGCCTTGGCAAAGGTCATCCCCACGGCATCGTTCACCGCCACCTGCATGATGCCGTCAATGTCGAATTCCACGGGATCCTCGGCGGTCAGCAGCTTCGAATCAATCGTATTCACCCGGCGCAAACAGGAATAAAGCGTCGTCGTCTTGCCGCAACCCGTCGGGCCCGTCACCACGAAAATCCCGTTGGGCCGCTGAATGACTTCCGAGGTGAATTCGTAGATGTCCTTCGGCAGCCCCAGACCTTCCAGATCCAGGTTCACGGAGGAACGGTCCAGCACGCGCAACACCACCGATTCGCCGAACGCGGTCGGGAGCGTGGCCACGCGCAAGTCAATCTGCCGCCCGCTGATGAGCATGCTGATACGTCCGTCCTGCGGCAGCCGCCGTTCCGAAATGTTCAGGTTCGCCATGACCTTGATACGCGAAATCACCGGCAGGGCCAGCGACTTCGGCGGCGGGGCCATTTCATAGAGCGCGCCGTCCACGCGGTAGCGGATGCGGAATTCCGTTTCAAACGGTTCAAAGTGAACGTCCGATGCGCGGTCCTGAATCGCCTGCTGCAGCACCAGGTTCACGAACTTGACGACCGGCACTTCGTTGGCCAGTTCCACGACCACCCGTTCATCGCCGCCCTCGGCGTCGGAAATTTCGCGGGCCAGATCGGAGCCGCCCAGCTCCTTGAGAATTTCGGCAAAGCTTTCGCTGTCCTGCTGCCCGTAAAGCCGCTCCACCGCCCGCTGGATGTCGCCGGGATCGGCCACCACAAATTGTACATCCCGCTTGGCCGCAAACTGGATTTCATCCGCGCGGGAGGGATCCAGCGGATCCGCCAGCGCCACCTGCAGGGTGTCGCCATTCAGGCCCACGGGAACGCATTTGTAGGTCTGGGCAATCTTGGCGGGAATCAGCTTGAGCACTTCCGGGGAAATTTCCCGGTCCTTGAGTGAAACCACTTCCGTGCCCAGGGAACTGGCGATGACATGCAGGATGTCATCCAGTTTCATGATGCCGAAGTCCTGCAGCACCTGGATGGCCGGGGTGGCGGTCCGCTGCAGCTCGGCGATCACTTCCTCATACTGCAAGTCGTCAATCAGCCCATTATCCTTGATGAGCGACAGTAACGGGTTGGAAAATTCTTCCGCCATGAGACCTTAGTGGTAAATTATTTCTCCTTGCCCTTGCTCACCGCCGCGGCGAGATCCATTTCCTGGAGCTTGGCCATGATGGTGATCGGGTCCTGCGATTTGTTGATCACTTCTTCGCGGGCAATCAAGCCCTTCTGGTATTTGTCCACCAGCCAGGAATCCAGCGTCACCATCCCGTATTTGGAACCGGTCTGGATGTCCGACTGGATACGGAACGTCTTGTTGTCGCGGATCAGCGCGGCGATGGACGGCGTGTTCACCATGATTTCAAACGCCGCGACGCGGCCCGGCTTGTCGATGCGCGGAATCAGCAGCTGCGAGATCACCGCCTGCAACACCGTGGAAAGCTGAATGCGAATCATTTCCTGCTGGTTCTGCGGGAAGGCGTTCACCAGACGGTCAATCGTCTTGGCCGCCCCGGTCGTATGCAGCGTGCCGAAGACCAAATGGCCTGTTTCGGCCGCCGTGATCGCCGCTTCAATCGTTTCCAAATCGCGCATTTCGCCGACCAGAATCATGTCCGGGTCCTGACGCAGCGCGCGGCGCAACGCTTCCGCGAAGTTCGGCACGTCCACGTGCACTTCGCGCTGGGTCACCAGCGCCTTCTTATGGCGATGGTAATATTCGATGGGATCCTCAATCGTGATCAGATGCACTTCATCGCGCGTCTCGTTCACAATGTTCAGCAGCGAGGCCAGCGTGGTGGATTTGCCGGAACCCGTGGGCCCCGTCACCAGAATGAGACCGCGCGGCTTGAACAGCAGGTCCTTGACCGATTCCGGCAGGCCGATCTGCTCAAACGTCAGCATCTTGCTGGGAATCTGCCGCAGCACCATGCCGAAGTTGCCCTTTTCTTTGAATACGCTTACCCGGAAACGGGCGGCCTCGCCGAAGGCGAAGGCAAAATCCGCGCCGCCGCGTTCGCGCACCTGCTGGATGTGCTCCTCGGAGGTGATGCTGCGCATCAGTTCTTCGGAGGTTTCAGGCGTCAGCGACGGCCCTTCCACACGGTGTAAAATACCATGGACACGGATGGTCGGAGCCGTGCCCACGCGGGTGTGCAAGTCGGATGCCCCTTCGGACACCACCAACTGCAACAGATCAGACATTGAGTAAGACATAACAACAAATCAAATATAGCAGTTATTCGACCATCCCGCCATCCCCCGAAGGCGTACCCCCCGGCTGGCGGCCGATCAGCATAATCATATTCCTGAAATCACTCATGATTCATCGCCCACCGTGGCGCGGATCACTTCGTCGGCCGTCGTGGTGCCGGCCAGCACCTTGCGGATACCGTCCTCGCGCAACGTGCGCATGCCCATTTCGCGGGCCCGCTGCCGCAGGATATTGCTCGGCACCCGGTCATAGATCAGTTTGCGGGCTTCATCCTGGATCACAAAGATTTCAAAGATGCCCATCCGGCCGCGGTTACCGGAGTTGTTGCAGTTGTTGCAACCCCGGCCCTTCTGGAAGTTCGCGTTCTTCACCTGCTCCGCCGTAATTCCCAGTGTGCGGATTTCCGCCTCGGTCGGCGTATAGGGTCCCACGCACTTCTTGCAGATTTTGCGGACCAGGCGCTGGGCCATGAGACACCGCGCGGAAGAGGCCACCAAAAACGGCTTCACCCCGATGTCCACCAGACGCATCACGGCGCCGGGCGCGTCATTCGTGTGCAGCGTGGAGAACACCAAGTGACCGGTCAGCGAGGCGTTGATGGCAATGGACGCCGTTTCCATGTCACGAATTTCCCCCAGCATCACAATGTTGGGCGCCTGACGGAGAATCGCGCGCAACGCGGCGGCAAAACTGAAGCCCACCACGTCATTCACCTGCACCTGGTTGATGCCCGAGAGCACATATTCCACCGGGTCTTCCACCGTAATGATCTTGCGGTCGGGCCGGTTGATGAAATTCAAACACGAATATAGCGTCGTGGTTTTGCCGGAACCCGTGGGCCCCGTCACCAGCAGAATCCCGTCCGGCAGCGCGATGATCCGCTCGAACGTCGCCTGGTCATCCGCCAGAAAGCCCAGCTCAGGGAGACCGAGCCGCAGTCCTTCCTTGTCCAAAATACGCATGACGATACTCTCGCCGTGATTTGTCGGCAGGCACGATACGCGCAAATCAATGATCTTGGTCCCCACCTTGGTCTGAATACGGCCGTCTTGTGGAATCCGGTGCTCGGAAATCACCATGCCCGCCTGAATCTTGAGTCGCGCAATGATGGCCGCCTGCAGCCGTTTCGGCGGCGCACTCATTTCCTGCATCACCCCGTCAATGCGGTAGCGCAGGCGGAAACGCTTGGACAGCGGTTCCAGATGTATATCCGACGCGCGCAGCTTGAACGCGTCCATGATGATCTGGTTGACCAACCGGATCAGCGGCGCATCCACTTCCACATCCGGCCCCTGATCTGCCAGCCCGCCGAGATTCACCTCGGCCATCGTCATTTCTTGGATGACATCCTTGAACGCACCCTCGGCAATCGCCTTTTTCTCGCCACCGTAATACTTGCTGAGCGCCGTCTCGATGTCCGCCTCCGACGCCACGCGCAATTCGATTTCCGCCCCCAAAAGATGGTGGAGGGAATCAATCGTGTTCAGGTCGGAGGGATCCGCAATGGCCACGGCAATCTTCTCGTCGGCCTTGAAAAGGGGAATAACGCGATATTTTTTGGCGATGTCGCGACGGATGAGCGAGATGACATCGTCCTCGATCTTCATCGTCGAGAGATGGACGACTTCCGCGCCGAACTGCGCCGCCTTGGCCTGGGTGACGTCCCCGGCCCGGATGACTTTGTTGGCGACCAGATAATCTACAATGCCGGCTCCGCCAGATTCCGTACGCGCCTTGGCGACCTGTTCAGCCGTTGTAAAGCCCAGGTCCACCAGCATGTCCAACAAGTAATCGTCTTTTTCTGCCACGTTTTTGGTTGCGTCACCATAAAGCATTTCCGGGACGCAGTGTTAAAGTTTTCATTTGCGGACACAAAAGTCAATGCGTAGTCGCAAAGATTTGCCGGAAAACCCCGGATTCCGCCCCACTCCACCCCCTTCGGAGTTCCGCCTTCCAAGCGGCCCGGTCCTTTTCGTCCCCCCTCATCCGTAGGAGACGAGGTCTCGAGACTCAAATATCCGTCCCCTAAAACACCCCCCGCCGCCCGACCCCGGCTCGAAATAGCTTGCTGCTTGTAGGTGTTAAAACACTCGATTTTCGATCTGAAATACCGATAATTGCCCCATGCAAAATCAGGCGCAGCCAGGAGTGTATCAAGCAATCTCCCCAATGAGGCATTACCACTTACGCGTTCTCGTCCTGCTCGGTATCATCGGCTTTCCGTGCTATGCCCGGGCCGATGCCGGAACGCCCCTGATGTGGGCTGGAATGCTGCATCTGGTGCTCGGCAATGCGTTCATCGGCACCGGCGAAGGCATGCTGCTGGCCTGGCTGTTTTCTGTCCCGCAGGGCAAATGTGTTGCGATCATGATCCCGGCCAACTACGCCTCCGCCTGGCTGGGCGGATTATTCATCCGTGGCAAGATCGTCCAGGCGCTGCCCATGGACCTCAATAATGGCTGGCAGTGGTTTTGGATCATGGTGGTGGTGACCTACCTCATGACCCTCATAATCGAATGGCCCTTTGTCGTCTGGTGCCTTTGGGGAAAACCGAATTGGTTGAAACGGAGCCTCGTGGCGTCGCTCGTAGTCCAAAGCGCGTCCTACGCCCTCCTGTTTGGGTGGTACTGGCTGGCGAGCGGCACCTCGCTTTACACCAAACTGGACATCGTCCCGCCCGCCAACCTGTCGCTGCCCGATTCCGTGCTCGTATATTATATCGGCCCGGGGGACGGCAATGTTTACCAACGCCCGTTGGCCGGCCCGGGCGGGGAAATGATTTATGCCTTGCACTCAAAAGACAATGACGACCGGCTGGTTGTTCGACCGAATCCTTCAAACACCAACCATTATGACGTAATTGCACCTTTTGCAGGGAAGAATTCACGCGATCCGCTCCTCGTGGATGTGCAGACAAATTTGCCGGTTGATGCAGTCCCCGATTTGCGCAGCCGCCATATCAGTCCTCCGCAATATGAGGGAACCTGGTTCAACTTCGGCGAGGTCCCGAGGCTTGGGAGCGCGACGAATAGTCATTGGAAGTTCCGAACCGGATTTTGGTCGGGGGAAGGACTCCTGGCCTCCGATAAATCGACCGGCCAATCCGAACGGTTCTCCTACGAAACACCTTTTGGCGCATGGGATATTCGTAACGCCGTCCAGCTGCCCTCGGATAAAGTCCTCTTCCAGCTTGGCGATGACCAAATATGCATCTTTGACCCCATCAGTCGGCAAGTCGCTTTACTCTGGCACGGCCGAGGTCCCGTGGCCGTCCTCGAACCTGGCCTGATTAGATAATAACGGCGTGTCGAACCGAAATCCGCCCGCCCGAAATAATTGTACAACTTACGCGCCGCTTACCATGGCCAGCCACCGGTCCTCCCGTAGGCCCCACCGCCGCCAAACCCTAGGTCCCATCCGTCCCAACCGTCCCATGTTTTGTGTTCTCTGCGTTCTATGCGGTTAAAT
>CAIJGS010000185.1 GCA_903820285.1 uncultured Verrucomicrobia subdivision 3 bacterium | reverse complement strand
CACGCCGCAGTTGATGAACAACCTGGAGATGAACCTGCCTTCCGGCAAGGCCCCGCCCAAGACCAATCAGCCCAAACCCCAGATCAACCGTATTAACATCGCCGCGGCGGGGGAGATTACTTTGAATAACGAAGTCGTTACCGTCCCCCAGCTTAAGGACAAGCTTAAGACGCTCAAGGAGGCCAATGCCGACCTCGCCGTCGTCGTCAAAGGCTCCGACCAGGTCGAATATCAGATCATGGTCTCCGTCCTCGATACCCTCCAGTCCCTCGAGATCACCAAGGTCGGGCTTGCGACCGAAAATTGAGGGTGGAACGGATCAACCCTCAACCATCTTGATGCCGGCGCGTAAAAATCCCAGCGCATAAGCCATGCCCGCATGCCAGGGAGCGGAGCAGCTCATCTGCGGTGCGTGATCCGGAATAATCACGCCGTTGTATCCGTTCTTCTTCAGTATTTTCAGCACCCGTAGCACGTCCACCACGCCGTCGTCAATGAATGTCTCCTTGTATTGCGGCACCTTGTCGCGAACGTTGCGCAGGTGGACATACCCCAGCTTTTGCTGGCGGCTGTATTGATCCACCGCTTCGTAAACATCCCCGTCGGCCATCTCCGCCAGTGTGCCCACACAAAATTCCAGTGCATTGCTGGAACTGGGTTTCAAATCTATGAGCTTCTGATAGAGCTGCGGCTGCCAGACTAGGCGCGGCTGGGCGCGCACAAACGGCAACGGCGGATCATCCGGATGCGCGGCAAGCGTTACGCCCGCCTCTTCGGCCACGGGCACCAGTTCGTCGAGAAAATATTTTAGTCGTGACCAGAGTTGTTCATGCGTGGCGCTGGGTACATCTCCGGCTGGTGCCGTCTTGTCAAAAACCATGTTCCAGACCATGCCGTTCGGCAGTGGTCGGTCCACCGGACCATCCATACCCACGGCCTCGGCATCGCCGCGCGCAAACTTTCCCTTCACCCGGCCGGCAACGCCCGCGATGGAAAAGTTGTAACCAAAAATAGGAATCCCGGCCTTGCCCGCATTGCGGATGATCGTTTTAAGATTTTCGATTTGCTGTTTTTTTTGGGGGCCGTCCAGCAGCACATCGTGCCAGTGCGCGGGATCAAAGTTTTCAATCGCCTCCAGTTCCAGGCCGTGCGCATTGATGTCCTGGCGAATCGCAGCCATCTCCTCGTAGGTCCAGAGTTTTTGCGGGTCGCCAGCCAGACCCCAGCCGCTGTCGTCGCCCACCGGTTGATCGCCCGGCTGGTTGCTGCGCGAGGACCGAAAATAATCCACCAGATGAATGACCAGATGCGTGCAGCCGCATTGTTTGGCGAAACGATAATGTTCCGCGTTGAGCTGATGACGATACAGACCCAGACCAAGTTTCATAGCAGGGACGATTGGTTAAAGGCGGGAAAAGTTCAATCCGTAAAACGGTGTATTGCCCGACCTGCGGGTGACTCCGCCACCAGTGGAACCCTTGCGGGTGGCGCAATTTAGGGTGCGCTGTTTTCTTTCCAATACCACACCGTCACCACGCCATCACCCTCATCGCAAGAATGAGAAATGCCAACGACCCATTCGGGGCCGATTTCCGTGGCAAAGGCAGCGGCTTCGCCGAAAAGTTGATCCCACGTGGCCAGCGTTCCCCGGAAATACTTGAAGGCCATGCTCCAGTTTTTTCGGGGAATGACCGGTGGTTGCGGCTCATCCCCGGTGGCTGCAGTCGCGGGGGCGGCCCCGCGCGGCGTAGTACATTTCCAGCAGGAATCAAACTGGTCTTCCACTTTTTCGCCGCATCGGAGGCAGGTCCACATGGGGGGACTCCAGTTTGATTTACTTTTAGTTCAGGCGCATGGGCATGACGACGTACAGGAACGGCCCGTTGATCTTCAACACGCCGGGGCTCAGTTCGTCGATCAGCTCAAAGAAAACTTCGTCTTCCGTCAGCGCATTCAGCGGATCAATCAGATAGCTCGGATTGAACGCGATGGAAATGTCATTGCCCTTGTAGCTGATGGCGATGGTTTCGCGGGCTTCGCCGACTTCCGGCGAATTGGCGGTGATCGTGAGATTGTTCCGGCTGAAGGTGAGCTTCACGGAGTTCGCCTTTTCGCTGGTCATGATTTCCGCGCGGCGCAGGGCATGCAGCAATTCTTCGCGTCCGAGCGAAACGCGTTCCTTCATTTCGTTAGGAATGACCTGGCGATAATTCGGATAGTTGCCTTCAATCAGCTTGGTGATGAGCAAAATCGAGAAACCCTTGTCATCCTTCAGGGCAAACGAGGCCTGGTTTTCACCCAGCTTGATCTCAACTTCGCCTTTTTCCTGAAACAGGCGGGTCAGTTCATTGACCGCTTTGGCGGGGATGATGAATTCGCCGGCACTTTTTTCGGAAATTTCGACTTCTTCGTCCACCAGCGCGAGGCGGCGGCCATCGGTGGCTACCACGGTCATTTTGCCTTCCTTGAGGCTCACAAACAGACCGTTCAGCACGTAACGGGATTCGTCGGTGGAAACGGCAAAGGAGGTCTTCTTGACCATCGCCTTGATGTTTTCCTGGGGCAGGGAGACTTTCTTGTCGTCCTTGAACTGGGGTAGCGGCGGAAATTCATCCGCGCTCAGGCCATGGATTTTGAAATAGGAGGAACCGCTGCGGATGCTGGCGATATTTTTCTCATCCACCTCGATTTCGATTTCGCTGCTCAGCTCCCGGACGATGCCGAACAGTTTTTTCACGGGCAGCGTGGTGGCCCCTGGCTTGGTCACCTTGGCCTCGACCTTGCAGGAGACGGTCACGTCCAGGTCGGTCGCTGTAAACTCCACGTGGGAGCCTTCAGCGCGCAGCAACACGTTGGACAGGATGGGCAGGGTGGTCCGGGTGCTGACCACGTTTTGGACGGCCTGCAAACCGGAGATGATCTGGTCTTTTGAGATCGTTAGGTTCATGCGCGCTTAATATTGTATGTATCTTTAAAAGAAAAAGTATCCGTATTATGGCCTGTGAACAAGCCTAACAACTTCAAATCGTCAATGCAAACCGCCAAATGCTCGGCCTCATGTGCCTGACAACTTCAACGTAATGCAGCCAGACAAATTGAAAAGTCAAAGTTCTTCACACTGTCCACAATCTGTTCACACCCCATTCGCACACCGTTGGAACATTATTAGACCCTTTGTGCACGTCGGATGATGTCTGGAAAAAGATGGCAGACAAAGTCCACTTCTGCCAGCGTCGAATCGCGGCCCAGGGAAAAACGCACCAGCGAGTTGGCCCGTTCCCGCCGGCCGGTGGCCAAAATGACATGGGAGGGCTCCAAAGAGCCGGCCGAGCACGCCGATCCACTCGAAGCACAGATGCCCTCCACATCGAAACCGGCCATGAGGGCGATGCCATCCGACCCATCCACCACGAAAGCGACGGTGTTTGCCAAGGAATCCACCCGGGGACTGACCAGTTCGCAGCCAGGGATCGTTTCAATGCAACCCCTGAGTTTACCCGCCAGTTCCAGCAGCTTGGTCCGCTCAAACACCGGCGGATTGATAAATTTCTCCATGGCCGTGACGAGCCCGGCGATGGCTGGCAGGTTTTCTGTTCCCGCCCGGCGTTCGTTTTCATGGCCGCCGCCGAAAAGTACCGGCAGGGGATGCAACGGCGAGCGGATATACAGCAACCCGGCACCTTTGGGCCCATGAAATTTATGTGCGCAGACGGAAACCAAGTCGGCATTGAACTGCGCCACGTTGGCAAAGGGCTCCTTGCCCAACCATTGCACGGCATCCGTATGAAATATGATTCCCCGTTCCCGGCAGATCGCTCCCAAGGCCGCCACCGGCTGCAGGGTGCCGATCTCATTATTGGCGGCCATTATGGAAACGAAGGTCGTATCCGGGCGGATCGCTTTGATTAAATCCGCTGCCGCCACCCGGCCATCCCGGTCCACGGGCAGCCGGGTAACCGAAAACCCTTCGTGTTTCTCCAGAAAGTCGAAGCAATGGAGCCCGGCATGATGTTCCACCGCTGACGTAATCAGATGCTTGCCTTTGCCCTGCAACAGCCGGGCGGTGCCAAAAATGGCCAGATTATTGGCCTCCGTGCCGCCGCTGGTAAAGATGATTTCGCTCGGTTTGGCCCCCAAGAAAACGGCCGCGCGGTCGCGGTAATCATCCAGCAAGGACCGGGCTTTGCGACCGATATGATGGACCGAGGAGGGATTACCCCAGCATTCGCCTAGCAAGGGCACCATCACCTCGCGCACCGCCGGATCGAGCGGGGTGGTGGCGTTGTAATCAAAATAAACGGTTTTAGGCATCGGCGTTGGGTTTCAGGCCGGCGACAGGAACGCAAAAGCCGGGAGATTGCGCAACACCGAAAAAACCAGCAGTACCGCCAGCAGCGGCCAGAGCCAGGAAGCCGGGAAAAAATCCTTCTTCCGGTCGCCATAATTCTGGTTTTTCAGCCACCAGGCAGCCCGGGCAGGAACCAATACCAAACCAATCATCAGCAACGCATTATCACGGGTTGCCGTTAACAAATGACCATGCAACAAGGCATAAAGTCCGCGCGTGGCACCGCAGCTCGGACAATTCCAGCCCGTCAGCCGGTGAAACTGGCACACCGGATAGAACGAACTGCTGACTGGATTGAAAAAGAATACCACCGTACCCAGCACCACGGCAGCCAGAGCAAACGCCACCACCCCAAACCAGACCAATCCGGCGGGTTTCAGCTTGGGCGGAACTGCCGAGGAGGTAACCATGTCACCCGTTCAAAAACCGCGATTATGATAAAATACATGCGAATTATTGCCGACCAGCGAAGCCAGAAAAATCAGGAAACTGGCCGCCGACAGCACAATCCCCACAATCGCCTGCGCCTGACCCGAGGACTGCTCCGGATGATTGCTGATCTGCACAATGGCAATCAGCGAAAAGACCAAACCCAGGATGTTGAACGGGAAGCCGCCGCAACAGCAGCAGCACATTAGTGAAATAATCCCCAAAACCAGTCCCGCGGTCGCAAAGGAGTTGGTCGGGATGGCCCCTGAGTTCGCTCGTAGGGGGGGTGCCGCAGGAGGTGCCGATGGTGTCACCGGCGGCGGAGCGGTGAATAAAGGCGCAAACTCCGGCAAAAGACCCAATGTGGACCAGCTGGTGGACCCTTCCACCAAAACCGGTGTCCGGCTTTCTGCCCGCCCTTGGGAAATCCACACGCGCACCTGATCCAAGGTTGCCGGGCCGTAGGTCCGGCCGTCGTTGCCAATGATTTGATAGCTCATAATTCCTCTTCTACACCATTTTCATGGTATTTGTTACAGGAACAAACGCCCCGT